>DATCGY010000001.1:0-2572 GCA_036508635.1 Candidatus Anoxymicrobiaceae bacterium
GCAGGTATTTGCTCGGCCTGCTCTTGATGGCCAGGCGCCGCGTGCGGATGACCAGCACGATCATGGATGCGGAGATGACAGACTCCACGAACCAGCCTGTCCTGAACTGGGTCGGAGAAGCGTGCAGCACCCACAGCAGGACCCCGAAAGTCGCGAAGTCGAAGACCGAGCTGAGCAAGCCGAACACGAGCATGAAAGTGCGGATGAAGTGGATGTTCCACCTGTGCGGCTCGCCCACCATCTCGGGGTCGACCTTGTCGGTGGCGATGGTCATCTCGGGAAAGTCGGTCATCAGGTTCGTGAGCAACACCTGACCGGGAAGCAGGGGAAGGAACTTGAGGAACAGCGAGGCCCCGGCCATGCTGAACATATTCCCGAAGTTGGCGCTCGTCGCCATGAAAACGTACTTCATTGTGTTTGCGAACGTGACCCTGCCCTCCGACACTCCATTGACCAGCACTCCGAGATCTTTCTCCAGCAGGACGAAGTCCGCAGCTTCTTTGGCCACGTCTACGGCCGTGTCGACCGATATGCCCACATCGGCCGCGTGCAGCGCGGAGGCGTCGTTGATGCCGTCCCCCATGTAACCGACCACGTTGCCCGCCTTCGACAGGGCGTGGATTATCCGTTCCTTCTGGTTCGGTTCTACCTCGGCGAAGATCGCGACCTCGTTGACGTGGTGGACCAGCGCCTCGTCGCTCATCTGGTTGAGGTCGTCCCCCGTGAAAACCTGTTTTGTATCCAGTCCCACCTTCGCACCGATGTTCTTTGCCACCAGGTGGTTGTCTCCGGTGATGACTTTCAACGACACACCCAGGTCGAGAAGGCGGTTGATGGTCTCTGATACTCCCTCTTTCGCAGGGTCGAGCAGCGCGAGAATACCAAGGAACGTCATCTCCGTTTCGTGTGCGCTCTTTACGAACTTCTTTTCCCCCCGGTCGCGGTATGCGACGCCGAGCGTCCTGAACCCCTGGCTGCTGAGTTCCTCGTAACGGGAGCTAACCTCCGCGATGATAGACGCGATGTCAACGATGGTTCCATCGGGCTTCTCGGCCTTGGTGCAGACATCGAGCACGTTGTTCAGCGCGCCCTTCGTTATCATAAAGTGGTGCCCGTCCTTCGCGACGACGATGCTCAGCCGCTTGCGTATGAAGTCGTAGGGAACCTCGTCTGTCTTCTCGTAGCCTGAGATATCGAACTTCCTTTGCGTGCGGACCGCCTCGTCGATAGGGTTGTTGAAGCCCGTCTCGAATGTCGCGTTCAGGTAAGCGTAGATCCAGACCTTATCGCTGTTTCCCCCCTCGATGTCGAGCGCAGAGTCTATCCGCACAACGCCCTCGGTCAGGGTACCGGTCTTATCGGAGCACAGCACGTTCATGCTGCCGAAGTTTTCAATGGAGGCGAGGCGCTTGACGATCACCTTTACCTTTGCCATCTTCTGCGCGCCCTTCGCGAGGTTAATGCTGATGATGGCGGGCAGGAGCTGGGGCGTCAGCCCTACGGCAAGCGCCAGCGAGAACAGTAAGGAGGTGAGGACGGGCTTGTGAAAGTAGACATTGATCGCGAAGATGGCGATGACCAGCACGAGGGTGACCTCCATCAGCAGGTACCCGAATCGCCTTACCCCGTGCTCGAAC
This sequence comes from Candidatus Anoxymicrobiaceae bacterium, assembly GCA_036508635.1. GTDB lineage: Bacteria > Actinomycetota > Geothermincolia > Fen-727 > Anoxymicrobiaceae > FEN-727. Next base: position 1,638 of record DATCGY010000001.1, read on the forward strand.
TCGGTCTCTTCCTGTTTGGCCCTGAGCCTCTCCGAGACCTTGCCGAACTCAGTCGCCGTTCCGGTGTGCATGACCAACGCCTTTGCGCTGCCGCTGATAACGTGGGTTCCCATGAACAACGAGTTTGTTCTTTCCGAGAGGCCCGCGCTGGCAGCTACGTCACCGGCCAACTTCTCTACGGGAAAAGTCTCGCCCGTCAAGGCGGCTTCGTCGACAAACATGTCGTTGGATTCGACGATGCGACAGTCTCCCGGTATGACATCCCCGGCGCTCAGGACCGTCACGTCGCCGGGCACTGTCTCCTCGACGGGTATCTCCTGCTCCTTTCCGTCCCGGAGAATGGTCGTTTTGACCTGCACAATCTCAAGCAGTTTCTGTACAGCTTTGGCAGCGCCTCGCTCCTGCCAGAACCCCAGGACGCCGCTGGCGAAGACGATGACGAGGATGATGATCGCGTCCGGCAGGTCATGGAGGAACGCGGAGAGAATCGCGGCGCCAATCAGGATGATGATTATCGGGCTTTTGAACTGCGCAACGAAGATCCAGAGCGCCCCGGCTCTCTTCTTAGCCTTCAGCATGTTTGGGCCAAAGCGCTTAAGCCGCGCCGCGGCTTCGGCACTTGTCAGCCCTCCGGGATCCGACCCGAGCGTCTTGAAGAGCTCTTCCGCCGGTACGCTCCAGAAATCCTGTGTCGTGCTTTCCTGCTCTGCCATCCCAGGCCAACCCTCCGAGTACTGGACTATGGCGCTATCGGCGTTACCAATCGGATCGGCTGCGCGCCCGCCGCGCGTCTACCATTCCCGTATTCAAGAAACGCCTCGTTCTTTCCTACTTGCGCGGGGGTCCGGCGGAGGAGAAGGGAGCGCACCGCCGCGTGCTTCGCCTCATGTCTTCAGTGTCCGCGCAGGTACCTGGCCGTCAGCAGCGCCAGCGGC
>DATCGY010000002.1:0-12425 GCA_036508635.1 Candidatus Anoxymicrobiaceae bacterium
GGCCATTGCGAGGAACTGGAAGGCTTTGCCCGGAATCACGCGGCTGCTCTTGGCGACGGTCCCGAAGTGCCCCCCCAGGCAGATGTCCGCTTTTGCGATGGCTTCCGGGAGCTCGCTGTACGGGATCCAATCGATGAAGTCGGTGTTCCCGAGACCCAGCGAGCCGCTCAGCCTCTCGATCGCGTCGCGCTCCTGCCCGCCCCCGACCACGGTGAAATGAATGTCGTCGTCGTCCGCGAGCAGGGACGCCGCGCGGACCACGTATTCGGTGCCGTGCACCGGGTGAAAGGTGCAGTAGTAGAAGACCTCCAGCGGGCCGCCGCCGGTCGCCGCCGGCTGCGGGCTGAACAGGGAACTCTCGGCGCCCACGAAGACGCGCCTGAACTTGTCCCGGTCCACGCCGAAAGTCTCCACGAAATACTCCACGTGCTCGTCCGTGTCGAGGAGGACCAGATCCGAGCGGCGGCATCCCGAGCGGTCGAGCCAGTAGAAGAGCCTGCCAGGCAGCGACCGGGGCTTGAACCTCTTGCGATCGAAGCACATGGTGTCGTAGCCGGAGAGGAAAGCGTCGAGGACTATAGGTTTTTTCGAGAGCCTGCTGATGAACGGGATGAACGGCTGGCCGTAGAAGCCCACCAGGATGGCGTCGGCGCCGCGGGGAGGCTTGAGCACGAAACGCGTGAGTAACCTCGCAAACCGCAGAGGATAATTGCGTCCCAGGTCGGTGTACTCGATAGTCTCGACGCCCGCCGACGCCAGCCCGTCGAGGATGACTCTGTTCCTGGTGTAGGTGGGCTCGCGCCCCATCACGACCGCTAACTTCACAGATGGCCTCCGGTGGAGCGGATTCCAGGTTGGAACCGCTCTAAGAAGTCTATACGAAACGGGCAACCCGGGCAGGACCACCTGAGCGGCGGACGCGAATCGGGTAGAATTAGCCTCTGGAAAGAGTTACCGCCCGTGTCCTGAAACTCGTTACCGGTCCGGAGGTTCAACCGAGGTGTTGATTTGGCCGAAGGTCGTCCCGCAGGGAATAAAAGAAAAGTGCTCTCCGTGGTGGGGGCGAGGCCGCAGTTTGTGAAAGAGGCCGCGCTGTCCCCGCACCTGCGGGAGCGTTTCCATGAGGTGCTGGTCCATACGGGCCAGCACTACGACGTGGAATTGTCCCGTGCGCAGTTCGAAGTCCTCGAGATCCCCGAGCCGGACTACAACCTCGAGGTGGGTTCGGGCAGCCACGCTACTCAGACAGCAAAAGCGATGACCGCGCTCGAGGAGGTGCTGACCGCCGAAGAGCCCGATTTCGTGGTCATCTACGGCGATACCAACTCAACTCTCGCCGCCGCGTTGGCCGCTGCAAAACTGAGGCTGCCCATCGGCCACGTCGAGGCCGGGCCCAGGCAGCACGACCTGGGGGTTCCCGAGGAGATCAACCGCGTGGTGGCGGACAGGCTGTCCACCCTGCGCTTCGTGCCGACCGATGAGGCGGCCACCAACCTGCGCGCCGAAGGGATCACCGACGGCGTGGAGATGACCGGCGACGTGATGTACGACATTTTCCTGCAGACCGAGCGCCAGGCGGGCGCCGCCCGCCGGGAGCTGGACGACCTCGGGCTCGAGCCCGAGGGCTACCTGCTCCTCACTCTGCACCGTCCCCACAACGCGGATGACCGCGCCTCGCTCGAGGCTATCCTGCGAGGGGTGACGTCATCGGGGGAGAAGGTCCTGTTCCCCGCCCACCCTCGCACGGTCAAGAGCATGGAACGGCACGGGCTGCTTTCTGAGATGGACTCGAACGGCGCCATGGTCATGGTCAAGCCGGTGGACTACAAGGACATGGTTCTCTTCATGAGCAACGCGAGATTGATAGTGACCGATTCCGGCGGCGTCAACAAAGAGGCTTACTTCGCGGGAAAGCCGTGCGTCTGCCTGGACTTCGTCTCGGCCTGGCCGCAAACGGTAGAGTCCGGCTGGTGCGTGGCGACCGGCAGCGACCAGGCCAGGATCGAGGCGGCACTTCGAGGATTCGCGCCGCCGGAGGGGGAACGGCCGCCGTACTTCGGGGACGGAAAAGCGTGCGAGAAGATCGCCCGCGCCATCGACGCGTACCTCGACGGCTCCGTTCGATGAGGTGTTTCCCTGTGTGTTACTCTCTGTGTGTTCTCTGACCGAGGTGTATTCATTTGGGTACTGACGAAAAAGTCACAATCGGCCTCATCGGCTACGGCTACTGGGGCCCGAACCTCTGCCGTAACTTCCTGGGCCTCCCGGGAGCGCGGCTCGAATACGTATGCGATTCATCAGACGACAAGCTGCGTGAGGCCGCGGACAAGTGCCCGGGCGCGAAGTTCGTCAAGGATCCTGCGGAAGTGTTGGCTGATGAGAGCGTGGACGCGGTGGTCGTTGCCTCCTCCGCGGTCACCCACCACCAGCTCGCCCTCGAGGCGATGCGCGCCGGCAAGCACGTTTTCGTCGAGAAGCCGATGAGTCTGGAGGTCGCTCAGGGACAGGAGCTGGTCGACGCCTCGGAGGAGCTGGGCAAGGTGCTCATGGTGGGCCACCTTCTCATCTACCACCCGGCGGTGGATTTCCTGAAGGCATACGTGGAGTCCGGAGAGCTCGGGGACATACTGTACATATACTCTCACCGGCTCAACCTGGGCCGTCTCAGGCACGACGAGAACTGTCTGTGGAGCCTCGCGCCGCACGACATCTCACTGATGCTCTTCCTGCTGGACTCGGAGCCCGTGACCGTCGTGGCGAGCGGCGCGTCCTACCTGAGAGACGGGCTGGAGGATGTCGTGTTCTGCTCGATGCAGTTCCCCGGCGGGCAGATGGGCAACTGCCACGTCTCATGGCTCGACCCCCACAAGATCCGCAAGTTCACGATCGTGGGGACCGAGAAGATGGCCGTGTTCGATGACATGAGCGAGGATGAGAAGATAAAGATCTTCGATAAACGAGTCTACCGGCCAGGGGGCATGCTCGAGTATGGAAAGGAACTGTACCTGCACGTGGGCGAGGAGTCGGTGCCTGATATCGCCATGCAGGAGCCGCTTCGCCGCGAGTGTCAGCACTTCATAGACTGCGTCCGTGACGGCGTCACACCCCGGTCCGACGGGGTGCAGGGCCTGCAGGTCCTCAAGGTGCTGACCGCCGCCAGTGAGTCGCTTGCCGCAGGCGGCGTACCCGTGAGGATCTGATGAAGATGGAGAAGCGATGATGGAGGATATGCCGCGCATCCCGCTGGTTGACGTATCGCGCCAGTTTGCGATGCTCGAGGAGGAGGCGGGCGGAGCCGTCCTGGAGGTCCTGCGGTCGGGCGGGTACATACTCGGCCCGCGGGTCGCCGAGCTCGAGAGCGAGATTGCCTCTTACCTGGGCGTCGCGGAAGGGGTCGGCGTCGCCTCAGGCACCGACGCGCTGTTCCTCTCGCTGAAAGCGCTGGGCGTCGGGCCGGGCGACGAGGTTCTCACGACGCCCTTCACCTTTATCGCCACCGCCGAGGCCGCCGCGAATCTCGGCGCGGTGCCGAGATTCGTAGACATCGAGGGAGCGACCTTCAACATCGACGCCGGGCTCGTAGCGGACGCGATCACCGAGCAGACGAAGGCGCTCGTTGTAGTCCACCTGTTCGGGCACCCGGTGGATGTCGAAGCGTGCCGTAAGATCTGCGACGAGAGAGGAATCGCGCTGGTCGAGGACTGCGCACAGAGCCTGGGGGCTGAGGCCGCCGGCCAGAAGGCAGGGTCGTTCGGCGAGGCGTCGGCTCTCAGTTTCTTCCCCACCAAGAACCTGGGGGCGGCCGGGGACGCGGGAATGCTGTGCACCGACGATGAGGGGCTCGCCGCGCGATCGCGCATGCTCCGGGCGCACGGGTCAAGCCGCAAGTATTACCACGAGGTCCTCGGGTACAACAGCCGCCTCGATGCCGTACAGGCGGCGCTCCTCCTGGTGAAGCTGAAGCACCTGGATGAATGGAACCGGGAACGGGCACGCATAGCATCCCTTTATGACGCCCACCTCAAGGACGTTGTGACGCCTCCCGTGAAGCCGGGGTACTCCCACTGTTACCACCAGTACACTATCCGCTCGCATCGGCGCGACGAGGTGAAGAGCGGCCTCGAGGCGGCCGGGGTCGCATCTGCGGTGTACTACCCGGTTCCCCTCCACTTTCAGCCGTGCTTCGAGTACCTCGGATACTCCAGAGGCGAGTTCCCGGTGGCGGAGGCAGCCTCTGGAGAAGTCCTCTCTCTGCCGATCTTCCCGGGTATGACCGACGAAGAGGTCGAGCGTGTCTGCCAGGCTGTCAACGGGGCGTGAACTCGAACTATCACGGTGAAAGCTGAACAATCCGGAGCATGTGGTATCGGGCGCTCCTGTTCAGGATCCAGGCATCTGACGAGGCTCTTCGCATATCAATGTGATCTTGCCCTGCGGCCTCAAGCTCTCTGACCGATCTTCCGCGCGGGGTTGCCGGCCCATATCTCACCAGGTCCGACCGGCTTTGTGACGACCGCCCTGACGCCGATTATCGAATTGGAGCCGATGGAACCGGCCTGAGGCATGATCATCGCCTCCTCCCTGATGAACACGTTGTCGCCTATCGTAAGTTCCCAGGTCTTGACCCTGGGATCAGCGGTTATGTCTTCGACCCGACCGGTCAGGAACATGTGGCTATGCGAGTGGATCTTCGCTCCGTACCCGATGATACAGCGTTCGCCTATCTTGACATGGCCTGTGGCATCTATACGTACCCTGAGGGATAATACCGTGCCCTCGCCGATTTCCACCTGGCCCGTGATGCCTGTTCTTACATGGGGGTAGATCACCTGAGGGCGGTCCACGTACGCGATGATTCGTCTCTCAATGTTGCCCAGACGTGATCTCTGCAACCATGACATGAATTTCCCGTTGTACATCTTGGCAGCCATCTCGAACATCCTCCTCGACGAAAACCATGCAACCGTAAGAGCGATGGTCATCGAATGCTTCTTCCGACTCCGATAATCTACCATCAGTGACGACCACGCGCACACTACTGCATCCGGGCTGGCAGGTATGTCCACACCCGTGGCCCATCTTGCCCGTTAGTCGCTCGATGAGGTAGTGTTTGCGCCGAAACAACTCATCACTGACACGGGGAGATCCTCTTGCAGTCAATCGCAGACCGCGTAAAGAACCGCACGGCGAAGGCCGCTGTCGTGGGCATCGGTTATGTTGGCGAACCGCTGGCGTTCCGCCTCACGGAAGCGGGCTACCCCGTGGTCGGCATTGACAAATATTCTGACCGGGATCGTCTCGACGAGCTGGCACAGAGAGGATTGACCGTCTACAGCGACTTCAAGGCGGTGGCCGACAGTGACGTCGTGGTGATCTGCGTGCCGACACCCCTTGGCGACGGGCAGCAGCCGGACACTTCTTTCATACGGGACGCCACGAGCGACGTTGCCGCGGCGTTCGGCGACGGCGACGGCTCCAAGCTCGTCGTCCTGGAGAGTACATCGTATCCCGGCACGACCAGGGAACTGGTCCTGCCCATCCTGGAGGCGAGGGGGCATCGGCTTGGTGACGGGCTGTTCCTCGCCTACTCGCCCGAGCGTGTGGACCCCGGGACCGGCCGCGTCTACGAAGAGATACCGCGCCTCGTGGGAGCTCTGGATGAGCGCTCGGCCGAGCTGGCTGCGGCTTTCTACGGGAACCTCGTATCTCGGGTCAAGGTCGTATCGTGCCCGGAGGCGGCCGAGATGGCCAAGCTCCTCGAGAACATCTTCCGCGCCGTCAACATCGCTCTCGTCAACGAGCTGTCGCTGCTGTGCCGCCGCATGGACATCAACATCTGGGAGGTCGTCGAGGCCGCCGCCACCAAGCCGTTCGGGTTCATGTCGTTCCGCCCCGGCCCGGGTATGGGCGGCCACTGCATCCCCGTCGACCCGTTCTTCCTCTCGTGGAAGGCGCGCGATTACGATTTCTACCCGGAGTTCATCGAACTGGCCGGCAAGATCAATAGGAACATGCCGTACGAGGTCGTCCAGTGGGCCTCCGAAGCCTTGAACTCGTGCGGACGAAGTGTCAATGGGGCCAGGGTGCTTCTGGTCGGCGTCGCGTACAAAGAGGATGTCGCCGATACGCGCGAGTCGCCCGCCCTGAAAGTCATCGAGCTGCTGGCCGTTGCCGGCGCGGAGATCCACTACCACGACCCGTTCGTCCCGTCGGTGGAGGTGGACGGGGTCGAATATGCCTCTGAGGAGCTCGACCGCGATGCGCTGGAGAGCATGGATTGCGTCCTGATACTAACGGCGCACTCGGGGCTGGACAAGAGCATCTTCGAGGGGCTGGAAGTCCCGCTGGTCGACACGCGCAACGCGCTCAGCGGGCAGGATTTTTCCTGACCGCACCGCGCATTGGCGCGTGTAACCTTGCGCCGGTGGTGCGTTGCGAAGCAATGCACCACCGGTGAGCTAAATCAGCAAGATGAAAGGCATTGGCGCGTGTAACCTTGCACCGGTGGAGCGTTGCGCGGCAATGCGCCATCGGTGAGATAAATCAGACTTTCTCCAGCTCGCTGCACATCTCCAGGATCCTGTCGGAAAGGCTCTCGAAGTTATACCGCTCCATGACGGCCCGGAAACCGTTCTCACCCATCGAACGGCGCAGCTCTTCGGGGCGCATCTCCGAGAGCTTCTCAGCAAAGTCCACGGCGTCTCCCGAGGCGAACACCAGCCCTGAACCGCTCTCGCGAACGTGCCTGCCGATCTCATAGCAGTCGCTCACGAGCACTGGTTTCTTCGCCGCCATGTACTGGAAGAGTTTGTGCGGGTTGCCGTAGTTGTATTGCGAGACCTCCTTGAGGAAGGTGATGATGCAGACGTCGCTCCCGGCGATGTAGCCGGGTACTTCCGAGAAATCGACCCAGCCTGTGAACTGTACGCTGTCCTGCACGCCCAGGCGTTCGGCGAGCTTCTTGAGCTCAGGCAGGTACGACCCGTCACCGACGATGACCAGCCTCGCGTCCGGCATCCGCTCGAGTACATGCGGCATCGCTTCTACCGCGACCTGGACGCCTCTTCCGGGCGTGCCCACCGAGCCGACGAAGGTGACATTGAAGAATCCGGGGTCAGCCCCGATCGGCTCCATCTTGTCCGGTTCCACAAGCGTTGCGAGGTCCTGGTAGTTCGGCACAAGGACCATCTTGTCAGGCGGGATGCCGTACCTCTCAGGGAACAGATCCATGAAGCCGAGGCAGGGGACGATCACGCGGTCTGACATCCTGACCACCTTGCCCTGGACACGGTCGATCTTCTTGATGGAGTTGAACAGGCGCGCGGACAAGTTGCGCACGGCGCTGGTGTTCATGGTCGGGTAGTCGTCGTGGAGGTCTACGACCACAGGCAGGCCTTGCTTCTTTGCTATGCGGCAGCCGATGAGAGCCGGGCGGAGGTCATGGGTGTACAGCGCCTCGATGCGGTTCTCCTGGATGAAACGCTTGATGCGCCTTGTCCAGAAAGGGTGCCAGCGGTAGCCGGTCATCTTGAGGATGAGGTTGGTGAAGCGATCGGCGCGCTTGCCGTGCCGCATCCGCTCTACCCGGGCTCCCAGCAGTTCCTCGACCGCCGCCTCTCCGGGCTCGCTCCAGCAGAGCACGCTTACCTCGTGGCCTCCCGCCACCAGCAAGGGGACCTCTTTGAAGACCCTGACGTCCCAGGGGAAAAAGCCGTGGGGAAGCAGGACTCCGATTCTCATCTGACCAACCTCGCCTTCAATCCGGTGTCGAGCCGGTGCAAGCATAACACAGCGCTCCGGGACGAAGGTCGCAGCGTTCTTGTTCGCCAATAACCGTTCGGATAGTGTTACCGGATGCAGCAGATGACCTGACCCCCCCGTTGCGTTTGCCGGCAGAGCGGAGCGTTTTGACAGTTATTGAGGGCTGGCCTTGAAAGAGAAGATACTTCAGATAGGAAAAGCCTCGAGCTGGTACCTGGTCGCGCAGGGCGGGTACGCCCTTATGGGGCTCGTGTCCGTGCCGATTCTCACTCGCGTCTTCAGCCCGAGTCAGTACGGTGTCTACTCCCTGGTCGCCGTGACCATCGTTCTCATCTCGCCGCTTTTCTACATCACCTTTATCACGTCTACTATCCGCTTTTATCCCGAGTACGAGGACAGGGGGGAGCTCGACACCCTTTACTCGACGGCGCTGCACTACGTCCCGCACTTCATGATACTCGTGCTAGGCGTGGTATTGCCACTTGCCGCATTCGTGCTTCCGCTGGGATCGAACCGGGGTGTGATCTGCCTGGGCATCGCGATATTCTCACTCTTTGTTCCATTTTACATCCTCCTGACGTTTCTGCAGGCGAGCCAGCGGGCGCGCGCCTACGCGATACTCTTCCTCCTCGTCTATGTGGGCAGGTACCTGGTCGGCGCAGCCCTGGTAAAGTGGGGCGGCACGGGCGTGAACGGCGTGTTCATCGCATGGCTGGGGGCTCTGATAGTTGTAGTCCCGATAGAGCTCATCCTGCTGCGCATCTCGCGGAGGGTACGCTGGCGGCGCTACTCTTCCGAGTTGATGAAGAAGTTCCTCAGCTTCGGATTCGTGCTCGTCTTCGCTAACATCTCCTCCAATATCCTGACATCATCGGACCGGTACCTGGTGCAGGCGTTCAAGGGCTCGAGACAGGTCGGGCTGTATTCGGTTGTCTACACGCTCGCCGTCGATGCCTTCACGATGGTGCTGTCCGCGCTTCAGCTCGGGGCCGCCCCGGTGATAATGCAGACGTACGAGCGCGATGGAGAGCTTGCGACCAGCGAGCTGCTCAGCCGAATCACCAGGTACCTGTTGATAACGCTGATACCGGTGACCCTGGGCCTCTATCTCTTGCGGTTCAGGGTCATACACGTACTCACCTCGGCCAGGTACCTCCCGTCGGCCACCGCGGTGCTGCCGCTCGCGCTTGGCATCTTCTGTTACAACCTTGCCTGGATTCCGGGCTACACGTTCTACGTGAAGAAGAAGACCAGGCTGATCCTCATTCCCGTTGTCGCGAGCGCGACCCTCAACATCGGGCTGAACCTCTTCCTGATACCGGCGTTCGGGTTTGTGGGCGCTGCGTGGTCGACGATGGTTGCCTACGTGGTCTACCTGGTCATTATGACCGCGATGTCCGAGCGGTACATGCACTGGAAGTTCCCCGCGCTCGCTGTCATGAAAGCGACCGCCGCGGGGGTCGTTATGGGAGTAGCGGTCTACTTCCTGAACAAGATACCGGTCGGCGGGTTCGGCGGGCTGGTCCTGATAGTAGTTGCCGGAGCCCTGATCTACATCCTGGCCGTTCTTGCTTTCAGGGTAGTCACGCCAAGCGAGATGCAGTTCACACGTGAGACACTCAAGAAGCTGGTGGAAAAGGCGGTGCCCCGCAACGTAGAGGACGAGTAACATCCACGAGTAAATCAGCGGATACTGCCGGCTGCAAGTCGCAGGCTCCGGTGGCCACGGACGACCACCCTCGGATTGCGAGGAACGACTATGAGCCCCGTCTGCGTAACGATTGACTATGACAAGCAGGCCGAGATCGACATCTCGACTGAATGCGCGGACCGGCGGGACGTCCAGCACGGCAAAACCGGACACGTCGAGGCGCTTGTCCTCGGCCACCCTTACAGCTTCGACCCGGCGGCGTGGGTTGATGCGACAGCTGTCATCAAGGCCTATGAGCGGCGTGGCAGCGAGTTCGTCAAGGATCTCCACGGTTCATTCGCTGTTCTGATAGCGGACCGGAAGGACGACAGGCTTCTGGTCGCCGCCGACCGCGCAGGCACCTACCCTGTCTTCATGGCAAGGGGCCCCTCCGGGCTGCTGTTCTCCGACAGCATCGAGGCGCTGTGTGCACGCCTCAAAAGCGTTACGCTCGATCGCCGCGCGCTGGCCGAATTTCTCACGCTCTCGTACATGCTCGAGAACCGGACCTATTTCGACGAGATCCGGACGATACGACAGGCAACCGTGTTGGAGGTGGACAGGCGACGGCGCCTTAACGAAAGCGTCTACTGGCGGCTCACGGATTTCGCGCAAATGCCGCCCCTTGAGCCGCGGGAAGTACTCGATCGGTTCAACGATGGCATGCGGGCGGCATTCGAGATGTCCGGGGACGCAGTCGTGCCGGTATCCGGCGGCCTGGACAGCCGCGCGATACTGTCCGCCTGCCTGCCCTTCAAGGACCGCATCAAGTGCTACACGTACGGCCCGGCGAGGTCCAGGGACGTCAGTGTCGCAGAGACGGTCTACAAGAAGGTTGGCATTCCCGGCAGAATAATCAGTATCGACGCAGGGATCTGCAGGACCTTGCCGCAGATGTCGGAGCGTCTGATGAGTTGGTCCAGCGGGATGGTCAACTTCATCTTGTTTTCACACCTGCCCAAAATCTATGAGAGAGAATGTCTCGGTGCCGGAGTTCACATGTGCGGCATCGGCGGAGAGATGCTGCGGCTCTTCTTCGCGCCCGGCGGACCGGAGACAGTACACTCGAACGCCGACATCCTTCCCGCGATAGAAGCCATGTTCTACCCCGCTACCACCGAAGGCCTGCTGGCCGGTCTCATGGCGGATCAGCCGGGGATGGTGCGCGACTCGGTGAAAGAAGCCCTCGACGCCACGGAAACTGACGACCCGCTGCTCGCTTCCGAGTGCTTCTATCTGAGCCAGCGCGTGTCAAAATCGATAGCGTACTCGATACTGCCCGCCGCCAGATTCTCCAGACAGTTCAACCCTTTCCTCCATACCCCGGTCCTGGAAGCAGCGCCCCGTCTCGGAGGCGAGATGAAGAAAGATTCCTGGGTGCATCGCTATATGGTCGATCACAACAGCCCGGAGCTCGCTTCCGTTGTACTTGCCTCCGGGAAGCTTGCAACCCTGCGGCCGCCGCGCTTGAGCACACTCTTCTACTACGCCTGGTTCCAGAGCCGCAACACGTGTCGCCGGGCGCTGAACAAGGCGTCGGAAGCTGTAAGGGGCGAACCGCTCGTGTACCAGGGGCCGTACAACTACGGTGGGCTGATCGCTCGATACCTGCCGCAGTTCGTGCGCGACACCCTCGATCCGGAGAACATGCTGCTTTCCGGTCTCGTGGACGTCGAGATGATGAGAGAGATCATGGGAAGGTCACTTTCAGGTTCCAACCTCGCGTTCAAGACCACCAGTAACCTGATGTGCGCCGAACTGTGGCTGAAGAAAGTCGGGAGTCTGACACGCCTCCGGGTCTAGGGCGACGGCCCCGAGGCGCACGCTATGCTGGAATCCGATATTATTGAACGAGACCTGGCAGGCGCATTCACGGAGGCATCATTGGCGTACTCGATATCAGCAGAAGCGACAATCGGCTCCGGTTGCTCGTTCGATGAAGGAGTGGTGGTCGAGGCCGGGGCGGTTCTCGCGGATGGCGTAGCTCTCGGCCATGGGGCCGTCGTGCTGTCAGGTACGAAGCTCGCCGAGGGCGTCGAGGTCGGGCCCCTGACCGTGCTGGGCAAGCGGCCCAGGGCGGCGGCTTCGAGCACGAGGCCGGTCTCATTTGAAGGGCCCCTCGAGGTCGGGGCCGGTTCCGTCATCGGGGCGAACGCGGTCGTCTACGCGGGGACCACCTTCGAGGAAGAATGCTTCGTCGGAGACCTCGCGGGCGTCCGCGAGACCTGCACTTTTGCGCGTGGAGTCCTCATCGGCCGAGCTGTTATCGTGGAGTCGGATGTAACGATCGGGGCCCGAACACGCGTGCAGTCGGGCGCCTATATCACGGGACAGGTGACGCTCGGTTCGGAAGTCTTCTTCGGGCCAAGGGCGATCACCACCAACGACGTGTACCCGCTCTACCACGGTGAGAAGTCGCATACCGGGCCAACGGTCGAGGACGGTGCGGCGATCGGGGCCGGCGCATGCCTGCTGGCGGGCATCATTGTTGGAGAGCAGGCGCTGGTGGGGATGGGCGCGGTAGTGATAACCGACGTCCCGGCTCGCAGGCTTTTCCTTGGAGTTCCCGCGAGGGACGCCGGACCTGTGCGGTTGGGATGAGGGTTCTTACAGGATTGAGGAGGTCGAATGGCATCGTCCGGTGACGGAACTGTGCGAGTCGGCGTCTTCGGCGTCGGCTATATGGGGCGCAACCACGCGCGCATCCTCTCGTCCCTGCCGGGCGCCCGGCTGGTCGGCGTCTTCGACAGCGACGCGGAAGCGGCCGGCGCCGTCGCCAGCGAGCGGGGAGCGACACGGTTCGACAGCCCGGAGGAGCTGCTGGACGCCGTCGACGCGGTGGTGATCGCTCTGCCGACGGACGCCCACTTCGAGTTCTGCAAGCAGGCGCTCCTGGCCGGGTGCGACGTCCTGGTCGAGAAGCCCATAACGCCGGACCTGGAGCAGGCCGCGGAGCTGTGCCGCATCGCCGCGG
>DATCGY010000003.1:0-7258 GCA_036508635.1 Candidatus Anoxymicrobiaceae bacterium
TGGCCGCCATCCTTATCGGTACCGGCGAAGGAACCGATAAGGATGGCGGCCACACCCCCTGCCGAGTAGAGCCCGATCAGCCCGCGCGTGAGACCCGTGAGCCCGCCCGCCGGCCCGTGCTGTGCGGGGCTTCCCAGGTGCAACCCCTCGATAACCCCGAATATCACCGCCACCACTCCGACTGAGAGCCCTAACGACCACCAGAACAACCCGCGGCGCCTGCGTAGCTTGAGCCATTCCGCCTTGAACATCCGCCAGTTCATCCCGTCACCTCCAGTCGAGAGGTGATCTCAAGGAACCGTTCCTCGAGCGATACTCGCTCAGCCTCGATCGTGAAGACCGAAACCCCGGCCTCGACCAGGAGGCGGTTCATATCCGCGACGGCGGCGTCGGTGTCGATGCCCTGCTCCGTGCGAAGCGCTACGATGAGGGTGCCGTCGGCCATTCGCATCTGCGCGACGGCCGGGTGCGCGGCGAGCAGGCGCTCGGCGGCGTCCGCCGAATCGCAGCGGATCCTGACCGTGGGGCGCCCCCTCCGCGCGATGTCCTCTACCAGGCCCTGCATAAGGATGTCCCCCTGGTCAATTATGGCGACACGGTCACAGGTCTTCTGGACCTCATCGAGCAGATGCGACGAGAGGAAGACGGTCCGGCCCTCGTTCACGAATCCCTTTATCATCTCGCGGAACTCCTCGATGCCCGCCGGGTCGAGCCCGTTCATGGGCTCGTCGAGGACCAGCAGAAGCGGGTCGGCAAGGAGGCATCGAGCCACGCCCAGGCGCTGGCGCATACCCATCGAATAAGCCCGAACGCGCTCGTCCGCACGGTCGGCAAGTCCCACCCGGGCGAGCGCGGGCCCTATCCTACGGTGCGCTCCGGGCTCGCGCGCCGCTGCGATCACCTCGAGGTTCTCGCGTCCGGTAAGGTGAGGGTGGAATAGCGGCTCCTCGACTATGGCCCCGACCCTCGCGAGCGCGAGGGCGTGGTTCTCGGGCATCGAATAACCCATCAGGCGGACCGTCCCGCTCGCGCGTCGTGTCAGCCCGAGGATAGCGCGGATAAGCGTGGTCTTGCCGGCGCCGTTAGGCCCCACGAACCCGAAAGCGCTGGCGGGCGGTACGGAAAGATCGACGTTGTTGACGGCGACGCGGTCGCCAAACCGCTTGGTCAGCCCGCGTGTTTCGATGGCGGCCTCAACATCGCCCGATGGGGCACTCGGTCCAGAATCGCTGTTGAGGTCCATAGGCCGACGCTCCTCGTCGCGAGTTAATCCAAGTTTTGTCCTTATGTTTCCCATATGTTCCCTCCAAAGTCGCGATATTACCACGAATCGCGCCTTTCCCGCACATTTGCCCGGGGATCAAGGCTCTCGGCGGGACAGGAGGTCCATCGCGGTTCGGCTCATCGAACGAGCAGAGGTTTGCGCTGTGCGACCGAGAATTAGTCGACCGGAGGTGATCCAGGTGGTCCAAACAACGTCGACGGCGGGGGAGATCGTCTTTGAGGATCTCGTAAGTGAGCAGCGCGAGTTCTTCAACAGCGGCCGGACGAGCGATATCGATTTCCGCCTCGAGCAACTCGGAGTGTTCAAGAAAGCCGTATATGAAAACAGGCGGCATATCCTCAGGTCGCTCAAGGAGGACCTCGGCAAGCCGACTTTTGAGGCGTATGTGGCGGAGGTGAGCCACGTGATGGCCGATATCGACCACGCCGCAAAGCGTGTCAGCGGATGGGCGCGCCCGAGGAGGGCATGGTCGCCGAGCTTTCTGTTTCCGGCGTCCAGCTATGTGTACCCCGAGCCGCTCGGTGTCGTGCTTATCATCAGCCCATGGAACTACCCCGTGGACCTTGCATTGACTCCCCTCGTGGGAGCGATAGCGGCGGGCAATTGCGCCGTGATCAAGCCCTCGGAGATCACTCCGAGCACTTCGAAGACGCTGGCGAAGATAATAGGTGAGAACTTCGACCCCTCGTACGTGACCGTGGTGGAGGGTGACGCTTCCACCGCTCAGGCCCTGCTGAACGAGCGGTTCGACTTTATCATGTATACGGGCGGCGGTTCGATTGGGAGGTCCGTGATGGCGGCGGCCGCCCGGAACCTCACTCCCGTGACCCTGGAGCTGGGCGGCAAGAGCCCCTGCATAGTCGAGCCTGACATCGACCTGGAGCGCGCCGCCCGGCGCATCACGTGGGGCAAATATTTCAACGCCGGACAGACGTGTATCGCCCCGGACTACCTGCTCGTCAACAGCGCCATAAAGGACAAGCTGTTAGAAGCGATCCGCAGGCAGATCCACACCTTCTACGGCGACGATCCCTCAAAGAGCGAGGATTACGCTCGAATCGTCAGCGACCGGCACTTCGAGCGGGTCAGCGCGCTCCTTTCCATGGGAAACATCGTGGTCGGCGGGGACTCGGATCGGTCAAGTCGATACGTGGGCCCGACCGTGATGGATGGCGTCAGCCCGGATGATGCGATTATGCAGGAGGAGATATTCGGCCCGGTGCTACCGGTTATAGAGTACGGGGAGCTCGATGAGGCCATCGCCTTCGCGAACTCTCGCCCGAAGCCGCTCGCGCTCTATTTCTTCTCACGCGACAAGGCCAAGCAGGACCGCGTCCTGTCCGGGACCACATCCGGGGGCTGCTGCTTCAATGACGTCATGCTTCACTTTTCAAACAACCGGCTCCCGTTCGGAGGGGTCGGCGAAAGCGGGTTCGGAAAATACCACGGCAAGTACACCTTCGATATGTTCTCGAACATGAAAGCCGTCGTCAGAAAGAGCTTCAGCCTGGACGTATTTATCAGGTATCCTCCATACAAGAACGCGCAGAAGCTCGCGCAGAGACTCCTCAGGTTCGTGACCTGAAAACGAAGGCGCGCCAACACCCATAGCGATTTCCGGGGGCGGCATCATGGTGGAAGAACGGTGGCGGCTAAGCACGCATACTTCGCTAGACACCAGTGATCGGGCAAGGCGTTCTACAGCGGTTTGCAGTGTTCTTCCAGAAATGAGCGCGCGGTGCGTCCGAGCAGGTCGGCTTTTATATCGTCGCCGAAGTCGAACCAGTCGAGGTCGGCGTAGATATCGGCAGGCTGTCCCATTCCAACAGGATGGTCGGTGCCGAACATTATGCGGTTGCTGAACGTCTCGAAGAGCTCGTAGAAATAATCGAGGTTGCGCTCGATCTCGGTGCCTTCGGCTTGCTCCCGCCAGTTGTCCGGCCATTCCCGGTGCCATCTGATGGAGCTGAGCACGTTGGTCATATCCAGGTACAGCTGCGGGTGCTCGCACATGAGCTTGTGTGCCAGCTCGAATCTCGGGAACAGCGAGTGTACGAGAACGACGGGCATGCGGTCGTAACGCTCGAGCATCAACCTGAGGTGGTCGAGGTTCTGTGTCTGTTCGTAGAAAGCGTCGAAACCGGTGTGGACCGCGAAGGGCCTTCCTAACTCGTTAAGCTTCCTGTAAAGAGGGTCGAACGCCGGCGAGAAGACCTCGAACCGCTGGGCATAAGGATGGAGCTTGATCCCGGCCAGGCCGTACTCCGTCATGCATCTCTCGGCCACGGCGTCTTTTCCGGTAGTCTCGAGATGGAGCGAGCCGAAGCCAACCACGTTGTCGTATCGCTCGGCGATATCCCTGCTGAAGAGGTTCAGCTCTTCCGTCTCTTTTTCCCAGAGCGGGAACACCATGTTGAAGAAAGTCCCGACACCCTGTGCCGCGTCCGTCGCCAGGATCTCGTCAGGGGTTATCTCTTCACTGGTGGTGTGCTGCGGGAAGAACTTTTTCACCCACCTGACGAGCCCTCTCATCCGCCCTGGCGGCAGGATGTGGATGTGGGAGTCGACAATGTCGGCTTCGCCGGGTTTCTTGGATTCCAAATTCTTTACTTTCTCTATTTAATGTATGTAAAATCCCGCTGGAGCGTTACCTTACAGTATATTCGTATGGTGGGCTGTGCCCATAGTGCGAATCCTGCTTTACCACCACGGGTGAACTCAGGCCGTCAGGTCTGTCGGATGAAATGGAGGCGGAAATGTTCGGGAAACTCACCAAATTTGCCCTGTATGCCGGTGTTTTTGGTTATGCCATCGAGCTGGGCACACTCCAACCAACTGTCAGTGACCTGATAAACCCTCAATGGCACAGGGAAGCCCCGGTGAGGCTGATGATGCGGAGGTTCGCGGACCTCCTGCCCGCGCTGTACGACAGGTACGGCGAGCGAGGGGTCAAGGCTCTCCAGTACGTTTTTTACCAGATGGGGTTGGACCGCAGCGCGACAATGCAGGAAGCCCTCCAGATCGACCCGACCGACGCGCGCAGCCTCGGCCGCGTTCTCGACTTCGAGGACCACATGGTGGGCGTTCGCGGGGTCTGGACCGAGGAGACTTGTGGAAGGGCCGTAAAGGAGGAGCGCTACTGCCCGGCTTCACGAGAGCTCGAGAAGTGCCCCCAGGTCTGTACGTCACTGATGATGGCGCTGGAGGCCGGCACGTTCGCGCTGATAAACCCCGACCTCGATCCTCCCGAGATCTCGAAGCTGCTATCGACGGGCGACGATTGTTGCCTGGCCGAGATCGAGCTCCCGGTCGAGGTCGTGGGCAGCAAGAGCAGGGCCAAATCAACATCCCCCCAGGCGATGCCGGGAGCATTTCCCCCGATCATAGACGCGCCGGGCCTCAGGACCCGCCTGGCCGTGCTCAGCTTCGTCAGCCTTTTCAAGGCGCTCTTCAAGCTCGCGACCACCGGGCTTGACCAGCCGATGCACTGGTACGATTTCTTCCGCTATCAGCCGGAAGGCTGAGACGGACGGCGAACATGGACAGATAGCGGCTATCTGAGCATGCTGACCGGGGACTTTCATTCACCGCGACTGGAACGGGGTTACGTTTCATGCGAATGGGCCTCGTAATGGATGGCCTTCGGTGCAGGGTCTAGAACTGATGCGTTGTGCCTCAACCGGCGTATCGAGCCGCGAGCCGCACAGCCTCGGCGGCGTCCTTGCCGAATGTGTCGGCGCCCGTGAATTCAACCACCGCTTCGTTGACCGGGCCGCCACCGATGATGACCCTGACCCTGTCTCGAAGCCCCGCGGCCGTGACGGCTTCGACCGTTGTCTTCATGGTATCGAAGGCGATGGTGAGAAGGCCCGAGAGGGCGAGCAGGCCGGCGCCCGTTTCTTCCAGCTTCGCGACGAATTTCTCGGGGGGCACGTCCACGCCGAGATCGTGCACCTCGAACCCCTCGCAACGCAGGATGCTGGCCACGATGTTCTTTCCGATATCGTGGATATCGCCCTGTACCGTCCCGAGGACGACCGTGCCTTTGGTGGCTTGCGACGCGCCGTCGAGCCTCGTCTCGATTATCTCCATGGCCTGTTTGAATATCTCCGCGGACATGATCAGTTCGGAGAGGTAATACTCTCTGGCCTCAAAACGCTTGCCTATCTCCGACATCCCGTTCCTGAGCTCTTCGACGACGGCCATGGGCTTGACACCGTCGTTCAGCGATGCCCGCACGGAGTCGAGCACCTTGTCTTCCTCGAGTTCCACGAGCAGATTCCCGATTTCGCCTGCCATGTCTCCCTCTCTTTCAGGTTACTTGTACTTGCCGTAGCGGTTCACGGACGCGATCATGGCCTTGACGTTCTCCGGTTTGGCGTCTATCGGCACAGTACAACCGGAGCTGAGAATGAAGCCACCGTCGGCTCCCACTTCCTTGATGAGGCGCCTGCAGTACTCGTCGACCTCGTCGGGCTCGCCGAGCTTCAGCAGCGGGGCCGGCACGTCACCCATGATGCATATGTGGTCGCCCAGTATCTCTTTAGCCTTGAAGATATCGGAGCTCCCGTCGAGGTTGAGGATGCATTTGCCCCTCGGCAGCTCTTTCAAATACGGAAAGAACGCGGTCCAGTCACTGTCAAGGTGGAGCATGGGCGTAATCCCGCGCTTGACGAAGTACTCGCTGGTCTCCAGCCACTCGGGCAGGGCCAGCTCCTCGAACTGCTTCGGGCTTATGACCGTGGCGCTGGTCCTGGCGCCTCCCATGAAAACCCGCCTGACCCCGCTGGTCAGCACTCCCGCCATCCCGATCCACCACAGCGTCTTCTTGTAGGCGTCGCTCGCGGCCTTTATTTCCTCGGGGTGCCGGAACATGTCAAAGAGGAAGTCGTTGAAGCCGCGCAGCATCATGGACATCCACTCCATGGGGGTAAACACCAGGTTGGCGGCGACCAGCGGCTCGACGCCCCGCCTCCTCCAGGTCTTAGCTGATCTACCGACCTTCATGATGTCGCGTACGACCCCGGATCCCTCACGCAAAAACGTGGAGGGGCTCTTAAGATGGGGATGAGTCTGGAGCACCTTTTCCACCGTCCACCTGAGCGCCCCGTGCCCGGCTATGTCGCGGTATTCGGAAGGCTCCATGACGGATTTTTCCATGAACATCCACTCCGCATCGTCGGGCATGCCCCGCAGGCCGGGCATCATGGGTGGGTTGGGTATGATGAACTCGAGGAGAGACCCGAGGCCCCCGTAGGACAGGCTGAAGCCATCGATCCAGCCAAGGTCGTTCATGGTCTTGAGCAGCGAGTAGTCGGCCTTGTCGATGTCGAACATCATTTCGTGCTGGGTGATGCCGGCGTACTTCGCGGCAAATATGTCGATAATCGGGACGAAGGGAACCTGGTCGGGCTTTTCAAGCCTCGTGGCCGCTTCGATCCTCTCGAATGCCCGGGAATTGGCCATGCGATACCTCTCCTCCTTGTCACCTGCTCCTGCATACCCCGTCATCTACTTACCGTCCAATGGCAGTTGCCATTAAATCCCAACAATCCGCGAATTATCAATCCCTAACCCCATAAACACGGCATAGCGAGCTACGGAGTGGCTCAGAACCGGAATCGGGGTCGTACTCCGTATCTCCGAACAACAGGTTGACGCTCGAATTGCGCCACCCGTACTCGGGAGGACCGGCTTCCGGGAACCACCAGGCGTGCTGCGCGCTCACCACGTCCCGGGCCAGCCGGTGGCTCAGGCGAGCTTTCATGACTATTCGCCCCTCCGTCGTCTCGACCCAGACCTCGTCCCCGTCCGCTATTTGCAGAGTGGCGGCGGTATCCGCGTTTATCTCGACCAACGGGTGGGGGTTGAGGCGCCTGAGCGACGGTATCTGACGCCCCTCGCTGTGGAAGAAACCCCTGGACTTCGCCCCGGTCGTAAGAATAAGCGGGTACTCGCGAGCGAGAAATCGGA
>DATCGY010000004.1:0-30570 GCA_036508635.1 Candidatus Anoxymicrobiaceae bacterium
CGTCTGCAGAGCCTGATCGGCCTTGGCCAGCACGAGCGGTATGCTCTCCAGGGTGAAATGCTCATCGTCCACGTATATCGAAACGGTCCCCATCTTCTCGGAGATGGCGACTACGAACACGTTCTTGTTGCTCCTGGCCACCCGCTCGGCCGTCCTGTGGCGCGTTCCGGCCTCGTGCGTGATTATCGAGGGGTCGGGCACGAGGTGGGAGTTAGACCAGTTGATCGTCCTGAGGTCTTTGCTTATCACCACCGCCCCGTCCATCTTGGCGAGCTCAAAAAGCCTGGGAGCGGTGAACTCGCAATTAATGTTGAACCCGCCCGACATGATCGGTTTGAGCTCAGATAGATTTCCGACGACAATAAGCGCGCCGGAGCGTGCAAGTATTATCCTGTCGATCGCCTCGCGCAACTCGGTGCCTGGAGCGACCTGTCCAAGTACCTCTATGAGCTTTTCATGCTTTTCTTTCTGGACTTCTGCGCGCATGGCCCTCCTGCGAAGGTATTTCAGCGGAACCGATTAATCATAACACGCCGATGGAATGTTGGCAGATTGTCTCGCGGATGGCAAATCCGGGTGGTGAAGCAGAAGAGCCGGACCTGAGATACACGGCCCGGGAGCAGGGTGTGATGGAGGGAGCACCTATCACAAGAGCCGGACCCCGAGAGACCCGGCTCAAGAGTTGCATGTCAGTTTGACGGATCAGTTGTTGGCCCCGACCGGTTCGATCTCCGTGTCCTCGCGGACCTCGAACTCGAGGCGGCCTTCTTTTTCGTCGACCATTATGACGTGGCCGCCTGTGAACTCGCCTCGAAGGATCGCTTCGGAGACCGGGTTCTCGATGAGCCTGGTTATCGCGCGGCGAAGCGGCCTGGCGCCAAGCGACGGTTCGAAGCCCTCCTTGACAAGGAGGTCCTTGGCGTTCTCGCTGACCTCCAGCTTGATGTCCTGTTCCGCGAGCTGGTCCCTGACCCTGTTGAGCATGAGCTCGGCGATCAACTTGACCTCTTCGGTCGAGAGCTCGTGGAACACTATCACGTCATCTATGCGGTTGAGCAGCTCGGGACGGAACGTCCTCTTGAGCTCGCCCATGACCTTCTCTTTCATATCCGCGTAAGCGAGGCTCGTGCCCTCTTGGGTCACCTGGAAGCCCAGTGGCGCGGCATTGTGTATCTCGCGCGTACCCAGGTTGGACGTCATGATGATGATCGTGTTGCGGAAGTCCACCTGGTGGCCCTGGGAGTCGGTCAGCCGGCCGTCCTCCAGGATCTGCAGCAGCACGTTGAACACGTCGTAGTGAGCCTTTTCAATCTCGTCGAGCAGCACCACCGAGAACGGGCGCCTGCGCACCGCCTCGGTGAGCTGGCCGCCTTCCTCGTGGCCGACGTAGCCCGGGGGCGAACCGACCAGGCGCGAGACGGAGTGTTTCTCCATGTACTCCGACATGTCTATCTGGAGCAGTGCGTCCTCGTTGCCGAAGAGGAACTCGGCCAGCGTGCGCGCCAGCTCGGTCTTACCGACGCCGGACGGCCCGAGGAATATGAACGACCCGCCGGGACGCCTCGGGTCCTTGAGGCCGGCACGTGTGCGGCGGAGTGCCTGCGCGATCGCCACGACCGCCTCGTTCTGGCTTATCACACGCCTGTGGAGCTCGTCTTCCATGCGTAGCAGCTTCTCGCTCTCGGCTTCAGTAAGCTGGTAGACGGGGATGCCGGTCCACGACGAGAGAATGTCTGTTATGTCATCCTCGGTCACCTGGAGCTGGTGGCTCTGGTGAGGCACCTTCCAGTCCTTCTCAGACTCGGCGATATCGAGGATTATGTCCTGTTCCTTGTCGCGGATCTGCGCCGCTTTCTCGAAGTCCTGGGTCGCGATGGCTCCCTGCTTCTCGGTGCGTAGCTTCTGGAGGGCCTCCTCCTGCTCTCGCACGTCCGGCGGAGCGGTCATCGCCCGCATGCGGAGCCTGCTCGCCGCCTCGTCTACCAGGTCTATTGCCTTGTCAGGCAGGAACCTGTCAGAGATGTAGCGATGAGCCAACCTCGCCGCGGCTATCAAGGCGCCGTCGGTTATCTGCACCTTGTGATGCTCTTCGTAGCGGTCGCGAAGACCCCTGAGTATGTCTACCGTATGTTCTACAGTCGGCTCCTCGACCGTGATGGGCTGGAACCTGCGCTCCAGGGCCGCGTCGCGCTCGAGGTGCTTGCGGTACTCGTCCCTCGTCGTGGCGCCGATGGTCTGGAGCTCGCCGCGCGCGAGCGCAGGCTTGAGGATGCTCGCGGCGTCGATTGCGCCCTCGGCCGCTCCCGCCCCGACGAGGTTATGCAGCTCGTCGATGAACAGGATTATGTCGCCACGACCGCGGATCTCCTTGATGACCTTCTTGAGGCGCTCCTCGAAGTCTCCCCTGTACCTGGAACCGGCGACCAGTGCGCCGAGGTCAAGGGTATACAGGTGCTTGCCACGGAGCATCTCGGGCACCTCGTTATCGGTGATCGCCTGGGCGAGGCCCTCGACTATAGCGGTCTTGCCGACCCCGGGTTCGCCCACCAGCACCGGGTTGTTCTTGGTGCGGCGGGAGAGCACCTGCATGACTCTCTCTATCTCTTTCTCGCGGCCGATGACCGGGTCGAGCTTGTTCTGGGCGGCGAGTTCTGTTAGGTTGCGCCCGAACTGGTCGAGCATCAGCGCTCCCTGGCCGCCTTCGCCACCTGACAGCTCGCCCGTAGGCGTGCCGCTTCCCGAGAGGCTCTTGAGAACCTGGTTGCGCAGGCGCTCGAGGTCGACACCGATCTTGACGAGCACCTTGGCCGCTACCCCTTCGCCCTCGCGAATGAGCCCGAGCAAGATGTGCTCCGTCCCGATGTAGTTGTGACCTAACTGGAGCGCTTCACGCAGGGAGAGCTCCAGGACCTTTTTCGCACGCGGCGTGAATGGTATGTGGCCGCTCGGGGCGCTTGAGCCACGCCCTATAACCTCGACCACCTGGCCGCGAACGGCCTCGAGATTCACTTGGAAAGTCTCGAGCGCTTTCGCGGCGACACCCTCACCCTCCTGGATCAAGCCCAGGAGTAGGTGCTCGGTCCCGATATAATTATGGTTGAGCTTCCTGGCCTCTTCCTGTGCCAGGACTACAACCCGTCTGGCGCTATCTGAAAATCTTTGGAACAAACTGCATTCCCCCTGAATAGTATTCTATGGCTTCGAGCGCATAAATACACATCCACTAGATTATAGGTCAAGCACACTCCTTAGGTGGATTGCCCTTTCCCTGTCGATTTCCTCTTCAATCGTCTCTTTACCTGTTGTCTTCTTCAGGTGCGAGGGCCCGATTCCTACTCCTACCTCCAGTAAATTGAAGTCCGAAATGGGCAGAAGCTCCATCTCGACCCCCAGCTTCACCAGAGAAATAAGCTCCAGGGCCTCGAACAACCCTATGCGCCGCGCCCTCTCAACGATCCCGAGAGACCTGTATACCCGGTCAGACAGGTCGAGCGGCGCATCGCGCAGCATCATTTTCCTCGAAGTCCTCTCGTTGTCCACAACCTGTCGGACGATTCTATCCATATTTTGGACGATAAACTCTTCCGTACAGCCCAGCGTCTGCCTGTTCGAGATCTGGAACAGGTTGCCAGCTACCCCGGAGCCCTCACCGTAGAAGCCCCTGACATAGATCCCAGCCTGCCCCAGCGCCGAGATCGTGCGGGCTATCTCGCCCGTCGTGACGAGGGCCGGCAGGTGGAGCATCGCCGATACTCGCAGGCCGGTCCCCACGTTGCTGGCGCACGATGTGAGGTATCCGAGCTTCTGGTCGAAACAGTACTGGACCTCGCCCTCAATGCTGCTATCAATCTTATCGGCCGCCTTCCAGGCTTTCATAAACTGGGCGCCTGGGAGTATCGCCTGTATCCTGACGTGGTCCTCTTCGTTGACGGTGACGCTGCGGCTGTCCTTCCAGCTCAAGGCCACGGCGCGGCCCTGGCTTCTTTCACCGAACGACGTGCTGGTCAGGTGTTCCTCGGCCATCGACGTGAGCTCGTCACGCGAGAGCTCCTCGGCGAACCGGATATCCCAGTCGCGGTCGTCCGATACCTGCCTGGAAACCGCCTCGAGGACCATACCCCGCGCTCGCTCGAGGTCCTCCTCGCCGGCCGCGTTCGGGAACGGGAGGCCTTCCAGGTTTCGGGCGAGGCGCGCCCTGCTGGAAAGGACCAGCGGATATCCCGGCCCTTTCGTCTTCAGCCAAGCGGAGCCGGTTTCTGTTTTTTTACTCCGGCTCACTGTCGCTCACTTCCCTGTTGAGCTTTCCGTCAATCTCGCGGATCTGGTCGCGAACAGCAGCGGCGGCCTCGTAGTCCTCTTCAGCAATACGATGTTCCAGGTGCCTCTCGAGTTCCATGAGCCTCTTGCGCAGCTTGGCTCCCTCGGAGACCTTCCCGGGGAGCTTTCCGAGGTGTTCCTCGGATTCCTGCATCTCCTCGATGACCGTCCGGAGCGGCTCGCCGAACGCCTCGTAGCAGTTGGAACATCCCAGGAAGCCCATCTTCTGAAAGTCGTTGAACGACGTGCCGCAGAAATCGCAGGTTGCGAGCTCGCCGGAGAGGACGTCCTCGACCAGGTTGTCGTCGAAGTTCTGCATCCCCGACAGTATCTGCGGAAGGAACGCGAGAAGGTTAGCCGCCTCGGTGGTTTCCTCCATCCTCTTGGCGCAATCCTCGCACAGTTGTACCTTCGAGACCTCGCTACCGGAGATCTTCGTAAGAAACACAGTGGCGATATTCTTCTTGCATTCGTCACAGAAAATGTTCATACGCTCTCCTGCCGCACGGACCGCCGCGACCT
The DNA here is from genome assembly GCA_036508635.1 of Candidatus Anoxymicrobiaceae bacterium. Lineage (GTDB taxonomy): Bacteria > Actinomycetota > Geothermincolia > Fen-727 > Anoxymicrobiaceae > FEN-727. The sequence goes on from DATCGY010000004.1 coordinate 4,840, forward strand.
TGTAAATACTACAACGTATCAGGGTTATTACTTATGACATCCATCATTGGCTTTTTTTACGTAAGACTTTTTTTACGTAAGATGTCCGGGAATGTGCCCTGTAAACCTATTCGACGCGAGCCTGTTATGACCTACCCTGCTGGGGTCGCAGGTGAGGGAACATGATGACGTCCCTGATGTTCTGGCTTCCGGTCGCGAGCATTGCCAGGCGGTCTATGCCTACCCCGAGTCCACCGGCCGGAGGCATGCCGTACTCGAGGGCCGTAAGGAAGTCCTCGTCTATCGGATGCGCTTCTTCGTCTCCGGCTTCACGCTTGCGCGCCTGCGACTCGAACCTGCCCCTCTGGTCGACCGGGTCTGTGAGCTCCGAAAAAGCGTTCGCGATCTCCTGCCCGGCCACCAGTATCTCGAATCTCTCCGTAAAGCCCGGGGAATCCTTCTTGCGGCGTGCCAGGGGTGATATCTCCTCGGGATAGTCGAGTACGAACGTCGGCTGTATCAGCCTGGGCTCAACCAGTTTTTCGTAGAGCTCGGCGATGATCCAACCTGGACCCGCTTCCCTTGGAATCTCCACATCGTTCGCCCGCGCGATCTCTTTGAGCTTCTCCGGCCCCATCTCGAGATCGGCTTTTATCCCGGCGTACTTCTCTATCGCCTCCACCATCGTGACGTTCCTCCAGGGCGGAGCCAGCGAGATCGAGGTGCCGGCGAACTCGATCTCCGTCGTGCCCGCCACCGCTACGATGGCCGCGGTGATCAGTTCCTGGAGAAGCTCCATCATGTAGTGGTAATCCACGAAAGCCACGTACGCTTCGAGCATTGTGAATTCCGGGTTGTGTCTTGAGCTGATGCCCTCGTTTCGAAAGTTCCTGTTCAGCTCGTATACCTTGTCGTACCCGCCCACCAGCAAGCGCTTCAGGTAGAGCTCCGGCGCGATTCGCAGGTACAGGTCGATACCGAGGGCGTTGTGATGCGTGATGAACGGGCGCGCCGTAGCTCCGCCGGGCATCTGTTGGAGCATCGGCGTCTCGACCTCGAGGAACCCCTTCTCGTCAAGGATCCGCCTTATCTCGCGCACGATGGTCGAGCGTGCCTCGAGCACCCGCCGAGCGTCATCGTTCATGATCAGGTCCAGGTATCTCTGCCGGTGCCGCACCTCGGGGTCCTTGAGGCCGTGCCACTTTTCTGGCAGCGGGCGCAGCGACTTGGATAGCAGGTCGAACGAATCGACCGCCACCGACAGCTCTCCGCGGCGGGAGCGGACGACCTCTCCTGTCGCCCCTATCCAGTCGCCGAGGTCCAACTCGCGGAACTCGGCGAATGGAGTGTCACCCAATACGTCCTGCCGCAGCAGTAACTGTATCTTTCCGGACGAATCCTGTAGGTCGGCGAACGTCGCTTTTCCGTGCTCGCGCCGGCCGACAAGCCTTCCGGCGACAGCGGTTTTGCTACCCGAGCTTTCACCGGGCTTGAGTGCTTCGTGCTTCTCCTGTAGCGCCGCGGCGCTGGAAATCTCACCGGGCTTGAGGTATGACGATTTGTACGGCTCGCCACCCGATTCGTAAATCTTCTCGAGCTTCGCCCGGCGCACCCGGATGAGCTCGCTTTCCTGCTCCTCGATCTCACGCATGTCGTCGTCTGGCATTGCGGTCCTCCCTCGATGCCCCGGAACATCCGGGACTGTGAGAGCTAAAGGATAACACAAGATAAACAGGGGTCAGAACTCAAGGTAACGGGTCAGGGAAAGCAACGGGTTCGTGGCCGCGTGCGCTTACGCGCGGCCGCGTGCGGAATCTTACTTTTTGATCGAGATGACGCGGTACTTTATCTCGCCGGCCGGCGCGGCGACCACCGCGATGTCTCCGACCTTGAGCCCCATCAGCGAGCGTCCTACCGGGCTCTCGTAAGAGATCATGTGGTTGTCAGGGTTTGCCTCAGCCGGTCCGACGATGCGCAACGTATGCTTCTTTGAGGCGCTTACCCGCTTTATCTCAACCAGGGAGCCAATGCCAACCTCTTTTGTCGTGACATGCCGCCGATCGATAATCTTTGCCTTGGTCAGCATGGTCTCTATCTGGTCTATGCGGTGCTCGACGCGCGCCTGCTCGTTCTTTGCGTCGTCGTATTCCGAATTCTCGCTCAAGTCGCCGTAGCTGATAGCGTTCTTCAGCCGCTCGGCAACCTCTCTGCGCTTGACGTTCTTGAGGTCAGCGAGTTCTTCTGTGAGCTTCTTGCGACCCTCTTCGGTGAGGACGACCTCACCTTTCATTTCCATACCTACTGTGTCCATTAAAGTCACCCCGTAATAGGAAGCTTCTGCCGTAACGACCGAGGCTTCCGTGCTATGTCGCCATGACATTAGCGCGTATTATACGCATGGGTCTTTCTATTTGCAAGAAGATTTTCGGTTACTCGATACCAACCCAACGGGTATCCCGTTCCACTGGTTCCGGGACCTTCCGTGCAGTTAGAATGACGACGCCACGGAGTTGCGGCCGGTTTGCTTCGCGGCGTACAGCGCGAGGTCGGCTTTGTGGACGAGGCCGGTCTCTTCATCGCAATCGCGCGGAAAACAAGCCACGCCTACGCTTATCGTTATCCGCCCCTCCAGCATGCGCTCCTCGCCGGAGAAATGGAAATCGGTCACCGAGCGACGCACCTTCTCCGCTACAACCATCGCCTCTTCGGTATCGGTCTCGGGAAGGATGACGCAGAACTCATCGCCGCCGTACCGGAAGACCTTGTCCATCTCGCGCGTGCTGCTGTCAACAATTGAAGCGACCTGAGAAAGGACAACGTCCCCCTTCTGGTGCCCCAGCGTATCGTTGTAAGACTTGAGGTTGTCGACATCCACCATGAGGAACGCTACAGACCTCCTGTAGCGGCGCGCCCTTCCAACCTCGTCGGCGAGCGCCTGCTCGAGCCTCCTGACGTTGAAGACGCCGGTGAGCGGGTCGGTCATGGCAAGCCTGTTGATCTCTTCAAAGAGCAACGCGCGCTGCAGCGCCAGCCCGACCTGGTCGGCGAACCCGAGGGCGAGCTGCTGGTCCTCCTCTCCGAACGCGTTGGGTTTGTCACTCCTAACGTGCATGACGCCCAGGGTTCTGCCTTCGGCCTGCAAGCAGACGCACATGGTCGAACCCTGGCCTATCTTCTCGAGCGTCCGGCACGCCACTTTTGTTTGAGACAGGTCGTCGACGCCGATGAGCCTCCCCTCGGAAACCGTCCAGCAATCCTCGACCCTTGGGTACGGCGGCGAAGATATTTTCTGAAGGACCTCATCCGGGTAGCCGAACGACTCTACACACCTCATCACGCCCTGGTTCTCATCGATCCTGTAGATGAGCCCCGCCGTGCAATCGAAGAGGTGGCGGACGCTATCAAGCCCGAGTTGCAGGATGGTCGAAAGGTCCGATGTAGAACCGACCGCGCTGGCGAGCTGGACCATGCTTGCCATCTGGGCGGCGTCCGTCTTGATCCGCTCGTGCAACTTCGCGTTGATGACCGCGAGGGCGACCTCGCTGGCGACTACGGCGAGCTGCCCGACCTGCGCGTCGTTGAACTCCGTGGCCGCCGTGTCCGTCACGCAGAGCAGGCCGCCTATGCCTCCTTGCATGTAGAACGGCGCGATCATCAGTGACCCGGAGGCCCGCAGGAACTGCGGGAGCGCCGGGTTCTCCGCCGGGTTCACCAGGCGAAGCGCCGGCGGTCTCTGGGCGAGGGTGTACATCTCCTCGAAACTATCGAGATCGATGCCGCTGCCCGGCGGGAACGTCGTGCGCCTCGCACCCGCCCCCAACATCAGGCGCGGTTCAAGGATGGCGTGCGCCGTATCCAGGAGGAACGCGGCACAGCCGGACGACTCGGTGCTCCTCGAAGCAAGCCTGCACGCGTTCTCAAGCACCTTGTCGAGCTCCAGGGTCGAACCGAGCTCGCGGCTTGCCCTATAGAGCGTATCCGCCTCGTTGCGCCGCCGCTGTTCCTCGGCGTATCGCTCGGCATTCTCCAGCCCGGCGGAGGCCTGGGCGAGGATCGTGTTGCACATGTTGATCTGGCGGTCGGTGAACTGCCGCATCTTGCCACGCCTCTCGACCGAGAGCACGCCTCTAACATCCTCACGCAGCAAGATGGGCAACACCATCAGGCTCTTGAGCTCGAAGTCCTGCTCCCACCTCTTGCTGATGAGGGGATCGCTGGCGGCGTCTTCGATGAACACCGGCTTGCGCGTCTCGATCGCCCGGGACGCCGCGTTTTCCGCGTGAAGATCGATTTTGGTCGTGAAGACTTTGACGCGCGCCGCCGGCTCCGTTTCCGTGGTGCACTTGGGCACGGCCCAGCATCCGTCGGGGCTTATGAGGTATATCGTGCTGCGCGCGAGGCCGCCGATCTCACCGATGCCTTTGACGACGGTGTCCATCAGCTCGTCGGGGTCGAGCGTCGAGCCGAGGGCGGCGGCGACCCTTGATAGGATGCCTGCCTCTCGCCTCTGTACCCTTTCTCTCTGGGTGACGTATGCCGCGGCAACGGCGAGTATGAACATCAGCACTATGCGAGCCGCTCCCGCGGCGATAAGCGTGCGTGGAGCGTCCGGGCCTATGTTCCTGTTCACGACCACCGTTATCATGTAGAGCGTCGAAAGTGTCACTGCTGCGGCGACAGCCTGTTTGTAATCGAACCTTGCGGCTATGACGATGACCAGGACCGCCAGTATCCAGAACCCCTCGGGTATGAACTTTGGCCAGACCGTCAGCGCGAACAGGACGATAGCCGCATCGAGCGCGGCGGTCACGGTGGCGATCATTGCGGCGCGCTTCCTGGATTTTCTGCGCAGCCGGACATAGATGAGCGTGAGTCCCAGGCTGGCCGCGCAGGCGAACGCCACGATGAGCAGTCTTGTCGAGAAAGGGAACTCGCGGCCGGGGAAGATGGGGATCAGGATCAGTGGAGCAATCAAGATAACGCAGACCCACTGGAAGATCATCGCGTAGTCTTCTGGTGTAAGCTGCTTCCTCACCGCCGGGCTCCAGTCAGTGGGCGAAATTCTCTATGCTCTAATTTCTGTGCTCTGTATAACTCGAAAATCCCGCGTCAGGGTACTACCTTTCCCAAAGGAAGCTCCAGTATCCCGGTCGCTCCGCTTTCCTTGAGGCGGGGAATCAGGTCGGCCAGGCCTCTCTTTTCAGCGACGGTCTCCACCGCGAATCCTCCATCCGCGAGCGGACTGACGGTCGGTGACCTCAGAGCGGGAAGAATCGCGAGGACGGCGTCTTTTTCTTCGGGGCTTACGTTCAGCTTCAAGAGGCATTTGCCCCGCGCGTCGAGCGCGGAAAGAAGCAGGGTGCGTATTTCTTCCATCGATTTGCGCTTCGAGGGGTCGGCGTAGCTCTCCTTGTTGGCTATGAGTTTCGTCGAGGTCACCAGCACGTCGTCGATTATCTCGAGGCCGTGTGCGCGAAGAGTACTGCCCGTCTCCGTTATCTCCACGACCGCGTCAACGATCTGCGGCACCTTCGCCTCGGTCGCCCCGGCGGATGGAATAACCTTTACGTTCAGGCCGAGCTTCTCGAAATAGCGGCCGGCGATTCCCGGGTACTCGGTAGCGATGCGCGTGCCCGCGGGAAGGTCCTGGGGCCGCTCGATGCCCGACGAGCGAAGCACGGCCAGCACTATACGCAACGCGCCGCCGGAGCCCGTCTTTGCGTACGGGAAGTCCGCCAGGATCTCGACCTCGGCCCCCGTTTCCATAATCCAGTCAAGACCCGTTATGCCCAGGTCGAATATACCTTCCTCGACGTACTTTCCGATCTCCTGCGGGCGCAGAATAGCGACCTGGGAGATGCGCTCGTCGTCGATTCTGGCGTTGTACTCCCGGTCTCCGGAGCGCCTCACCGGCAGGTCGGCGTCTCTCAGGAGTGCGAGGGTCTGTTCCTCGAGGCTCCCCTTTGGGATGACCATCTTTATCAAAATCTACCTCCATGCAATGTGAAACGTGTCGTTTAGTATAGCAAACGGGCGGGCCGATTGGACTGCCTGAGACATGAAAAGCGCCTGACGGCGCTTTTTTCTTGAGAAGCTCGAGCCGGGCCTGCGAGACCCGGCTCAAGTCATTTTTCTTGTTCAGGCCTGGGCTGAGCAGCTAGAGCTCGACCACCGCCTCGCCCTTCGACAGGATCACGGCGCCGTCCTGGTTCGTGGCGCCGACCTCGAGGACTACGAGCTTCTTGCCGTCTTCCTCTTTCTTGTCCTTGACCTTGCCCCAGAACGTGACCGTATCACCGGGGCGCGCCGGGCTACTGAAACGTACCATGAAGCGCTTGAGCTTGCCGGGGTCCTCGATCCAGTCAACTATCGTCTTCTGCATGCGGCCCATGCTGGAAAGGCCGTGGGCGATAGTGCCACCGAGCCCGACCTTCTCGCCGAACTCCTTGTCGTTGTGGATGGGGTTGAAGTCTCCCGACGCACCCGAGTACATCCAGAGCATCATCTGGTTGAGCTCTATCGAGAAGCTGGGAATCTCGTCCCCGACTTTGACGTCGTCGTAGGAAACTGCCATTAGTTACCCCCCCTTATCACGAAAGCCGCCCGGCCGATGGTCATGAGCGCGCCGTCCTGGTTGACCGAACGAGCCTCGAACCTGATCACATCGTTGTTGCCCTTCTCGGCTATGTCGGTGATCTTGCCCGTGGTCGTGATCACGTCTCCCGGCTTGACCGGCTTGATGAACTCAAAATCCTGCTCGCCGTGTACCAGCATCCCGAAGTTGAGCTTCAACTCCTGGTCGAAGAACATGTCCGCACATACGGCCAGGTTGTAGACGGCCGCGAAGTTAGGGGGCGCTATGTTGTCGCCGTAGGTCGTCTCGGCGCCGAAATCCTTGTCGAAGTAGTACGGGTTCTCATTGTTGATCGCCAGCGCGTACTCCTTCATCTTCTCTCGACCGATCTCGTACACGTGGACCGGATACTCTTTGCCTATGAACTTGTGGTCAATCACTGGCTCCACTCCCTTCCAACCGTTATGCCCATGTTTAGTCCATGCGACGCAGTCAGACAGCATACCACTGTTCGTGTCATTTGCGCTGCTACGCGCGTGGGATAGTAAAGCTACTCGGGGCGGAAGTCCACGATGCGCGTCCACTTCGTGCCCCGGGACGCGCTGAGGTGCTCTGCTACCTCTTCGAACGACGTCACAATGACCCTGTCGGGCTTGAACTCGAGGCTGGTCCTTACGCTCGCGGCAATCCTGTCGGCCAGGCCTGTTACCTCACCGACGGACGTGGGGCAGATGTAGATCCAGACCTCGTCTATCCCATCGGGGTCGTTGTTCCTCTTCCTAAGCTCGACGACCCACTCCAGTACGTCCACGCTGTTGTTCAGGATGTCGGAGAACGTGTTGAGGTCGACGAGGTTGCCTTTTACCTTTGAGAGCGCGAACTCCTTGCCGAGCTGCCTGCGGTTTATGGTCGAGCTGATCCTCGGCATGGTGCGGCCGCATCCCGGGCACCTGCCGGTCGCGTAGCCGCCGACCAGGATGTCTCCGGTGCGGTACCGCAACACTACGCTCCCGTGCGCGTCGAGGTTCGTCACGACGAGCTCGCCGGTCTCCCCCTCACCGAGCACCTCGCCGGTGTCCGGGTCTACTACTTCGATTATCTCGAAATCGGGGCATGTGTGGTAACCCTGGCTTTCGTCTTCACCGCAGTCGCCCCATGCGTACTTCATTTCGGTGGCGCCGAACGCTCCGGTCACGACCGGGTCAACCGCACCCATCTGCTCGAGTAGCTCGGCTATCTTTTCGCGGGATCCCCCCGTCATGCGATCGCCGCCCATTGCCACTATCTCGATGCTCGAAAAATCGCGCCCCTGCTCGGCCGCTATCTTGAAGAGGTCGTAAGTGTAGCTCGGGAGGCCCATGAACAGGTTCGGCTTGGCCCTCTCGATGATGTTCAGTATCCGCTCGTTTCCGAGCGAGGGGCCTACGCCCGAGTTTATCGTGGTGACCGCGGTGCCTTCGGCGCCGGCGACGGCAACCCAGTATGCCAGGTGCTGGGTCCCCGGGAAATGGTTTATCGCAACCGCATGGCGGTCGTAATCCTCAGGAGCCCGGCTCGAGATGACCGCAGCGAGCCTCCTCCCCGCTTCGCGCATGCGCTCCATGTCGTGGAGGGTGAAAAAGAATGGGGTCGGCTCCGCTGTCCTGCCGGTCGTGAACATTGTGATGATAGGTTGATACTCCTCGCGAAAAGCCTGCTCAGCCTCACCGTTGCCAAAATGATCCGGGCAAGTCACCTGCGGCACCCAGCCATCGGACCTACGCGGCTTGGCCGTGTCGAAGCCGGGTTCAAGGACGAATGCCCTTGGGCTTTCCGGGTCTTGTGGTTGAGGTGCGATGTCCTCTTTGAAAGTGAAGGGTATGCGCTGAAGGTCCTTCACAGTGCGAATCGACTCGGGGTCTATCTTGTTCTCATCGAAGAGGCGCCGGTAGTAAGGATGGAAAGGGTAGACTTTCTTGGTGATAAACCTGCGAAGCTTATCGTCCTGGAGCGCGCGGATCTCCTCGTTGCTCCAGGAGTCCCAACCCCTGACGCACCTGACCTCCCACCTTCTCTTAGGAGCCCATCTCGACATTGAACCCTTACCCCCAGTCATCCATCCGACAGCCGACCTTATATGGGACGGAAATATTTTATGTCGTGGAGCGTACCTTTTCTATCCTCAGACCAGACGGCCTTTACGCGCATCCCAACCTCTACGTCGTCGGGATCGACCTCACCCAGCAGATGCGGAAGATGCACGCCGGCCCCATCCAGCATGATGAACGCATAGATATAGGGCTGCACAGCGGGCTCTCCGGCGTGCGGCTCATAGACCGTGGTGAACGTCTTGAGGGTCCCCTCGTCAGCCAGTTCCACCCACTGGTCCGCGGGCTCGTAGCAGAAGCCGCAGTACGGCCTCGGCGGCAGGAGTACCGCTCCGCATTTGGAACACTTTACACCCATGATGCGTTTGTTGTCACACATCTCCCGGTAGAACCGGCGGTAGTGTTCTCCGTATGACTGGCGGTAAGAGATATGGAGTTCGCCGTCGACTTCGTCGACCGGCCCGCCGCCCGGTGATTCCTTGGCCTTCTGTATCATTGCTCCTCCGGGACAAACCATCGGATGTCGGTAATCGCTCCGGTCCTGCGTTCCTTGAACTCCGGAACGACGGTTACGCCTATCTTGACGCGCTCGTCGTCGGGCGCGACGTGCAACATCGATGTGTCGGCGCCGGCGAGCCTGACAAGAACATACCTGAAAGGAGCTTCGAGGGGAGCACCTTCGAACTGCTCCGGCACGCGGGCCCAAGAGAGGACCACGCCCCTCGGCCCCACCTCCCGCCAGTCTTTCATGGCTCCGCCGCATTGCTCGCAATAAGATTGGGGTGGGACGGACACCGAGCCGCACCCGCCGCACTCCGCTCCCAGGATCGCGCCCCGATCGCGTAATGCTTCGAGGAAGCCACCGACTATCTCACCCGTGGACCACGAGTACGAACACCTGATCTCGCTGTAGAGGAATTCGAGCTCTTGCGATGCGTTTTCCAAAGCCTGTTCCACCTTCTATGATGTCACGCGGTCGCCCGGATAGCGACTCATAACTCGTTTGCGAAGATCGTGACGGTGCTGAACTGCACCACGCCCCCCCACGAATGCGCCAGCGACTTCCTAACGCCGGGCAACTGGTGTGCGCCCGCCTTGCCCATAACCTGCATTGCGGCTTCGATCTGCCTGATCATCCCCGAAGCTCCGATGGGGTTGGCTGACAGGACCCCGCCCGACGGGTTGATCGGGAACTCTCCATCCATGGCCGTGACCCCTGACTCAACCATCCTGCCACCCTCACCAGGGTTGCAGAGACCGAGCGCCTCCGTCCAGATGAGCTCCTGGAAACTGAAAGCCTCGAATATCTCGGCGACATCCAGCTCCCGGACCGGGTCGTAGATCCAGGCCATCTGGTAGGCGAGCTGCGCGGCACGCACGCACGACTCAGGGTATGCCATGTCGATGTTCGGTGCGTACGGGCTCTCGCTGCAGGCGCCAAGCCCGGCGAACCACGCCGGTCTCCTGGCCATCTTCTTTGCTCGTCGCTCTTCAGCTATGACCAATGCGGCAGCGCCATCGCTCACGGGGCAGCAATCGAGAGCCTTTATAGGGCTTGCCACGGGCGGGGAGTACATGACGTCATCGACAGTGATCTCCTTATGGAGCTGCGCGTAAGGGTTTCTCATGGCGTTCTTGCGGTTCTTCACCGCGACCATCGCGCCGTGGTCCTCGCGGACCTTCGGGGCATGCCTGGCCAGGTACTGTCGCGATTGCAGCCCGACGAGCGGCGCGGCGCCGGACGAGAAGCCCCTGTCCCAGAACGGGTCGCTCAGCGTCGAAAGGCCGTACGAGGGAATGCCGTCCGACAGCTTTTCGTACGAGACGGCCAGAACCACATCGTGGAGCCCCGACGCCACGTGATAAAAAGCCGCGATGGTGGCACCGGCGCCGGACGTCCCTCCCGTCTGGATCCTCATGACCGGCCTTCCTGCCTGGCCCAGTGCGGGTCCGACCCACAGTTCGGGGCAGTTGACCCCTTCGAACACTTCCGGCCCGCTTCCTATGACTACCGCATCGATATCTCGGGGATCTATGCCGGCGTCCTCTATGGCCCGGCTCGCCGCTTCGCGCGCGAGTTCGGGTATGTTCATGTCGTCGCGCCTGTTTGCGTATCTTGTCTGGCCGGTCCCGACTATCGCTGCGGCTCTGGCCAAATGCTTCTCCTGTCTTTCCGGACTATCTCTCGAGTATCACGCATGCGGCGGACTGCATGGCAAAGCCTCCGCCGGAGTGCGCTAGCGCTGTCCTTGCTCCATCGATCTGTACGTCGCCGCCGCGATTGCTCACCTGCGCGGCCGACTCAGCCAGCCTGACGAGGCCGGTGGCGACAAGCGGGTTGGCGCAAAGCGCTCCTCCAGAAGGGTTGACCGGGGTCTGCCCATCGAGGGCGGTCACACCCGCATCGAACAATAGCGCGCCGTCACCTTCCGCGCAAAGATCGAGCGCTTCGTACAGCATAAGCTCCTGGTACGCGTAGAACTCGCTCACTTCGATGACGTCGAGTTCGCTGTGAGGGTCGGTTATCGAGGCCATCTCGTATGCCCTCCGCGCCGCCAGCTTCGCCGACACCGCCTTATGGAGCTCTCTCGACCCGAGGCTGTATGCGTCCTGGCTGTGACCGACACCCCTTATCCATGCGGGATGGACCCCGAGCGATCGAGACATCGGGCCGTCCGCCAGCACGACCGCACATGCCCCGTCGGTCACGGGACATGCCTCGAGTCTCCTTATCGGAGAGACCAGTTCAGGCGAAGCGAGGACCTCCTCGAGCGTTACCTCGCTTCGCAGTTGCGCGTAGGGGTTCGCGGTCCCGGAGGCGCGGTTCTTGACCACGACCCGGGCGGGCGCGCTGGTGTCTATCCCGTAGTGATGGAGGTATGCGTTCTCCTGCAGGGCGCCCGCCGCGACGGCATCGATGCCAAGGGGACGGACGTAGAACGGCTCGGCGCCCGCACGGGTCTGCCGCCGGATGGAGCTCTCCGAGCTCTTTCCATAAGCCACGACGAGCGCGGAGCTGAACATCCCTGAAGCAATCTTCATGAAAGCGTATATGGCAGCCTCCAGGCCATCGCCGGCGACCTTGGACTCGACCTTGGAGTGCGCTCCCATCGCATCGAGGTTCAGCGCGTTGGAGAGTCCCCTGCCGTCGAGAAAATCGCTGCCGGCATCTATGACCGTTTCTATATCGCGGATGGTCATACTGCACGACTGGAGAGCGGCGTTCACGAGGTCGTAAAGCATCTTCTGGCATGTCTGCCCGGCCTTGGATCTCTCGTGCCTGGTCTGTGCCCATCCGACTACGGCTACTTCCTCCATCAAGAGTCGCCTTCCCTGGCAAGTCCGCACAGGTTGACGATGCGGGGACTTATCTTGTCAGTGATATCCAGCATCCCGAGCGTGTTAACTGAAGCAAACACTTTGTCGGTCGAACTGCCCGGGTTGAAAAATAGCATACCGTCTTTCTCTTTTATCAGTGGCTCGTGCGTATGCCCGAACACGATCGCGTCCAGCTCCTCTCCCTCGAACACCCGCCTCACTTTCCGGATCATTCCAAGCGGCGGGCCGTATCCGTGTGTCAGTCCGATCCTGAATCCCTGCGCGTCGACCACGCGCCTCTCCGGAAATTTTCGCACCACGTCTCCGTAGTCCATGTTGCCGCGCACCGCCACGGTGGGAGCAATCGTGGAAAGCTGCTCGATCACGGACATCTCGAGGATATCGCCGGCATGCATGATCATGTCGACTCCCCGCAGCGCGCCCATTATGGATTCTGGTACAGGCTTCCCGGCGAGATGCGTATCCGAGAGGACTCCTATCAACAACCCGCGTCACCCACCTTCCACTCCCGCCGTGTGCTCGTTCCCGGCTAAACCCCGTGAAGTCGGGAACTCGAGGAAGAACAAGGCGCCCGTGTCGGAATCCGCCAGGCCGACGGTCCCTCCGAGCCTCTCCATTACCCTCTTCACTATGGCAAGCCCCATCCCGGAATGGCCTTCGACCGAGGTATAGAACGGGTTGAAGATCGCTTCGCGTATGTCAGTGGGCACGCCCGGCCCGGTATCCTTTATGTTTACCCGAACGAACCCGCCGCCGGCGCTGCCGCCGACCTCCACGCGCCTGCCCCCCGAGGCGGATGCGATACAGGAGTTGATGAGCACCTGCTCGAGAGCGGAGCGGACCATGCGCTCATATCCGAACGCGGGGGGCAGGCCTGCAAGGTTGACGGCAGCGACTACGCCCCTTGCTTCAGGCCTGCGAAGCACATCGTCGACCACTTCCGCGACTATTGAGGAGAGGTCGCACTCCGTGGGCTCGTCCCACTCTCGCGACGTGACGCAGTTGAGATAATGTTCGACGTCTTCCAGCAATCCCATCAGGGCGTGGGACCCCACCTCGAGCACCCTCACGACCTCGTCCCTGCTGCGAGACCAGACGTCGAGGTCCATAGCTCGAACGTGTTCGATGACCCTGGAGAGCGGGTGCGTATAGAGGCGCTCTATCCTGGAGCCCAGGGAGCGCAGCAACAGCTGGAAATCGACGCTTTCTCCGGGCGCCGGTTCCGGGGCGAGCTGCTTCTCTTCGATGAACACAGCCGTCGCACCGAGTATCTCGGAACCCTCGACCAGTGGGCTGACCTTGTAGACAACCGGAAGGAGAGTCCTGTCCTTCCTCAAGACCACCGCCTTGCCTTCAGCAGCCTCTCCGTCACTGATGGCCTCGATGATGGCCTGTCCGATCTGCCCGAACGGGCTCTGCTCGAGAGGCACACCCGCCTGAAGACGGAGAGTTGTGACGTCGTCGAGGGAGTAGCCCGTCAAGCGTTGCGCCTCGCGATTGAAGATCGTGACGCGCCCACGGCTGTTGACAGTAAGGACCCCCGCGGACATCTCGTCGACTACGAGACCCGCGGCTTCGCGCTGGCGTGCGGCGGCATCGAGGCTCCTGCGGGCGATCCTGTAGAGCTCCGCGTTCTTCATCGTGAGGCTCGCGAGTTCGGCGATACCCGAGAGCATGTTCTTTTCTTCGGCGGTGTAATGGTGCGGCTCCGCGTTCGCCATGACCAGGACGCCCACGAGTCGATCCCCGGCTTCCATCGGAACCGCGACCTGGGAGGCGGGGGCGGCCGCACCCGCGAAAATGTTGTCCTCCCCTGATCTTGACGAAGGGCCTTCCGAGACCAGAAGCGTTCTTTCGGCCGCCGCGCCACCGACGAGCCCTTCCCCCAGGGCCACCGCGCGCCCCGACCACGCCCGATCGTCCACGCCCCTGAACTTCGAGGCCTTGAGCACCTCTTCGCTCTTGTCCCAGAGGTAGATCGCACCGAACTGAGCGCCGGTCGACCACGAGGCGTACGTAAGCGTATATTCCAGGGCATCTTCGAGCTCCAGCGTCGAACCGATGTCTCGCTCGGCCTGCAGTAGCATGGTCAGCCGGGTGTTGGACTCGGTCATCTGCTCGACAACGCTCTGTGCGTACCTGACGTTAGCCCGCTCGCGCACCAGGAAGTAGATAACCATAGCCGCAATCAACGCGATGAGAACTACTCGCAGTATCCAGAAGGCGGTGTCGCCCTCGAACGTGTCACGGAGTCCAGGCAGGGCCATTATCGCGAGCACCGCGAGTGAGCAGATCACGAAACCGATCATGAGCGTGAGTGCCAGCGGTGTCTTCCCTGGAATATTTTTCTTTCGCCCTGAACCAGCAAGGCCTGAGCCGGAATCCGGTTTTGAAGGACTGATAATACCAGTATCCTCGGTTTTCTTTTCGTCGGGCATCTGATAACGGCTCCGAGCGAACTCTACGCGCGGATGGACTCTGAGCGCGAGCTAATTTTTTCAGAATCGTGATGTTTCTTCAAGAACAATCGACGGGCCGCTGCATATGCTTGATAGCTCTTTTCAAAGAGGCTGGAGTTCGTCCGAGTCAGGGTCCGGCGGGTTCGTAAGTGAAGATGCTTCCGAGGCCTCCCACCGCCCAGGCATGGCCGGAGTCCGGTGCGCTGATGTCGAAGAGCGGCTCTTTGCCGGAGAATTGCCTGCTCCAGTAACTGCCACCGAAGTAGTAGATCGGTCCGGTCGTACCTATTCCCCCGGTTGCCCAGGCGTGGCTGGCGTCCGGGGCGGTGACCTTGTGCAGCTCCTCCGCGGTCTCGTACTGTTTCTTCCACGTGCTCCCGTCGAAGTGGAAGATCGATCCGCCGACGTGAGCCGATCCGCCGCCGCTCGCGGGAGCGGACCCTACCGCCCACGCGTCAGATGGATCCGCCGCGGCGATGCCGAACAGCGCTTCCCCCTCCGCGGGTACGAAGCTCCTCGACCAGGCCGATCCGTCGAAGAAGTAGACAGCGCTCTTTCCCTGGCGGTCCTCCGCCACTGCCCAGGCGTGGCGAGCGTCAACGGCGGACATATCCTGCACATGTATGTCGGCCGAGTACTGCAGGGACCACGAAGCCCCGTTGAAGAAATAGATGTTGGTTCCCGTGTCAGCCTGGTTCGTCGCCGCGGCCCATACTTGCGAGGGGTCGGCGGCGGCGATGACGCCCATCGACTTGTCGCCGGTCTCGAACTGCTTGTTCCAGGTTTTCCCATCGCTGGCGAAGACGACCCCCTTGCCGTCTCCTCCACAAGCCCAGATATGCGTCGGATCGGCGGCCGACACGTCCAGTGGCTCAGTTTCCAGCGATTGGACCTGCGTATTCCAGGAGACGCCGTCGAAGAAGTAGACCGGCCCGCCTCCCACCACCCAGACGTGTGAAGGGTCGGCGGCGGAAACCGAGAGAAGCGATGAATCGCCCTCCACGGTCTGGAAGTCCCACGGCGAGGACCTTCCGCATGAAGTCACGGTGCATGCGGCGAGCAGCCCTGCCATCAGTAAGAGGGCGACGGCCAGCGTCCTGACCCGTGCGCCGCGGCCTGGCCGAAGATTGAATATGCAAAAGCCCCGGCGAACAACCGGGGCTCGTGTTCGTCCTGACACGTGGCCTACTTGAGCCTGGCTATGAACTCGTCGACCGTGATCGCTGCCAGGGTCTTGATGTGGATAGACCCGCGAGACCCCAGCTCAACCGAGATCCGCGCCAGCGTCTCGACGTCGGGAGCCTCGATGATATTCACGAAATCGAACTCGCCAAGCACCGCGTACTGGTCGATGACTTTCCCGCCAAGAGCCTCTACGTCCTTGTTGACCTCTTTGATCCGGTCTGGGTTCTTCTTGATGGTCTTGGCGCCCTCGTCGGTTAAGCTGCTCAACATTATATACCTGGGCATACCGCGTCCCCCTTTCATCGGACCGACCCCAAGCGTGCCGGATCGGTGTTTTTCATTTTACACGCGTCCGCCTGCCATGCAAAGGATTACGCCGCCGGCGCGAAGCATCCGTGCTCCGCGCTCCGCGACCTCGTTATAGCTCGCGACATCCAAAGGAAACAACCGCATGCGCTTGAATAAATGAATAGGTCTGGAACGTAATGTCGGGAGGCTTTGTCCATGCGCGCATACGCATATATCGCCGGGCTGGTACGCCGGCATCCCCTCTCTATCCTGACCGTCACCCTTGTGCTCACCATAGCGTTCATCCCTGGACTTTTTCTTATCAAAGGCGAGGTCAGCCAGCAGGATATGATACCGCCCAAGTTCCCGAGCAAAAAGGCCATCTCGGACCTGAACCGGATCTTTGGCGGAACTTCTTTCGAGAGCATCCTTATCTATGCGCCGAGAGTCACGAACAACACGATCACCCAGTTCCTCATCGGGCTCGAAGATTACATAAACCAGGACCCCGAGCTCAAGGACGCCATCGCGAAGCTGCCCGGGCAGGCAGGCGCGAACGTACCGGAGATCCTGCGAAAGCCAGTGCCCGTGGTCCAGAATTACCTGAGCCCGTTCATCGCCAACATAAAACAGGGGATCGCTCAGAGCGGGTTCAACATCTCGCTAAGCGATATCACCAACGCCCAGATAAAATCTCAGACCGGTAAGGATTTCCAGCAGACCGTGGAGCAGGAGTACCTCTCGGTACCGCAGGTGCAGGCCTCCGAGGTCGGCCAGCAGAAGTTCATGAGCCCTGATTACAAGTACACACTCCTGCTCGTCAAGCAGAATCCGAAGTTGACCGACAGCCAGCAGGTCGCCCTCGCGAACAACCTCGAGAAACTTTTCAAGACGCACATGTCGAGCGTAAAAGACCTCAAGGTCTGGTTCTCCGGGGATGCGACGGTCGCACGGGATTTCAACAATCACATCAGGTCCAAGACGGCATACCTGTTCCTGCTCAGCATACTGTTCGTGCTCGTGACCCTGTTCGTGGCTTTCCGAAGGCTCAGCGATACGGTCATCCCGATAGGTGTCATGATAATCTCGCTGGTCTGGACATTCGGTCTGATGGGTTACGTCGGGGTGCCGTATTCGATAGCGGCGGTCGCTATAATGCCCGTGTTGCTGGGACATGCCCTGACCTTCGTCGTACCGTTCATCGCCCGTTATTACGAGGAGGAAGAGGCGGTATGCGGAGCCATCGCGGCTGTGCGCCGGACCCTGATGTCCGTTGGCATGGCCCTCTTTCCGGCAGCTGCCACCAGCGTGGTCGGGTTTCTGGTGTTCCTCTTCAGCGTCATCCCGCCGCTGCAGAACTTCGGCATCACGGCCGGTATAGGCACCGCGTTCCTGTTCTTCCTGTCTGTCAGCCTGCTTCCCGCACTGCTCCTTCTCAGGGACAGGAAGCTCGAGGTGGCGGACGAGGCGGAGTGCGAGGCGGAGCAGACTCACTTCGACGGGTTCAGGCGCCGCCAGAAGAGGAGCCTCTACGCGCGCGGAACGGAGCATATCCTTCACTGGTCGTTCAACCTTTCGACCGGCTACCCGGTGTGGGTGGTCGTGGTTTCCGTCCTGCTGATCGGGTTGGGTTTCGCCGGGAGCGCGGCGCTCAAGACCGACGCCGACCTGCGCAAGCTCGTCCCCAGGAACCTTCCATCTATCGCCGCCGACATACAGATAGAGAAGGTGTTCGGGCCGGACCAGACCGACTTCATCATGGTCACGGGTGACGTGCTGGAGCCGAAGAAACTGCAGGCCATGCTCGATACCGAGGCGGGGATCGCCGGCGATCCCGCCGGCAGGTATTCCTACTACGATAAGTCGCAGCACAAAGAGGTCACGGGCGGCTACTACCCGAGAAACGGGATGACGAGCCTCGCCGACGTGGTGGTGAGCGCCAACAACGGCGTGATGCCGGCGGACAAGGCCGGTGTGGTCGCGGCACTTGATACGGCCTCGGCGAACGGAGGTTACGTCGGTGGAGTGCTTGCGCCCGACAAGAAACACGCACTCATCTCCCTGAACGGCCAGGCGGCTCAGAACGATACCGCTATCAATAAAAAGATGTCGGTCCTCAACCGCAACAGCAGGAAGTACCTCTTCAAGGAAGGAGGGCTCAGCTACGAGCTCGGTGGTATCACGCCCATTACGCACGACCTGACCCGCGACATAATCCCGACCGAGACCGTCACCTCGATAGTGTCGCTCGGGGTCTGCGGGCTGCTGTTGATACTCATCTTCATGTCACTGCCTTACGGGCTGATAACGCTCACCGTCGCGTTCGCGGGCGCGGCGGCCGAGGTGGGATTCCTCTGGCTGATGAACTGGCCGCTGGACGTGATAACGTCACTTACGAGCGCGCTCGTGATAGCGATAGGGAGCAACTTCGGCATCCTGTTCACGCACAGGTTCATGCAATCGATGGCCGATAGCGAGAAGACGCCCCTCGAGGGAGTCCGCGACGCGATAATGAACCTGGGCCGGGCGAACGTGGTCGCCGGCGTCTCCACCTGCGCGGGCTTCCTCATAATCATGCTGTCGCAGATCGAGCCCCTTAAGCGCTTCGGCGGTGTGACCGCGTTTGGCATACTGTGGTCGCTTGTCGCATCGCTGACGCTGCTGCCGGCGCTTCTCTACATCTGGGCCGGGCACAACCATCAGTACGTGAAGGGCAGGGTGCCTGAATCCGAGCCCGCAGCTTCCTGATCCGACACGACCCCTCGGCGATTCACACCGTCGATTTCCCCGGATAGCAAGCCTGAGAAGCGGAGCTGCGCGCCGGCGCTTGAGCCTGTATACGTCCAGCTATAAGTGAGACGTTGGCCTATAATGATTCCATACGGCTGTTCCATCCGAGAGGTATGGCGATGACTGTCACATGCCCGTCTTGCGGGAGCATAAACACTGAAGGGACCGGTGCCTGCGCGTCGTGCGGCGCTGCTATCATGGCGCCCGCACCCGGAGGGCCGGCACCCGAAACGCCCTCTTCGCAAGGCGCATGGTCGCAGCCAGCCGCTGGACAACCCCAGTTGCAAGGCTTGTGGCCGCGGCAGACCCAGGGACAGGCTCAATCCTCGCAACGGGGAGAGTGGCAAAACCCGCCCCGCAACCCGGAGGTCAAGCCGGCGGATGTGATTCCGCAAATGACCGTGCCGCCCGTTCGATCGGAGCAGCCACCCGGGGCGCGGCCTCAAGCTCCGGCTCAAGGTATACCCCCGGGAAACCAGCCGGTACGCGGTGGTGCGCCGGGAGGGCAACCTGCTCAGGCCCCAAAGGCTCCCGCCGGACCTCAACCCCAGGTCGGCGCGCCGGTCCAGCGGCCTGTGCCGCGGGAAACCCCCCATCAGGGAATGCAACGACAGCCCGGGCCGTCGCCAAGCGCGCCTCCGGTCGTTCATCCCCCGGACGCACAGGCTTCACCGGCCCCGCAGGCGGCCGTGGATCAGCGACCCCCTACCCCGCAGCCTCCCGAGCCGCGGGCTGAAGGCTCCAGGGTACTTCCACAGGAGCCCGAAACCACCGTGACGACCCGCACTGAAGCTGAAGAAACGGGGAACGGAAGAGCGGTTACGGAGACGCCCGTCCAGGAACAGCACGAAACGTTCACCGATGCGCCGGTGTCTCCCGACGGCAGCCAGTGGGGATACGGCGTTCCCCAGCCATATGGCGCCGCATTTGCGAGCCCGTGGTACTCTCCATACCCGATGCAGGGCTTTCCCTCGCCGTTCCCGGGATTCTTCGGGTGGCCTTTCCCGACACCTTACATGCCGCCGCCGTGCATGGCCATGGCTTACCAGATGGGCTTCCCGTATCAGAACCCACAGTACCCTTACGGCGCAATGCCGGGCCCTCATGGAGCTCCGGCAGCCCGTCGAAAGAGGATGCGGCCTCTATATATAGTCTTGATCATCCTCGGTGTACTCATCGTCGTCGGCGGTGGCGTTGCTGCCGCGATACTTCTCAGCGGGAGCTCGAACGCATCGTTTAACCTGGGGGATGGGTCAGTGGTAGGATCCAATATCGAGTTCCACAACATGATCCTCAAACAGCAGGGCGACACTCTCACTTTATCCGGAACGTACGATAATACCGGAACGTACAAGGGCGAAGTTGTTGTAACAGTCCAGGCCGCGGGACAGGGCGGCCAGGAGCAGTTGTTGAGCTTTACGGTATCCGTCGTCTCCGGGTCCGGAAAGACGTTCAGGCAGCAGAAGTCCGCCGGCTCCGTCAAGCTGAGCGGCGCTACCCTCAGCTCCATAGTGGCTACGGGTTCTACCCAGGACAATACCGGTACGAACACTTTCCCGTTCGGTACCGAGAGCTCGCCAGGCAGCTCGTCAACCCCGTCGAGCTCCAGCTCGACTGAATTCCCCTCGAGCATCCCTGAGAGCTCCACCCCATTCGATACCGTCCCGTAGTGCCGCGAAGAAACGTAGGATGCACCGTTTCGCTGGTGGGTGGGCAACCTTATAATGGGGGAAAACCACATTGAGGTAGTAACCCCGGTGTCTGAGGATTCCAACACGCTGGAAAAACCGATCGGCGATAACGTGTTCTGCGCGGTAGACGTGGAGACCTCGGGCCTGCGTATGTCGAGCAGGGTCGTCGAGGTTGGAGCGGTCAAGTTCAACCTGGCAGGAGACTGCTACGAGTACCAGAGCCTGGTCAACCCGTGCGAGCGCATCGCGCCGGGCGCCGTCGAGATCCACGGAATCACCGACGAGATGGTCGCGAGCGCACCGAGGGCTCCTGACGTTATGCCCGCCCTGCTCAACTTCATGAGGGGGTGTGTATTCATAGCACACAACGCCCCGTTCGACGTCAAGATGATCGGCAACGAGCTCGCCCGCATGAGGGTCACCCCGCCGGATGAACCGGTGGTCTGTACAGTGAGACTCGGACGGAAGCTCATCGCGGGGGTGCCCAATTACAGGCTCGAGACCCTGGTCAACCACCTTGACATCCAGGTGGGCACCCTGCACAACGCCCTGTGTGACGCCCACGCCGCAAGGCTGGTCTTTCTCGAGTGCGTCAGCGGCCTGCCCCCGGACACGCCCATATCCGAGCTGCCCGGTATGCTCGGGGCGTTCGACGAGGTCGCCCCGCCGACGGTCGATGATATCGAGCCCAGCGGTGACATCCTGGAGTTGGAAGCGCTGGCACGGTCGCGCATAAGCATCGAGATGGAGTACGGTGGGGGCGCGGGTCGCGGTCCCGTGGTCGTGACACCTATCTACCTGTTCGAGAAGAACGAGCAAGGCTACCTGAAGGCTTATTGCCACAGGGACGGAATACAAAAGACCTATCGCCTGGACAGGATAATAGACTTCCGCAGGGTCTAAGGAACAACCCTCGCGGCAAGAGGAGGACCTCATCGATATATGCGTTCTCGCAAGCGGCTCGGCCGGAAACGCGACGCTGGTGCGCTCAGGCTCCACCGCGTTGCTCGTTGACGCGGGCATCTCCCTGAAAGACCTCACGCGCCGTCTCATGATGGTCGGCGTCGAGGTGACCTCGCTGGACGCCCTGGTGCTCTCCCACGAGCACGGGGATCACGTCCGTGGCGCGATCGCGTTGTCCAGGAGGTTGAAGCTTCCGGTGTACGCCAGTCCCTCGACGTCACGTGGGACCGGCCTCGTCCCGGCGCTCGGCCGCGAGAATGTCATCGACTTTGCCGCCGACGTGCCGTTCTCGATCGGCTGCCTCGAGGTGGCGCCGTTCTCTGTGCCACACGACGCGGAAGAAACGTTCGGTTTCAAGGTCTCGGACGGGCGCGTCCGTGCGGGCCTCGCGACCGACCTCGGCAGCCTCACGCTTGACGTCCTCCAGGGGTTGTCCGGGTGCGACGCGGTGGTCCTGGAATCGAACCACGACGAGGTCATGCTGCTCGAAGGTCCATACCCGCTCTTCCTCAAGCGCCGCGTCAACGGCCCGCACGGCCACCTTTCCAATACCGACGCGGCCGAGCTGGCCAGGTGCATACGGCACGGCGACATGAAACACCTCGTTCTGGCGCACCTGAGCCGAACGAACAACACTCCCGAGCTTCCTGTCAAAGCAACCCGCGGAGCGCTCGGAGCCAGGGGGGCGCACATCCAGGTTTCACTTGGCTGGCAGGACCGGCCCGGTGACATGATCTGTTTCTAGTCCGGCGAGAGGCTGGCCGTGGCGTTCGCGGATGCGATGACGAGTTGCAGGTGTTTGTGCGGCGCCCGAGAAATGTTGGGTCGACAACGATCTAATTCCCCCGGAGGCAATAATGCCGCTCAAGGAGTATAAGAAGAAGCGCGAATTCGGAGCGACACCCGAGCCCGGTCCAGAGGTAAAGGAGACGGCCGGGCGGGACTTCGTCATCCAGAAGCACCAGGCGACGAACCTTCATTTCGACCTCCGGCTCGAGGACAAAGGGGTCCTCAAGAGCTGGGCGGTCACAAAAGAGCCGCCGGCCGAGCCGGGTGTTAAACGGCTCGCTGTCCACGTCGAGGACCACCCTTACGGCTACAAAGATTTTGAAGGCGAGATCCCGGAAGGCCAGTACGGCGCCGGCACTGTCGAGATCTGGGACAAAGGCACATACCGACCACTTCTCGAGGGAGAGCCCGACGCCACAACGGCGGAGGCCATTGAACGGGGCGCTCTCAAGTTCGAGCTCGACGGCAAGCGCCTGAAGGGCCGCTACGTCCTTTATCACTTCGACAAGCAAGGCAAGAACTGGCTTTTCTTCAAGATGAAGGGCTGACGTCCGCGCGCGCCGGTCATAGTATTTCGAGACGCGCCTCTATTCCCCCCGACGCGCCGCCTCCAACATCCACTTGATGCGCTCGACGCTCATACCGGCATGGCTGTGCGCTGGCGTCAGGATGAACCCGCCGCCTCTCGAGTCACGGATCGCCGCGGCCACTTCAGCCTCTACCTCTTCACGGGTGCCTGAGACCAGGGTTTCCGTGACGTCTATGTTCCCGATTATGCACAGGCGGTCGCCCACCTTCCGCCTCGCCCGAGCGAGGTCGTTCCCGGCGCTGGGTTCGAAGGCGTGGGCGCCATCGAAGCCCCACTCGACGAATCTTTCGATCAGGTCCTCGGTGTTGCCGCAGCAGTGTATCGCTATCTTCGCGCCGTGCCTGTGAGCTGTCGCCGTTATCTGTCGGTAGGACTCGCCGTAGAATGTCTCCAGCATGTCCGGGGACAGCATCGGTCCCGACTTGTAGGCCAGGTCCTCTCCAATGGTAATGACGCGCGCTCCCGCGGCACAACACGCATCGACAGACGCGACGATCAACGCCGTGAAGTACCCTACGACCTCTCGCACGAAGGCCGGGTCCCGTCGCAGCAGCGTAACAAACGGGGCGAAGCCCATGGGTTGCCAACTGTTCTCCCACGGCCCCGGTGCGATGAACGGGATGACCGCGATCCTGCGGCGCCATATCGCGCGCAGCATGCGGTACATCCGCGCCGTCGCCAGGGCGTATTCAGCGATGTCGGGTCGCGGCCATGCCCTCCATTCATCCGGGGTCTTTATCAGCCCTTCTCCGTACATGAGGTATGCGTTGCCGTACCCATCGTCGACGATGTCCATGCGCCGGCCGAACGCGTCCTGGAGGTGGGCGTGGTCGCGAAGGCTCATCCTCCAGAAAGTGAACCATACCGCGTCGAACCCCATCTCGTAGTTAGCGCGGATGTAGGTGTTATAAAAGAGGAACATCGCCTGGTCGTAGAAACGGTTGAGCAGGCCCTTGTACCGGTCGACGAGGCTCGAGCCGTGCCGGCTCTTGAGTAGATCCAGCAGCCTTGAAGGTTTCTTACCCAGCGCCTGATTCACGATATTGGGGTCGATCGACATGGATATGGATGGTGTGGTTTCGAGTTGTTTCCCGTCCAGGGCCGCGAATAACCTTCCTTCAGCCTCCATGAACTACCTCCCGCAGACGAGACCGCGAATTTTCTATCACGGCCTTTCCATCGAAACCTGTCCGGCGTGAAATCGGATATGACCCCGATGCCACACGTTAGGGCAGTGGGGGTCTTCAGCGCTGGGGGACGGTGGCTTTTTGCGTGGCGGTCTTTGCGGATGCCTGAGATTTGACCAGTACCTGGACCTGCCGTGGTATGCCGGGCGTCGCGGCGCTGGCTCCCGGAATGCCGCGTCCCACGTTGACCCTGACATACAGAAGCACCCTGTTGCTTCCGGGTATCTTTACGGTGCGGTATACCTGTCCTCCGCTGACCGAGTACGTCGTTATTGAATCCGCGGCTTCGAATACCAGGCCTTTGAGGTCCATCGGTATGCGAAGGTAGTTCTTCACCAGCCAGCCGTTGAGGGTCGAGACACCTGTGCCCGGGACGGCCCTGGCGGCGCCCGCGGCGCGACCGGCCGCGGCCAGGGTAAGCGCCGACAATGCAGGTCTGCTCAGGAGGTCGAGGTTGGTCTCACCGTTGGGGACCGAGCCGTCGTAGAACGGTATCGAGCTTTTGTCGTCGGCGTACGACAACCGGCCCATCTTTCCGTCCGTAACCTGCACCAGGCGGTATCCGGGGTACTTCTTCTGAATCCCGCCTTCATCGAAATAGACCATCGTCTGGTTGGCGTAGAGGGTCGTGCCCGGCGTGCCTCCCTGCCAGTCGAGCTGCCCCATGTTGTCGAAATGGAGGTGGCCGGAGAAAACGGCGTTGACATGGTAAGTGGAAACGAGCCTCTCCAGGGCTTTCGCGCCGGTGCCCCCACCACCCAGGGTATAGACACCGAAGAAGCGCTCGTTCTTCCACGAATCACCCTCTCCCCCGGGAGAATACGGGTCGTGATGTATCAGAAGCACCCTGAGCTTTGACCCCACGTGCGCCGCGAGGTCGTCCCGGAGCCAGCCCAACTGCCCCGCATACGAGTTGATGTCTTTCTCGTTTGGTGCCGCCTTGAGCTGGCCCTGCCACTTCCGCGGGTACACCAGGAAACCCAGCTTTTCCATGACGATGCGGTCGGAGTTGGGCCACTCATAGCTGTTTGCAACGGTGAAGTGGCACCTTGCCACGTCGAACGAGTAGTAAAGCGGGCCGAAGCTCTCCTCCCAGATGTCCGACCCATCGACCTCGTTTACGTACTGGTCGTGGTTTCCGGGCACCGTAAAAACAGGCACCTGGAACCTCGAGAGCGCGTTGAAGAAGTTGGCGAACTCTACCTGGTAATCGCCCGGTGCATGCTGCGCCCTGACGAAGTCACCGAGCAGTACCACAAAATCGGGCTTGATCAGGTTCACCTGGTCTATCGCGTTCTCGAAAAAGATGGGTTTACCCTCGGGCGAAATGCCCTTGTTCGTCTGCTTCTGCGCGATGCCCGTTATGTTGCGCCTGTGAACGTGGATATCGGCGAGCGTGATGAACCTGAAGTCGTCGCTGATCTTCTCCGAGATCGACACGGCGTGCTTCTGGCTGTCCGATAGCTTTCTGCCCGGAGCCTGAGCTTCGACAGTAAGGTCGTATAACTCCGGCACGGCGCCCGCGGGGATCTTGAACTCGGCGTGCCAGACCTGGTACGGTCCTCCCCTGCTGGTGCCGCCCGGCCACCTGCTGGAGACAGCCTTCCAAGCACGGACGGCTTTCAGCTTGTAGCTCAACCCCTTGAGCGCCTGCCTGGAGGGATTCAAGACCGCGTTCCATGCGGATGGCCGGTCCTCCTGCGCGCGGGCTCCCGGTCCGATCTCGTTGAAATCGAATTCCGCCTCCAGTGACGAGCCTGGAGCGACCAGGGCCGGATAACCTATCGTCGGCCATATGAGGTTGCGAACGC
>DATCGY010000005.1:0-4251 GCA_036508635.1 Candidatus Anoxymicrobiaceae bacterium
GCTGGCGTGATACCGTTTTCTTTGAACAGCTTCCGGTAGTACGGATGATACGGGTATATGACTTCGTTGATGTAGTTGGAGAGCCTTCGGAAACTGGCGTCCTTCTGTTCGCTGACGCTCTTGAGGTAGAAGTTGCTCATGCCCCGGCACCCCCCAGTAAACGACCGCCTGGTAAACCGCTGAATGCTTTGACCATCCAGGCGAGAATATAAAGGAAAGTGGAGGTGCAGGTCAATGGTGCGGGCGGGTGTGGTTCACCACTTCTCGATGAACACGCGGAAGTGGGAAAGGAAAGAGTATTCGGTAAGCACGTCCTGGCGCTCCAGGTGTTTTTTCTGCAGATAGCCCCTATCGCGGTGCGAGCCTTTGATGCCCTCGATCTCTATCTCACCGACCAGCTCCTTGTTGCGGGCCTCGAGCTCTGCGAGCCTCGCGTAGTAATTAGTGATGTTGATGGCAACCAGGTTAACACCGTCATAGCGCTCCGAGGTAGCGCAGCGGCGGCATGTGAACTCACCACTATCGGTCTCCGCTACCCCATCGAAAACGGCTCCGCAGAGCGCGCATTTTTTCTCTCGCTGCTCTTCCATGGCCTCATCTCACCGGCCCATGATCACCGGATGATGATAACACTGAGATTAATGCTAGACTTTGCACATGCAATTCAGAACGAGGCTTGCCCTTGCAACCGGGAAAGTAATAGGAGCATCGAGCCGCCTGCTCAATATCGGAGGCGGGTCGACCCTGCCAGGCCGTGTCGCGCGCCGCATGTATCCGGGTTTCGTGCCATCGATGGTCTCGGAACTTCCGCTGGGGTGCGCACTCGTGACCGGCACCAATGGCAAGACGACTACGGCGACGTTGCTGGCGTCGATCCTGGACCGCGCCGGAATAACCCCTGTGCACAACCGCACGGGCGCAAACCTGATGGCCGGCATCGCTTCCGCGCTCATCAGGGAATCCGACCTCTCCGGCAGGCTCTCCGCGAGAATCGGGCTCTTTGAGGTCGATGAGGCGGCGCTTCCCGCCGCTGTCGTCGACGCATCGCCTCGCCTCGTGCTGGTGAACAACCTCTTTCGCGACCAGCTCGACCGTTACGGCGAGCTGGACACGCTCGCGAAGAAGATGAAGACGGCGATCAATGGGATGGATCCGACCGCGACGGTTGCGCTGAATGCGGACGACCCGCTCGTAGCATCGATAGGATACGGGCTCGAGCAAAACGTCGTCTACTACGGCATCGAAGACGCCGGGAGGTACGCGAGCGCCACGATGCAACACGCGGCCGACAGTAAGCACTGCGCCGGGTGCGGGGCACCGCTCGAGTACGATTATTACCTGTTCGGGCACATGGGACGCTATCGATGTACCTCGTGCGGCCGCGAGCGACCTCGGCCGGACGTATTCGCGACCGACCTCGAGATGGCAGGCATGAACGGCACGCGTTGCAACGTCCAGTACCCGGGAGGCTCCGCCGCGATCTCCATCCCACTTCCGGGGCTTTACAACGTTTACAACATTCTCGCGGCCATGGCCGCCGGGCTGTCGCTCGAGGTCGACCCCGATATCATCACGGGTGCAATCGAAGGGTTCACCGCTGCGTTCGGCAGGGTCGAGCGCGTAGAGGCGGGTGACCGGCAGATACTCATGATACTCGCCAAGAACCCCGCCGGCTTCAACGAAGTGATCCGCACCCTGACGACCGAGCCGGGACGCAAAGACGTCCTGCTCGCCCTCAACGATAACATTGCCGATGGTCGCGACGTGTCGTGGATATGGGACGTGGATTTCAAGATGTTCCGCGGCCGTCTCCTCAACGTTGTCTGCTCAGGCATCCGAGGCTGGGACATGGCCCTTCGCGTCAAATACGCGGAGCTCCAACAGCAGTCTCTGACCGTCGAGACGGACCTTGCAAAAGCACTGGATATCGCCCTCGACAAGGTCCCCCCCGGGGGCACGTTGTATATGGTCCCAACGTATACCGCTATGCTCGATCTGCGTCGGATCATGGTCAAGCGGGGGCTCGTCACCCCTTACTGGGAAGGCTGATGAAGAAGATTGCCGTGATCGATGAAAGGCCTGAGACCGGATGAACGTGAGAATCGGCTACCTGTACCGCGACCTGATGAACATCTACGGCGACGACGGCAACGTGCTCGCGCTGATACAAAGATGCCGGTGGCGCGGCGTAGCGGTGGAAGTGCAGGACCTTGCCCTGGGTGACCCCGTCGAACCGGGGCGTCACGATATCTTCTTCATGGGCGGGGGGCAGGACCGGGAGCAGGTGCTGGTATGTAAGGACCTCGCCGACGTGAAGGGCGAGGCGATCAAGCGCGAGATCGAAGACGGCGCAGCCGCCCTGGTCATCTGCGGCGGATACCAGCTCTTCGGAAAGTTCTACAGGCCGTTCGACGGCGAAGAGCTTCCCGGCATCGGCGTCTTCGACGCCCATACCGTCGCCGGCGACACCCGCTTTATCGGCAACGTGGTCGCAAAATCCGCCCTTGGAGGAAAGTCAGGCGTCATCGTGGGCTTCGAGAACCACTCCGGCAAAACGTATCTCGGCGAAGGCTGCAACCCGCTCGGCATGGTCACGGTCGGTCACGGGAACAACGGGGAAGACAGGACGGAGGGCGCGGTGCACATGGGTGCCGTCGGCACTTACCTCCACGGCTCACTGCTGCCCAAGAACCCCGGGGTCGCGGACTTCCTCATCGAGAGGGCGCTTGCCAGGCGGGGACACGTCCAGCTTCGTCCACTCGACGACGCCATAGAGCTCAGAGCCCAGGAAGTTGCCATAGCTCGCGCGCGCAAGACTCACTGAGGAACTGAGATTGACATCTTCTCCTCGCCTGCAACGCGCAAATCTTCGTGAGAAGGGCACCCGGAGCCGGCTTTCTTCGTTATACTCAAAAGAGATAGGATTCGGATGCGGCCTTGAATGTTGGTGGCGGCGAACCCGATTCCGGGGCCTACGGTTTCGATTCCACCCAATACCCGTATGTCCATCCGCCCCGCGGACACCGTGCCAAACACTTGGGACGTTTCCACGAAGGTAACCAGCAATCTGCCCATCGTTGCAGAGCGGTCGATGTACTGGGCCAATCGGCGGGAGGGCCATAATTCCATAGGAATCACTACTCCAGCCAAGGCGTGGTACCTCGCGGAGGGTTCCACCAACGGCGGCATGCAGACCTGGATCCTCGTTCAAAACCCGAATTCCACGCCCGCGAGCGTCAGCCTGCAATACATGACTAAAGAAGGCCAGGTAAACGGGCCGACGGTAAATATTCCTCCCAACTCGCGAAAGTCATTCTCGGTATCCGATACCGTGCCGAACGTTTGGGATGTTTCAACAACAGTAACAAGCAACGTACCGGTCGTTGCCGAACGATCCATGTACGGAACATCCGGCGGAGTCCGCACTTGGGGCACCAACTCCATCGGCGTATCAACACCGGGCACTACGTGGGATTTGGCCGAAGGGTCCACCAATGGCGGAATGGAAACATGGATCCTCGTCCAGAATCCCAACAACAAGAACGCAACCGTAAAGCTGGACTACATGACAAGCAACGGCGCGGTACCCGGTCCGACGGCCGTGATCCCGCCACGATCCCGAATGACGTTCAACGCTGCCGATACTGTGCCGAACAACTGGGATGTCTCAACCGAAGTCACAAGCACATCCAAAATCGTTGTCGAGCGAGCCGTCTACGGAAACCAGAGGTCCTGGGCGACCGACTCCATAGGGTTTTCTCCATGAGCATCCTCGATCACCGGGTTGACGTTTTGAGATCACGCGGAGAGCCTTAGGGCATTCCCGGTTTATGTTAAAATACACCACCTTGAGACATGGGCGTTTAGCTCAGCGGGAGAGCGCTGCCTTCACACGGCAGAGGTCACTGGTTCAAATCCAGTAACGCCCACCACTAATCAAATCAACCACTCCGCGCGTCACTGGATTTGAACCAGTGGCATAGTGAAGATGCGAAGCATCTGAATAAACCACTCTTGGGGTCACCGCGTGCCGAAGGCTCGTGGGGCGGTTCAAATCCCCCAACGCCCACCATCAGCCACTTCATAATTTGAACCTGGAACCAAATGAAGATGCGAGTTTGACCAGATGCGCTGCCACGCCCTTTTCGTTTCCGGGCCGAACGGATCGCGCCTCAATACCAATCATCCGTTTCCAGCAGGTTTCGCCAATGTTCACTCTCCCGATGCGAGCGATCACTCAAGGCTGTTCCG
>DATCGY010000006.1:0-13533 GCA_036508635.1 Candidatus Anoxymicrobiaceae bacterium
TCAGCTTTCAGGTCGACGGTCGCGTAAGAGATCGATGGAGTCGGCACGAAGCTTTCCGCGATCTTGACCGGTAACCCGAAGTGGGACGCCGCGATAGCGCACAACTGTGCAAAGCGGTCTGAGTTGAACCGAGTATCATACCCAATGAGAAGTAGCGGTTTGCGCCCCTCCGCGTCGCTCAGGACGTACCTTACTATCGCGCACGCAACGAGCCATAGCCTGTCAAACGTGAAGTCGTCGGCAATGACGCCACGCCATCCGTCAGTGCCGAACTTGATCATCCCAT
Organism: Candidatus Anoxymicrobiaceae bacterium; assembly: GCA_036508635.1. GTDB lineage: Bacteria > Actinomycetota > Geothermincolia > Fen-727 > Anoxymicrobiaceae > FEN-727. The sequence goes on from DATCGY010000006.1 coordinate 287, forward strand.
GCCCCCTTCAACCGCCATCTTTTCCAAGTCACACTACTTATCCGCAAACCAGCCAAAACCTCTCATATGAGTATTTCTTGAAATCCGATCATCTCCTCCCCCTCCCATAGGCGAGCAAAAACAAAGATAGGGTCAGGTCTTTTATTGTTTGCTGCTACGGTTATCTCGAGCAGAGGACAACAGCAAACAATAAAAGACCTGACCCTATCTTCTTGCTTGAAAAAACAGATCTGACCCCAACTTTTTGAAGGCCTCTAGACGCGTTCGCGCCAGTAGTTAAGGAGGTCTTCGAGAGTTCTTTCGAGAGGTATTTCAGGTTTCCAGCCGGTTAGGTTACAGAACTTGGAGTTGTCGGCTCGCAGGACCTCCACGTCGGAGGGTCGCATGCGGTCAGGGTCCTGACGCACCTCGATGTCAAGCGAGGAGAGTTCGAGCAGCATGTCGAGCATGGTGCGTATGGTGACGTCGGTGCCGGAACCGATGTTGTAGACATCTCCGGGTTCGCCTTTCTCGAGGGCTATCCAGTAGCCCCTGATCATGTCGCGGACGTCCGTGAAGTCGCGGCGCGCGTCCAGGTTTCCGACCTTTACGACCGGCTCCTGCTTGCCCTTTTCTATCAGGGCGATCTGCCTCGAGAAGTTGCTCGAGACGAACACATCGCCGCGGCGAGGCCCCGTGTGGTTGAAACCCCTGGTCCTGACGGTGAAGAGGCCGTAGCTCTCGTGGTACTGGTAGCCAAGGAGGTCTTGCGCGACCTTGCTGACACCGTACGGAGAAAGCGGCCGCAGAGGATTGGTCTCTTTGATGGGGATCTCGTCCTCGTAGACCATCCCGTACTCCTCGCTCGAGCACGCGAGCTGTACGCGGGAATCGAGCTTGAGCTCTCTCATGCCCTCGAAGATGTTGATCTGGCCGACAACGTTCGTCGTCATAGTCTCGACCGGCGCTTTCCACGAGGTTGGCACGAAGCTCTGGGCCGCGAGATGGAAGATATAATCGGGCCTGACCTCGGTGAGGCAGTGCCTGACGGCGACAGAGTCCTTGAGATCGCAGTCGATGAGCGTGATCTGGTCCAGGAAGTGCTGGACGTTGTCCATGCGGCTGCGCCAGCGCGCGGTGCCGAACACCTCCACGTCGCCCCTTGCAAGGCAATACTCCGCAAGGTGGCTCCCTGCGAAGCCCGTTATCCCCGTTATCAATACGCGCAAAACGCACCTCCAAGTACGTGCGATGCTCTACCCCGCAACCGGTTAGAACTTGATCTTTCCCGCTTCAATAATAGTAGAAGGCCAGATACGAATACCTCTGCGGAACTCGTTCTCGCCACCAGCCTCGATATTATCACCCAACACCGAAAGCTCCGCAACACGGACCTCCGGGCCGAGCACTGTTCCCCTGCCAATGATGCTGTGATCGATGGAGCAACCCTCGCCTATCACCGCGCCCTCGAGTATGACAGAGCCCTCGATGCGGGCCTTCGCCCCCACCTTGACCCCGTCTCCCAGGCACGTCTGCGCCCCGACCTCGGCCTCCGGACCTATCTCCACACCGTCACCGACGAGCAGCGGCCCGTAGATCTTGGCGCTCTCGTGTATCTTAACGCCTTCCCCGATAAACACCCTGTCACCTGAGGATCTGCCAGGTATCGGGGCATCCACGTGCCCCTCCAGGATGTCGTGGTGCGCCGCGAGGTATTTCTCGGGAGTCCCAAGGTCGAGCCAGTAACAGTCGGATGGGAAGCCGTACATCGGCTCACCCTGCGCCAGAAGGTCCGGGAACAACTGCCTCTCAAATGAGTAGTTTTCACCAGGGGGGACCTGGTCGAGCACCCTCGGGTCCAGGACGTACGTTCCCGCGTTGATCAAGTTGGTCACCACCTGGTCCCAGCCCGGTTTCTCGAGGAACTCTATTATCCTGCCTTCCTCATCGAGGGGAACGAGCCCGTAAGCCGTAGGATCCTCGACCGGGGTCAGCGTAATGGTGACCGCCGCGCCCTTCTCCTTGTGATATTTGACGAGCGCGCCGATGTCCAGGTCGGTGAGAATGTCTCCGTTGCACACGATAACCGGTTCTCTTCCAAGGTGCTCCGCGACGTTCTTTATCGCCCCGCACGTACCCAGTGGCTTATCCTCGGCAACGCGGACCAGGTTAATGCCAAGCTTCGAGCCATCGCCGAAGTACTCGTCGAAGATCGCGGGCAGGTATCCCGTGGAGAGGACTACGTCATCAACGCCGTATTGTTTCAGGTGCAGGAGTTCTATCTCCAGGAAAGGCCTGTTGACCAGCGGAAGCATCGGTTTGGGTATAGTGATTGTCAGCGGTTGCAACCTTGTGCCGAAACCTCCAACAAGCATTGCACCTTTCAAATCAATCCACCCCCGAGAGTGTCTGTTTTTCGATTTCAGCCGGCGGCTGGCTTCGCGCCCGGCTCAGCTTGCGCTCTGTTCCACGTCTATGCGCTCGCGCCAGTAATTCAGCGTGTCGCGCAATGTCTCCTTGATGCTGATCCGTGGCTCCCAGCCGGTCTCTTCCCTGAGCCTGGTGTTATCGCCCACGAGAACTGGTATGTCGCTCGGCCTCTGGCGCTCCGGGTCACGCTCGACTCTTATCACCGAAGCCGAGAGCGAGAGCAGGAGCTCGAGTATCTCCGAGACCGGCCTCGCGGTCCCGCTGCACACGTTATACGCCGCGCCGGCCGTGCCTCGCTCCATCACCATCCGGTAAGCGCGCACCGTGTCTCTCGCGTCGGTAAAGTCCCGCTTTGCTTCGAGGTTTCCGACTTTCAGGACAGGCTCGCAGAATCCACCCTCTATGAGCGCGATCTGTCTGGCAAACGACGACACGGCGAAATCAGGCGACTGGCCGGGACCTATCTGGTTGAAACCCCGCGTCACAAACACGCGCCATCCGAACGCCTGGTAGTACATCAGCCCCAGGGTCTCCTGAGCGACCTTACTCACCGCATAGTGGCTGCACGGGTTGAAGTGCGAATCCTCGGTGAGTGGCATGCGATCGGGGGAGACTTTTCCGTATTCCTCGCTGGAGCACGCGACATGCACCGAAGCGGAGAGCCCCATCCTTCGCAGCGCCTCCATGAGGTTTACCTGCCCGAGCAGGTTGACCCTGTACGTCGTCCAGGGGTCCTCCCACGACAAGTGCACTGACGGTTGAGCGGCGAGATGGAAAACGCCGTCCGGCCTGCAACCGTCCAGCACGTCCTTGACGACGTCGTAGTCGGTCAGGTCCGCGACCGCGTACTCGAGGCCTTCGACTTTCGCCGAAGGCTCCGGCTTGAGGCCGATGCCCGTTATCTTCCAGTCGGTCTCGCGCCCGAGCTCACCAATGAGGTGCGACGCAATGAACCCATCCGCGCCGGTGATAAGAACTCGCTCCATTATTGTCTCCCCGGCATGATCACTCGCCTCACCCCGCCGACGGCGGCGCGCAGGCGGTAAAAACTGTTGAGGGCCACTATGAGCAGGATCCGGGCGGCAATGCCCACCGCGACGGCTCCATTGACTAACATTCGAGCCGGCCCCCGGTACGTCTTACGGTGGAAGCGTAGCATACTGGCGTGGTGATGTAACACCATGCGCGTCGGCACCGCCTGGCTTGCCATCCCGATATGATGGACGACTTCACCGCGAGGGATGTAGCGCACCTCCCACCCCGCCTCGCTGATGGTCCAGCAAAGGTCGACGTCCTCGACGTACATGAAGTACTTCTCGTCGAAGCCTCCGACCTTGTCGAACGCCTCGCGCCGGACCGCAATGAAGCAACCCGAGACCCAGTCGACCACGGTTTCGTCGCCGTGCGCCCATTCCATCTTCTTATACCTCGAGCTGCCGGCGTTGTCGGCGTTGAAGAGCCCGATAAAAGCGTGGAGAAAAGCGTCTTTTATCGAGGGGAACTCGCGGCAGGAGTACTGTATGGAGCCGTCGCTGTTCAGTATGCGGGGACCGATAACCCCGACATCGGGCCTGCGCTCGAAAAGCTCGACTACCTCGCTCAACGTGTTACGCGAGAGGACCGTGTCGCTGTTCATGAAGAGGAGATATGGCTCGGCGGTGTGGGACGCGCCATGGTTGCACGCCCTCGCGTAGCCCACGTTTTCGTCGTTCCAGACCAGGTTCACGCCCGGGAACTCGCCGAGGACCATGCGCTGGCTTCCGTCGGTGGAACCGTTGTCTACGACCCAGGCGGAGATTCCACCGCCGTACTCCTGCCCGGCCAGAGATGACAGGCAATCCCGCAGGAAATCTTTCGTGTTCCTGTTGATGACGATCGCCGCGACACCTCTCAACGGACCGCCCTCCCGCTCGCGCTTATCATGTCTCCCCTGTTCAAGAGATGTCTCCTCATCCATTTCCCGTAGTCAAACGGCACGAACCATTTGTCCAACTCGTGGGCCGGGACGACCCGTCGCGACTGAATGACGCGCCGCTTTGCCAGAGTTCGCGGAAGAAGCTTCGCCACCTCGAACAGCGAAAGGAGCGCGCGGGGACAGCGTACGAGTAGCGCGCCACCCTTCATCAACTCGGTAATCGCGATCCCGGGCAGGTTCCTCACGTACGAGCGCGGCGAATCGTTCTTGATTATCATGAGCAGCCGGTTCTTATAGTTGTGACGCTCCACAAGAAGAGATTTGCGATACCCTGCGCCTCCCCTCCGGTGCCACCCGATAGCCGACGGCTCGTACACGCACTTCCAACCCCGGATGCGAGCTCTCCAATCGACGTCAACGTCTTCCCAGAACGCAAAGAAGTCCTCGTCGAAGTACTCGCCCGCGACCTGGATGTCCTCGAGCATCTCGCGCCTGTACAGAGCCGCGGCTCCGCAGGCTCCGAATACCTCCCGCGGGTCAAGGAACGAAGCCGAGCCGCCCTCGCCCTCGCCTATGTTCTCGGCCAGCCTGTTCTTGAAGATGAAGTGGCCTGCTGAATCTATGACGGTGTCACGGTCCCAGGCGGGAAACCTCAGCAGCTTGCCGCTGGCGCTCCCGTTCAGCGATTCCTTCAGCAACGCTGTAGCCATCGAGCTGATGAACGACCTGTCGAGCACGACGTCCGTGTTGAGCGGCATGACCAGCTCGCCGCTCGAGCTCCTGATGCCCTGGTTAAGAGCGGGGCTGAACCCGGCGTTTGTTGTGTTCGCGATGAAACGCGGTGAGCCCGCCGCGAACCTCTCACGGTTCGCAGGATCGTCCGCGAACGCATTCATCAAGTCGCCCGAGCCATCGGTGGAGCAGTTGTCTACCAGCAGCAGCTCTATGTCAGAGTAGTCTTGAGAGGCCAGAGAATCGAGGCAACCCGCCAGGTCGCGCATGCCATTGAAGTTTATGACCACTACTGAGACGAGAGTCATTTCTCAACGGGCGCTTCCGGTGCCTCCGCATGGCTCACCATCTGGGTCTGAGCCGGCTGCTGGAGTTTCTCGGTATTATTCTGCGTCTTGTTCGATTTCAAACCCTGGGCGGTTATCGCTACGCCGACGACAATGAAAGCGAGGCCGACCCACGCGATGGCCTTGACCGGCTCGTTGAACACGAACCTCGAGTAGAGGACAACGACGATGTACCCGACCGCCACAATGGGATAAGCCACTGACAGTGCCACCCTCGAGAGTACTATCAGCCAGAACAAAGCCGATATCGCATAGAGGATTATTCCACCGATCGCCCACGGCCCTTCTTTGAACATCCTCTTCACGAGCGCGACAGGATGCTTTATGTCGGATACCTGCAGGGGGTTCTTGCCGTTATCGGTCACGTTGTTCATGCCCGCCTTCATCGCGAGCTGTCCACCGACGGCGAGCCCGATGCTTATGACAAGGAGCACCACGTTCACTATTGTTTTGGACATTTGATTACCTCCGTGTTTGCTGCTCGTTCCGGCTCAGTCCGTAAACCTGTACTTAACAAGGGCCCATAGAGCCGAGAACCCGTCCCTCCATGTTATCTTCTTACCCTCTTCGTACTCTCTGCCGGCATAAGATACGGGGACTTCGTATACTCTTATCTTCTTCTTGAGGATCTTGGCCGTGATCTCGGGTTCGAAGTTGAACTTGTCGGACTTTATCTCGATGCCCTCGAGTGCCTCTCTGGTGAACAGCTTGTAGCAGGTTTCCATGTCGGAGACCGTCGTGTTATAGAGCACGTTGGTCATGAAAGAGAGGAACTTGTTGCCTAGCATGTGCCAGTAGAGCATATTGCGGTGCTCGCCGGTGAACCGCGAGCCATAGACCACCTCGGCCTTCTTCTTGAGGATCGGGGCCAGCAGCGTGCGGTAGTCGTCCGGGTCGTACTCCAGGTCGGCATCCTGGATGATGATAAAATCACCGGTCGCGGCGCCAAGGCCGGTCCGGATCGCCGCGCCCTTGCCCTGGTTAACCTTGTGCTTGAGGACCTTGACCGTGGAGTCTTCTTCGAGCTTGAGGATGTCAGGAGTCCCGTCGGTAGAGCCGTCATCGACGACAATGATCTCTTTGACGATCTCACCGATGTCCACCGTCCGGACGCGGCGGAGTATCTCCTGGATCGTGTTGCGCTCGTTGTAAACTGGCATGATAACGGACAGCTTCATCTACCAACTCCTTCGTATGTGAAACCGAGCTTCCGGAGCACGGTCGGGTCCAGGCAGTTCCTGGTGTCCACAACGTACGGGGTCTCCATCAGCCCCAGGATACGCTCGTAATCGAGCCACTTGAACTCGTCCCATTCCGTCAGCAACGCCAGTACCACGGCGCCCTCCGCCGCCTCGTACGGGTCGGAAGCGAATGTGGCCCCAGGGAGCTCGACCCTGGCGTTCTCCATCGCCTGCGGGTCGTAAACCGTAACCAGGGCGCCCCGTTCGACAAGCCTCTTGACCACGTAGACCGCGGGGGACTCCCTGATGTCGTCCGTGTTCGCCTTGAAAGCCACTCCGAGGGCGCATATCCTGCGGCCCTCGAGGCCCTCGGCGGCACCGGTTACCTTTTCGACCATCTTCTCGTGCTGCTCGAGGTTCACCTTGAGCACACCTTCGAGCAGCTCGAAATCGTAACCGTTCTCGCGCGCGATCGCGAGGAGCGCCCGGCAGTCCTTCGGAAAGCACGAACCCCCGAAGCCGGGCCCCGCCTTGAGGAACTCGAAGCCTATGCGCTCGTCGTAACCCATCCCCAACGTGACCTCGCGGATATCCGCGCCAACGGCCTCGCAGAGGTTGGCGACCGCGTTTGTATACGAAACCTTGGTGGCAAGGAAGACGTTCGAGGCGTACTTTATCATCTCCGCGCTGACCGGATCCGTCACTAGCAGCGGCGCCTTGAGGCCATGATACAGCTCTGTCATGCGCATGGCGGCTTTCTGGGAGTCGCTCCCAATAACGATTCGGGACGGGTTCATGAAGTCGAATACCGCGGTGCCCTCGCGCAGGAACTCGGGATTCGAGACCACGTCGAACTCGTGGTACTGCGGCATGCTCTCCTCGATGATTCTCTGGACGCGCTTGGTGCTGCCGACCGGGACCGTGCTCTTGTTGATTATTACCGTGTAGCCGTCCAGCGCGCGGGCTATGTCGCGGGCGACGTCGTCAACGTTTGTCAGGTCCGCGCGGCCTTCGGCGTCGGACGGGGTGCCAACCGTAATGAAGACGAACTCGCTCTCCGAGACGGCTTTGTGAACTTCGGTCGTGAAAGTCAGGTTCCCGTTCTTGAGGTTGCGCTCGACGATGGTCTCCAGCTCCGCCTCGTAGATCGGTATATGCCCAGCCGAAAGCGACAGGATCTTTTGCCCATCCACGTCGGCGGCGATGACGTGGTGGCCCAGTTCCGCCAGGCACGAGCCGGTGACGAGCCCGACGTAGCCTGTCCCTATTACGCAGCAGTCCATAACGCTCCGAATCTTCTCCAGTCCGGGCCTCCCGGATCGGGAAGGCAAGCTTCTCCAATTAAAAAAGCGACCGCTCGCCTTTCTCGAGTATAGGCTCGCGAAGGCCGGCAAGGCCCTCGTCTATTCCGCGGTTAGCCAGTCGGTCACACTGGATATTCTTCTCCCTGGGAATGTAATCCACCTGCACCGTCCGGTAGGCGTCGAGAAGCGCCCTTACCCGGCCCACGAGCGGTCGTAACGACTGGCTCTTCACCTTGAAGCTACCCACAACCTGCTTAGCGACGAGCTGGCTGTCCGTGTGCACTTTCACCGAGTCGTATCCAAGCTTCGCCGACTCTTCGAGGATCCTTATCATGGCGTAGTACTCAGCTACGTTGTTGGTAGTCTCCCCAAGATACTCCCAGACCTCCAGCACGACCTCTCCCGCCTCGTTTCGGGCCAGGCCTCCTATGCCGGCGGGGCCGGGGTTTCCCCTGGAGGCTCCGTCACTGAATACGCTCAAGAAGCCACCTGCGCCGGCGGGGCTTTCGTCAGGAACCGCTCTCACTTCACCAGCATCCTGCGGCAGTACGCACACCGGAAAACGCCTTCCTCGTGCTGATACTTGTCGATCTGCGTCCTGCTGAAGTCGATACGGCACCCGCCACAGCTGCGGCCCTGCAATATCCCGACAACCGCAAGCCCGTCCTTGTCGGCGAGCAGCTTCTCGTAAGCCGCGACGGTATCCTCATCGAGCCTCGCCTTGAGGGCGTCCCTCTCGCTCTCGAGCTGTGCGACCTGGCTCTCTTTTTCGGCAAGCTCCCGTTCGTATTCCTTCAGCGCGTCGCGCTCCCGGCCCGTGACTTCATCTATGCGCCGGGATGCTTCGTTTATGTCCTGACGAAGTCCGTCGATAGCCTCCATCTCTTCGAGATCCTCGGTCTCCATCTCGTCACGCTTCTTGCGCAGCGAGAAGATCTCGGTCTGGATAGCCGAGAGCTCTTTCGAGTTCATGATGGTCCCCGACATCATGCGGGCCTCTTCCTTTTCGATCTTCTTCGCCAGCAGGTCGAGCTCGCCGTCGAGCTTGAGTTGCTTTTGCTTGATCGCCTCCAGTTCGCTCTGCTCGGAGGTCTTCGCCTCCATGGTAGCGTCGAGCTCGTCCCGCAGTTCGCCGAGGCGATGCCTGTCTTCAAGGCCTTCGATATCGCGTTTAAGCCCTAAGATCTTTGTGTCATAATCCTGCACTTCGCGTAACGTACGCGCCAGTTCGGCAGGCTCTAGTTCGCTCAACCCCATCTCCCTTCCTGGTCTTTGTATCCTTCGACGGAGAGCCCGAGGGCCATGCCCCCGGACGTCTCCACAAGCTGATCTACCATCTCGGGTACGAGAGGACGCTCGCTTTCGAGGTGACCCAGGCACAGTACCGCCATGCCCACCTCGCGTGCCTCGACCGTGCCCGCCCACCCGACTTCGCCCGCAACGAGCAGTTCCGCACCGGCGCCGCACGCCGCTCCGATGAGCGGGTCGGCGTTTCCAGGCGCGACTGCGACCAGCGAGACCTCGGTCTCCGGGTCGCCGGTAATTACGGCATCGTCAGCGCCGCACCAGGCCGACAGGTCCTCCATTATCTCACTAAGCGCCCGCTCGCCGGGCAACGTCCCGATCCTTCCCCTGCCCCACGACGCCGGACCCGCGGTCCTGTAGACGTCGTAAGCCACCTCATCGTAAGGATGCTTCTCGAGCATCGCCGAAACCACCCTGCCGACCGCGAACGATGGAACGACCATCTCAAGGCGTGTCTCATCCACCAGGCTCAAGTTCCCGCGTTCACCCGAATAGGGGTCCGCACCCGGCCCCGGAATGAACGTGCCCTTGCCATCGACCCTGAACCCACAGTGGGTGTATTCGCCGATCTTTCCGGCTCCCGCCTCTGCCATCGACGCTGAGACGTGTTCCAAAGCCTCGCCGGGAACGAAGACGACAATCCTGGCCATATACGCCGACTCACTGGGCTCGAGCGGGATGGGCCCCTCAAGCCGGAGATGCCGCGCCGCCAGGGCGGCCGTGCCGTGCTCGCCTGCATCGGCGTTACCCCTGCAACCGACGATGTTGAGCCCGCCGAGCGTCGCCAGTCTTGCGATAGCGCCGCCGGGCGTACCGAAATCCCAAGAGGAACCGCGCCCGGCGAACAGGTGGGGATGATGTGTAACAAGTAACTCGCAATCGGAGTCGATCGCGGCCAGGGTTATAACGGTAGTGAGATCGACGGAGCACATAACGCGCCGGACCTCTGACGACAAGGCCCCAACGAGGAGACCGCTCCCGTCGCCCGCACGCTCCAGCTCCCAGGGGAAAACCCTGTCAAGGGCATCCATAACATCAGAAAGTAAAGCCAACCGACTCTCCCTCCCGACGGACACCCCCTCGGGGTCCGCCGGTCACTCGGTGAATATGGTGATTCGTCCCTCTCCGTTTCCGGCGGCAAGCCGCCGCCGGGAGCGAGTGACACCGCCCATCAATGAAACATCATGCATCGGTGGAATCCCCCCCGGGGTCGGGCGCTTCGGAACCGAAGGAGCGTTCAGCGTCCGAGAAGTCGGCACCCTGTGCCGAATCAAAGGCTTTGCGCTTCCTTCGCTCGCTCATCGCCTTGATGACTATCGGAAGTACCGAGATGATGACTATGGCTATGATCACGAAGCTGAAATTATGCTTGATGAATGATATATTGCCGAAGAAATAGCCCACAAAGACAAAAAGGGAAACCCAGGCGACTCCACCAATCACGTTGAACGCCAGGAAGTGCGTATAAGTCATCTCGCCCACGCCGGCGACAAACGGCGCGAAAGTGCGCACTATGGGCACGAAACGGGCGAGGATTATGGTAGATCCCCCGTATTTCTCGAAGAAGCCGTGGGTCTCGTCGAGGTACTTCTTCTTGAGAAACCGGGCGTCCTCTCGGCCGAACGCTTTCGGCCCAATGATATGGCCGATCCAATAATTGACGGTATCACCGAGTACCGCCGCCGCACACAGCACCAACCAGAGCAGGATGATGTTGAGGCCATGGGTGGAGAGCGCGGCTATGGCGCCCGCGGCAAATATCAACGAATCGCCGGGAAGGAACGGGGTGACCACAAGGCCCGTCTCGCAGAAGATGACCAGGAAGAGCACCAGGTACGTCCAGGTGTGATACTGGTTCACGAAGTTAGTGAGGTTCTTGTCCAGATGTAGAAAGAAATCAATAAGCCAGTGCATCGCCCTTCCCTTGTCAAAGCCCTATTCTGTCGAAAACGCCCGCCGGTTTCAACGTCCTCTCGCGGCAGGCGCCAACCTGGGGCATGGGGGATCACCCGTTGTTGCTTCGACGCCGGGTAGCCGTAGCCTGCATCCTATCTCACCTGGCCACGCTGCTGTAGAATACCGAAACGGCACTGGTGCACTAGGTCAAAGGCAGGGTTGGAAATGTCGTCGGATTCGGCGGAGAACCGCTCGCGGGGCAACGCATTGCGCATCATCGAGAGCCCCTGGCTGGCTGGGGCGGTGATGTTCGCCTGCTTCCTCGTTGTTGCCGTGTGCGCCGTCCAGCGCCAGTACGGGCTCGCGGTGGCCGCTCCCAAAAGCGCGCTCCTGACCATGGGGGGGGTTCTAGACAGCCTGGGCAGGTTGCTCGGGCTGGCGACGATGTCTTTCAGGCAACTCACGGTCGTCTACATGTCTACGCTGGTCGTGATGTACGCGGCATACGCATGGGCTCTCATAGCAACAGCCCGGAGGCGCGGAGCCGTGAGCCCAGGTTTTATCATCGGCGCGAGCATGATCTTCTGCCTTCTCGTGCTCTTCACGCCTCCGATACTCGCCAAAGACCTCTTCAACTATGCCTCCTACGGGAGGGCGCTGGCCGTCTACGGCAAGAACCCTTACGTCGCGGCGCCGAGCATGTTCCGTTCTGAACCCATGCTTCAGTACATCAGCTGGCGGAATACCCCGTCCGTGTACGGTCCGCTTTTCAACTATATATCCGCGGTACTGGGCGTGAGTGCCGGCAAGAGCGCCGTTTCGAATACCATTGCGTTCAAGCTGCTGGCATTCTCTTTCTTTGCGGGCAGCCTGTTCGTCATCAATGACCTGGCGCGGCGCCTCACGCCGCACAGGAGGAGCTTCGTTCTGCTTGCAGCCGCGTGGAACCCCCTGGTGATAATCCACCTCGTGGGCGGCGGGCACAACGACACGATCATGATCTTCTTCGTGGTTGCCGGTTTCCTCCTGTATCGCAAAGGTTACCCGGTGCTCGCGATAGGGTCCGTCGTCCTGGCCGGGATGATAAAGACGACCGCCCTCTTCGTGCTCGCACCTATGCTAGTCCTCTTCCTGCGGCAGAACGCGCGCTGGGGGCTTCGGAAATATGCGGAGGCGGCCGCGGTCCTGATACTGGTCCCCCTGGCGCTGTACCTTCCGACGTGGCCCGGCATAAAGGGGTTCAAGCTCGTGATGAACGTGAGCTCGGGATACAGCGCCGCCAGCGTGCCCAGGTTCTTCCGAGGGCAACTTACCGCGGTTCTGCGCGGGTTGGGGTGGACCGGTTCCGGCGCCAGTAAGTTGAGCGCATCGGCTACACACTCGTTCTTCGTGCTCGTCTTTCTGCTCCTTTTCGTTTTATTCTGCTACCGGGTCAGGGACATGGGCTCGATGATCTTCTACGCCGGTGCCATCATGTTTTGTTTTATCTTTACAACGACGTGGCTGATGCCATGGTACGCGGGCTTCCTGGTTGTGCTAGTCGCCCTTTCGGGGTCGTACCGCTTCACCGCGGCAGCCGCGGGGGTAACCCTCGTAATGTCCCTTTACGGGCGGGGGATAAACGGCTGGACTAACAGTGTATTTCCGCTGCTGATGCTAGCGATATGCGTGGTACTGGCGGCGGAAACGATGCTCGAGCGTTTCCGTCCCGCGCTCGCGACCGCCCGACCCTGAAGAAACCGCTTGCTATGGGCCACTCGTGAACATATAGAATAGCCCCGAGACAATAAGAACGTGGCGGCTCCTGGGCCTGACCGGCCCCGGGGGGCAGGGAGCCCGGCTGTCGTGTGCGACGCGTGCACTTGCAGGAGGAATGAATGGCGAAGTCGGACTGTCCAGGATGCAGATTACCGTTCTACTTCAGGTTCATCGTGAAGTGGGGCGACAACGGGACCATCGGCATGGGTCCCAATCCCTCCCAGCGCCTGGTGCTCGTGGAGTCGGAACTTCTGAATGACGTCTATAGCCGGATCGAAGCCGTGGTCGGCGTCTCGATACGTCATATCGTATTCGAGGCCGAACGTGCTGCCGCCAAGGCGACCATCGACGTCATGATGCCAAAGAGCGCGCGGTGGCTGGTCAACAACAGGCTTATCAT
>DATCGY010000007.1:0-5638 GCA_036508635.1 Candidatus Anoxymicrobiaceae bacterium
CCGACATAGGCGAAGTCATCCCCGGCTCCCGTTTCCAAGTCGAATACCAGGGTCAGACAGGCTTGTTCCTCGACCTCTCCACCTCCATCATCACCGGCCTTTAACCCTTCAAAAAAAGATCTGACCCCATTTTTTGAACCCCCCTCTAACGCCTGGTTGGTGAATACGTGTGAGGAAAACCATACTTTATGGGTAAGCTCGGAATGTTTGGGATGATGTCGGGATGTGGGTGAGGGTTACCAGCCGGGTTTGATCTGTCCGCGGTTGGCGATGGCCCAGAAGATGGCGATGAACGGCGCCATGTATGCGGCGAAGATCGCAAAAGCGACGATCAACCTGAATGCGAATAGCTCGAGCTGTTGAGGCCAGTTGAGGTTCTTGGCGATCTTCTTGCTCTTGATCGGCCAGCGCCTCACCGTGGCGTCTTCGACCTTCTTGAGCCAGCCGGGGTCGCTCATGTGGACCAGTGTTGTCTGGAATGCGTAGGTGAAAAGGAACATCGCGCCGAAACTGCCGAAGAGCGCTACGAGCGGCACATCGAGGAAGTAGAAGCTCTTGAGGTTCCAGGTCCACCAGTGGTTGGTGACGGCGACCGGCTGTATGAGAAGCTGGAATACCACCGCGACTCCGCCGGCGAGCGCCGAACGCACCCACAGTTTCGCGCGGGGCATGAGGGTGAACGCGGTCAGGTATGAAGTCGCGGCCACCATGGCCCAGAGCAGTGTCGCCGCCAGGGGAACCAGCCCGAGCCAGATGATGTAACCGCCGAGTGGGTAGTGCGTGTAATAGCCGTTGATCGAATACCAGTAGTAGTTCTTGCCGCCGATGAGCACGGATACAGTCTCGATCGCCAGCGAGAATAGTATCGCTCCGACGAGGAACGCTCGGTTGCGGCTCTTGCCGAACGCCTTCTTGCCTCCAACGTAGAACGCGATGAAGAGGATGAACGTGATTGCCTCAAAGATGATTACGTTGGCTCTCACTTCGACTTCCCTTCGAGGCGCGCCTTTCGAATCGGCAGGTAGAGCAGCACCACCATGCATAAGGAGAGGACCAGCAGGGAGATCTGGAACCCGCGCCCGCTCGCGCCGCCTGCCAGGTTGGACAGGTTGCCGACACCTTTGGTCTGCGCCCCGGGGCCCGTGGACTTCTTGGTCTTGGCGCTTGTGGGCTGCGATGTCTGTGTCGGAATCACCTGCGTCGGTTGCGTACTCACCGCCTGTGCCACCAGCGCGCCGTCGCCCGCCCCGAGCGGCACGCCCAGCGCTTTGCTCGCGGCCAGAGGGGAGTCGTACGCCTTGCTCTGGTTGGGTACCTGGTTTGTCGGCACCTGGTTTGTCGGCACCTGGTTTGTAGGTATCTGCTCCGTGCCCGGTACTGTCGTATCCTGGCTCGGAGTACTCGCCGATTTCGCGGGGGGCTTCTGGAGGATGTTGCTCGGATTGATCGCCAGCGAGTTGGACAGCATGCCCAGAATGAACATCGCAAGCACAAGGACCATCGCCGTGATGAGAGAGATCAGAACGCCCCTGAGCCACGTCTTTCTGTTTGGCTCCTCCTCCAGGAGGTCCACATAGTGCTTATACTGTTCGAGTTCGATACGTTTGTTTGCCATAGATGAATCTCCCGTAAACCAGTGTATTGTAGCACAAGGAAAAATGCACATAGCAATGGGGCGCCCGAACCCCGCCGACTCCGGCCATTCTACTTTCCCCGGTTCAATATTTGGAAAGCTTCGATTTTGGTATTGACCTGCGCTTCGCGGCGCTGGTAGTATCTGAAACTGACAAAACTCTAGAGGTTTTTATAGTTTTCAGGGCGGTACCTGACTTGGCTGAGACTACTAGAGAAAAAATTATAAAATCCGCTCGCGGCCTGTTTGGCACTCGAGGCTTGCGTGGCACCACCGTTGATGATATCGCGCGCAGAGCAGGCGTCAGTAAGCGCACGGTTTACGAGACGTTTTCCTCCAAGTACGAGATGGCTCGCGTCATCGTGGAGGACGCCCTCGAGATGTTCCAGGTCAACATGCGCAACATCATCCAGTCCAGCGACGATCCACTCGAGAAACTCAGGCGGCTTTCGAGGTTCTACGCGGCGCCACAGCTAAGCTCGGTCGCACTCATCGACCTGCAGCGCGACCTCCCGGAGCTGTGGGAGCGCGCGGAACAGGCAGAGAACGAGATACTCCAGGAGATGCACCAGGTCATAGACGAGGGCAAGGACAAGGGTGTCTTCGGTTCCGAGATCGATACCGAGGTGATCATCGGGGCGCTCACCGGCGCTTTGAGAACGACCATGGCGCCGGAGTTCCTGCTGAACAGCGCTCACTCGGTAGAAAGCGTATCGGACAGCCTTTTCGAGCTGATAACGCTGGGAATATGCGTGAACTCATACCGGCGCCGCGTGCGTTCTTCCGTATCGAAGACGGGCGGTTCCGGCAGGGCGAAGGGCTAGGAAAGACAACATGTCGCCCTTCGGGGCGGGAGAGGTCAAAGGGGTTGTGATGGAAAAGAAAATCCGCGTCTTCCTTTGCAAACCCGGCCTTGACGGCCACGACAGGGGTGTCCTCATCGTGGGGCAGGCCCTCCGCGAAGCCGGCATGGAGGTCATATACTCGGGCCTCAAGCAGACCAACGACATGCTGGTCGAGGCGGCGATCCAGGAAGATGCGGACGTGTTTGGCATCTCGATCCTCTCCGGGGCGCACATGGCGCTGATACCACGGATCACCGAGATGCTCGCCGAGCGTGGCGCGGACGACATCCTGGTCATTGCCGGAGGGGTGATACCATCCGACGACGCGGATGCCCTCGTATCCCAACACGGGGTGGACAGGGTCTTCGGGCCGGGGACCGACACCCGCGATATAGTCGCTTACATACGCGAGAAGAGAGACGGCGAATGAGAGACAGGGACTACGAGTGACAGAGACCGCAAGCGACCTCTATGAAGGATTGCTCAACGGCGACAGGAGAGCCGTGGCGCGCCTGATCAGCATGGTCGAAAACCAGGACCGGTCAGTGCGACAGGTCCTGCGCATGCTGCACCAGCACGCCGGCCGCGCGCACGTGGTGGGGCTGACCGGCTCGCCGGGAGCCGGAAAGAGCACGCTTGCCTGCGGGCTCGCCAAGCGGTACAGGGACGCCGGGATGGCCGTCGGAATCATATGCGTAGACCCGACCAGCCCTTTCACCGGCGGAGCCCTTCTGGGTGATCGCGTCCGCATGCAGGAGCTGTCCGGAGACCCGGACGTCTTCATCAGGAGCATGGGTAGCCGTGGCGCTCTCGGCGGGCTCTCGATGGCGACCAACGACGTCATCAACATCCTCGATGCTTTCGGCAAGGATTTCATCATCGTGGAGACCGTCGGGGCGGGCCAGGTCGAGATCGAGATCGTGAAGTACGCGCACACGTGCGTCGTGGTCACCATGCCGGGCGCGGGCGATGAGATTCAGGCCATCAAGGCGGGAATACTCGAGATCGGTGACATATTCGTGGTCAACAAGGCCGACCGCGACGGAGTGCACCGGACGCTTGGCGACCTCGAGATGATGATAGAGACAAAACCGGGCGGCGACGATTCCGCCTGGAAACCGCCGTTGATAGCAACCAAGGCCCTGGACGGGGAGGGCATTGAAGATCTGGAGGGCGCCATAGCGCAACACGCCGACTACCTGCGCGAGAGTGGGCTACTTGAGCTGAAGACCGAGCAGCGGATGAAGGCTGAGCTGCTCGAGATCCTCAACCTCAAGGTGTCCCGTGCGGCGGCAAGGATCCTCGACGAAAACGAAGAGGGCCGTGAGCTGGTCAGGCGCATGGCGGCGCGCGAGCTGGACCCCCATACTGCCGCGGAGGAGGTGATGGATCACCTGCTCAAGCGTGAGGGTGAAAAGCCAGGGACTTAAGACCTGACACTTGAGGGTTAAGTCCAGGCTGAAGAATCGAGAACGGTTAACAAAATGACTGTTACGTCTAGGGTTCTTCATGAGAGGAGGACGGATGGCCAGAAGGAGCGGTACCGACACCAAGCTGGCCCGGGCGCGTTTGTGGGAGATAATGGTCGACACGTTGCGTTTTACGACGGACGAGGACGAGATCTCTTCCTATCTCGAGCCCGGCTCGCCCACCGAAAATATCATTGCTGTAATTTCCCCGAGAAGCCAGTCCGACATAGTGCACGCGCTCGAGGTCGCGCGGAGCTACAAGCTGGCGGTCTACACCCCGCAGCCGTGGGGGATCAAGCCCAAGAAGACCGGATTCATAATCGATTTTAAGTCCATGGCCGACATGCTGGGTCTCGACGCCAAAAGGTTGTTCCTTCAGGTCGAGCCCGGGGTCACCTGGGAGCAGGTCCTCCCGGACCTCGCGGCCCAGGGTGTCCGCATCGCGCTCCCGGCCGCGGCACACTCGAAGTACATCCTGGACAGCGTCATGGAGCGCGAGATAGTGCAGTCGGCGTGCAGGTTCTCGAATCGTCAGCTCGGCACATTCCACGCGGTGCTGGCGGACGGCAGGGAGTACAGGAGCGGATCGGACGCGCTTGAGACATCCGTCGCCCACTGGCGCGAGGACGGCGGCCCCAACATCAGCCGGGTCTTCAGCGGGTCGCGTAACTCGTTCGGCCTTCCCATTCGCGGGTACGTCTACCTTTATCCCGAGCCCGAGGATCGAAAGGTAGTCGAACGTGGCTTCGCGAGCCGGGCGCAGGCGTGCAAGCTTGCTCAGGCGGCGGCGCGCTCCGAGATCGGGACCGAGGTCGTCATACTCAACAAGGCGAAGGCAAAAGACGTTCTCGGCGACGACCCGGGCCTCGAGCCGTGGACGGTCGTGTTCGGGCTCGAAGGCTCTCCGAAGCTCGTGGCTTACCAAGAGAAGAGACTCGGCGTGAAAGCGGGCGAGCTCAAGCTTGAGCCGAAGGCCGCGGGCGACAAAGCCGCCGAGGCGTTTAGTGAGGCGCTTGGCAGGCCCTGGTATGCACCCCCACTATCCATCGGTTTTTACACTAACTTCAGCAGGGTCGAGGAGCTTGCCGGCATGGTCGAAGCCGCGTTGAAGAGCAAGGGCGGCCTTGCCCAGATGATCATTCCGGTCAAGCGCGGAGCCTCCGTGTACCTGCAGTTCGACCTGCCCGAATCGGGCAACGGCGCGGCTGCGGCCATCGAGAAGCTGTTGACGGAACTTGCCGACGCGGGCGCCTTCTTCTCCAACCCGACGGGGTCGCTGGCTGCGCATATCTTCTCCAAGCAGCCGCCGTACCTGCGCCTTCTGAAGGATATCAAGTTGTTGATTGACCCTGAGAACGTGCTCAACCCCGGACAGGTAGTGGAGGTGTAGAGGTGTCAGAACTAACCAAAAGCCCGTATGACCCGCTGCTCCAGGTTCAAAAAGACTCCTACCGCTGCGGGAAGTGCATGCTCTGCAAGTTCATCGACCACAACGAGATGACCGATACGGATTTCCTGGATATCTGCCCTTCAGGGCTGCGTTACAAGTACGAGGCGTACTACGCTTCGGGCAGGCAGGAGATTGCCCGCGGCCTGCTGGAGGGCAAGCTCGAGTACAACGACCGCCTGCTGCACATCCTGTTCACGTGCACCGAGTGCGGCGGGTGCCAGGTCATCTGCTCTGACCAGGG
>DATCGY010000008.1:0-2155 GCA_036508635.1 Candidatus Anoxymicrobiaceae bacterium
CCAGGCGCAGCCTGGCGGGGAGCTTCAAGCTGTACGGCGACTTCATCTCGCTTCCCGGGGGCCTGGCGAGCGGGCTGACCGCGGACGAGCCTCTCGAGCTCAAGAAGAAGCGCTTCGACATACGGCAACTCATCATGCTGCAGAAGATAACGGTCGCTTCGGACTCGTGCGATATGTCCCGCCTGGGCATGAGCATCTTAGGCGGCCACGGGGTGATGGAGGATTTCTCCTCTTTTCCAAGGATGATGCGCGACGGGCTCGTTCAGGAACTGTGGGAAGGGCCTCGCAACGTCCTTCTGACCCAGATGCACCGCGACTTCCAGAGGGTCGCCGGCTGGTATCCGTCGCCCGAGTTCGTCGAGAGCGTTCTCGAAGGGGCCGACCCAGTCACGATGAGCGAGTACTCCCGGGAGATACGGGAGCTCCTCGCGGTGCCCCACCTATTCGAGATGAACGAGGAGACGCTCGAGACGTGCGCGCGCTGGGACGACTTCTGCGCCAGGTTCTTCCACGCCTACCAGGAGCTTGCGCTCGCCGAAGCAGAATCGAGGTCAGAGGCGTCCCGGGCCGCGGTGCCGTCTTGATCCGTTCGAAAGTGACGACGCATCAAGCATGAAGGCGCCCATCGTGCGGTAAGATATCTGCATGACCAAGGCAGATCAAGTAAATGATGAGGGTGCGGCGCGGTGGTCCGCTCGCCAGCATCGCAAGAACCATTCCAGGCTTGATACGGGCCGTGGCTCCACGTGGTGGGCTCCGGGCGCCATCAGCTGGTGGATAGGCGTGTTGTTCGCGTTCGGGGCCACGATGTTCGCGCTGGGAGCCGCCCCGGGGTACAGGACCGCCGTTGGCAACGGGTACGATGGCCTGACCTTCTTCATTGGTTCGCTCTTCTTCACCTCAGCGGCCGCCCTCCAGTACCTCGAAAGTGTCAACCCGCGCCTGGCACACGACGAATCGGGAATCGGGCATCTCCGCGTCTTTGCGTTCGAGCCGAGGAATTTCGCGTGGTGGGCGTCGCTCGTGCAGCTCTTCGGTACCGTCTATTTCAACGTGAGCACTTTCCAGGCGACGCACACCAACCTCTCGGCGCCACAGGTCGATTTGCTGGTATGGAAGCCGGACGCTCTCGGGTCCGTCTGCTTCCTCGTCGCCAGCAGCCTGTGCGCTATCGAGTTTCGGAGGGAATCGACCGGGATTATTCTCCGCAGCTACTCGTGGTGGATAATCTGGCTCAACATGCTGGGGTCGATAGCTTTCGGCGTCTCGGCGATAGCATCCTACGTCGTTGTGACGACGAGCAATCCCATCAACGTCACCCTGGTCAACCTCGGGACATTCATCGGCGGCCTTTGCTTTCTTGCCGGCGCCATCCTCCTCCTTCCCGAGCGCACCCACAGCAGCTGAACGCTGGTATCGAAATCCTTTGCACGCGCCATGGCATAGGCCATCGGGGACGCCGGTTTATCCACGACCGTCCGGGCTGATTGCACTTTTTTTAACAGTTGGGACCCTGGCGACTTGCTCAAGTCGGTCTCAAAGTGATATTAAGGTTCCGCACAACCTGCGGGCGAACAAGGAGGCGGATGTGCGGTACCCACATCTCTTCAGTGAAGGCACGATTGGCAACGTCACCATCAGGAACAGGACGGTTCTTGTGCCAATGGTGACGGGAATGGCCAACTACGACGGAACTCCGTCCGAACAACTCATCAATTACTACGAGGAGAGAGCGAAGAACGGGCTGGGCCTGCTCATCACGGGCGCGTCCCGGGTCAACAACGGCCAGGGCGTCATCATGCCCCGGCAGACATCCATGGCAAGCGACCGACACATCGTGCCGCTGGCGGCAATGGTAGACCGTCTGCACGCTTATGGCACAAAGGTCTTCTGCCAGCTCCACCACCCGGGTAACCAGGGCCTGTCGATGATGGTCATCCCCGCGATGTACATCGAGTTCATCGGAAACCTCTGGCCCGGTTTCTACAGACTCCTACCCAAGGTCTTTGCCATGACCGAGAATCTTCCCCTCGATGGCCAGGCGATGGCCGAGTACGTGCGTTTTCCGGCGGTCGTATCGGCCTCAAACGTGCAGTGCCAGCTCTACAACCAGAGGGTTCGAGCCCTCAGGAGATACGAGATAACCAACCTGGTA
>DATCGY010000009.1:0-11135 GCA_036508635.1 Candidatus Anoxymicrobiaceae bacterium
TCGAAGAAACCGCACTTGGCCAGGGTGCCGTTCGCCTTGAGGAACGCAAGGTGCGCGCCGCATGCCCAGTCGCCCGACGGCTCGTGCTGCTCGGACCCGAACGCCCGCTCGAGCTGCTCCGCCGCGAGCTCCAGGTCCGGAAGCAGACTCCCCGCGTTTGCTGACAGCCTTCCCGCCTCACATGGAACATCCAGGGTCCAGGAGACAGCCCCGATATCCCGCACGAGTTCCTCGAGCGCATCCAGCTCTCCCGGGTTCCGGCTGTGTATCATAGTAGCTATCGAAACGTCCGCGCCCGCGCGCCGAAGGCTGGCAATACCGTCGAGCGAGGATCTGAAGCTTCCGGTGCCGCGGATAAAGTCGTGCCCCTCCTCCATCCCGTCGAGTGATACCTGTACCTCGTGAAAGTTCAGGCGCGCCGCCAGCCCGTCATCTACCAGTGTGCCGTTCGTCACGAGGATCGCTCGGAATGCCCTGCCCCGAACGAGCTCGTTGACGGTGTCAAAGCCAGGGTAGACCAGGGGCTCACCGCCTGTGACGACCAGGCGAAGGCCGCCCATCAGCTCGAATTCGTCAAGCACATCCGCGACAGTCTCGATCCGGATATCCTCACCACCTGGCTCTCCGAGGTAGCAGTGAAGGCATTTGAGATTGCACCTGTCAGTCAACTCGACCATAAGGTACCGGAGGGACGGAACCTCGTTTCTGCCTACCATCACTTCGCGAGGCCTCGGTTCCGGTTCGGCAACCAGGACCTTTTCTTCAAGACAGAACTCGAGGAACTCCCGCGGAAAGACCGAAGCGGATAACGAGAGGGTCCCATCACATCGTGAGAGTTCCTCGAAACCGTCCGGGTCGACCTCGTAGACGTCATCGGTCACGGTGTTATAGACGGCAGGGAATTCCAGGAGCTTGAGGAACACTCCGTAGCCCATCCTCAGGAAGCTATCCGCGGAGGGCATCGGCCAGTTGCTCCAGCGTCACGTAGCCCTTGTCAATGAGTCGCATAAGCATGTGATAGCACCCGCACTCCAGCTCTTCGTCCTCCCCCGAAGTGAAGAACTCGCAGTCGGCGCAGATGAGCCTCTTGAACTCCTCAGAGTCCCGTTTGCCCAGCTCGCCGCGCAGGAAAGGTCCCACCCTTGCTTCAAAACCCGGAAAATCACCCATCTTCTCACCCCGATTTCTATTAACCTCCATAAAAAACCGCCCAGTCAAGTCCTTGCAGGAAACCATGGCCGTCAGTTGAATTCAAAGGATTGAAATCGCCGGACTCCCGACGTAAGCTTTAAGCAATGCCCATCCATGAACGGAAGGGGGTCACGATGAAGATCGTGAAGTTGGCCAAGAAGGCCTCGAGCACCTGCAAGTGCTCAAAGAGCTGCTAGCAGCGAAAAGCCCCGAAAGGGGCTTTTTGCTTGTGGCGTCCTGGCTGTTGCGGGCCGGTCGACCACGCATGGAATGCGTGAAAACGAGACCCGCCCCGATCCGGTTCAGACGCGGGCGCCGCAATACGAGCAGAACTGGGCATCTCCCGGCACCAGGTTCCGGCACTGCTGACAGACCTTGTTCCTGGACGGCGGTTGCAGGGGGTCAAGTTCCAGATCATTGCCACTATCCCGGTCCGCGGGCGGTGGCCGATAATACCTCTGGTCTGGATATCGCATCTCGTGATCGGCCGGCGGGCGGGCAGGTTTTATGAAGTAGAGAACGAGTATGCCTATGAGACCGCCGAAAAACCCTACTGCGAATCCCAGGCCGAAGCTGTACCCCTTGCGCCGTGCTATCTTTCCACCCCAGTAGCCGAAGAGCGCCCATAACAGCACGGCAAACATGTAGAAGAACACGAGGAAATTCGACGAGACTCCATTGCTTTCCATTCGTTCACACCTCTATATATCAGCGGCGCCGGCTCATTCCACCACAGGGGTGTACAAGATTCCCCTGAATAACCCTCTTAAAAAGCATATCGCGCCGGGGCGTAGCATTCCATCCATGCGTGGAATACGATGAAGAAGCATAAGAACGGAGGTAGGAAATGGCCGGCAAAAGAGTGCTCGTACTTTCGCCGCTGCCGCCTGAGCTCATAGATGCGATGCTCCAGGCAAACGCGGCCGGCAAGGACATAGGAAACGTCGAAGTGACAACATACCAGGGCGGCGGCAGGGATGAGCTCCTCGAAGCAGTGGGGCAAGCCGAGATCATTATCGGCGACTATACGTTCCGCAACGAGATGGACCAGGAGGTCATAAAGGCGGCGTCTTCGTGCATCCTGATACAACAACTTTCGGTCGGATACCAGCATATAGACGTCGAGGAAGCGGCGCGGCGGGGTATCCCCGTGGCCAACGTCGCCGGGGCGAACTCCATCGGGGTCGCCGAGCATACGATAATGGTCACACTCGCCTGCCTCAAGAAGCTGATGCTGCAATACGCCAAGACAATGAGCGGTCAGTGGGCACAGGACGAGATGGCGAACTACGGCGTCTTCGAGCTCTTCGGCAAGACGATAGGCATAGTGGGAATGGGCAGGATCGGCAGAGAGGTCGCAATGCGCGCAAGGGGTTTCGGATGTAACGTCATCTATAGCGACGCCAACCGGCTCGCGGAGACCGACGAACAGGAACTGGGTGCGACGTTCAGAACTCTGGAAGAGCTTCTTGCCGAAGCCGACGTGGTGACTCTCCACGTTCCACTGACGCCCGAGACCGAGCTCCTGATCAACGAGGAGCGAATCTCCTTGATGAAGCCGACAGCCGTTCTCATCAACGTCGCGCGCGGCGAGGTCATTGACGAAAACGCGGTGGCTGTCGCACTGGCGGAGGGCAGGCTGGCGGGTGCGGGCATCGACGTCTTCAGTATCGAGCCGGTGACTCAGGACAACCCGCTACTGCACTCTCCAAATACGATCGTGACTCCACACACCGCCGGCGCAACCAACGAGAGCCGTATGCGGATCATCATGTCCGCCATTGCTAACGTCGTATCGGTATTGAAAGGACAAGCGCCTGAGAACATCGTAAACGGCGTTGAGCCGCGTTAGAACAGCCTCGAGTTGAAGCGTCCCGCTCGCGGGAGCGAAATCCTCTCTTGAGAAATCCGTTAACACCCGCAGGCTCGCCGCGCCATGATATCCGGAGGTTGAAAAATGAGTGAGATGACCGGGGGCGGCACACTCGCCGAGGCCCTCGTGAGAATGGGAACGAACCGGCTGTACGGAATAATCGGAACGTCCAATATCGGCTTCGTCGATTCTCTATACCAGGTTCGGGACAGGATCCGCTATGTCTCGTGCAGGCACGAGCAGGTGGCCGCCAGCATGGCGGATGTCGAAGGCAGGCTCACCGGGCGTCCGGGAGTGGCGCTCGTCCATTCGGGAGGGGGTGCGCTCAACGCCGCTATCTCAATGGGCAACGCCCGCAAGGACTGCTCCCCGATGATGGTGATATCCGGTGCGGTCAAGCACTCCCTGGCCGGCAGCGACGGGATGCTTGAGCTCGACCACGTCGGGCTTTTCGCACCGCTGTGCAAGGGCGCTTTTCGCGTTGACTCCACCGCGGACATCCCGTCCGTTCTCTCGAAGGCGTACCGTATGGCGATGAGCGGCGCGCGAGGTCCCGTCATAATAGAGGTCCCGGAGGATGTATGGGGCGAGAGGGCCCGGGTCGACCTCGATAGCCTGGAGTTCTCCGTAGATCCTCCCCCACCGGTCCAGGATAAAGATGTCGCCGAGGCGATCGAGCTGCTGTCAAGTGCCAGGCTTCCATTAGTTCTCGCCGGCGGAGGCGTGGCATACTCGAATTCTTCCGATAAGTTGCTGAGCTTCATCGAGGCTCTTGGTGTACCGGTCGTGACCACCGGAAACGGGCGCGGAGTTATTTCGGAAACTCACCCACTGAGCCTTGGCCGAGCGGGCTTCGGCGGTGGCAACCTTGTGGCGGACAAAGCCCTCGAGAAGGCCGACGCCATCGTGTGCCTTGGAGCGGGCATAAGCGACATGACCACGTATGAGTACACGATGCCCATCATGGCCGCGGACATCATGGTGTTCAACATATCCGGTAACTACGCGTCCCAGGCGCCCGGCGCGAGGGTCTTTGCCTGCGACGTCGGTGAGTTCCTCCCGGTCGCACTCGAACGGCTTGGGGACAAGAGGCTGCAGCCGAGGCCCGGCTGGGAAGAGGAGCTTTCCGAAGCTCGGGTGATGTGGGACGGGCTCTGCCAGGCCGCGCTCTCAAGGGAGGGCGACCTCCCGGCCGGAGCGCGTGTCGCTCGCACTCTCGACGAGCTCCTGCCCGACGACACGATCGTGTCTGTCGGTGCGGGGACGCATCTGCTGTACGCCATGGACTTCATCCCATCACGAAATCCGCTCACCTTCATGTCGACCGTGAACTTCGGCTCGATGGGATTCGGGTTCGCGGCGAACCTCGCGTCCAGGCTCGCCTATCCCGACCGTAGCGCGATCGCGATGCTCGGTGACGGAGACTTCATGATGACCATACAGGACCTCGAGACCGCAGTGCGCGAAGATATTCCGGTCAAGGTGTTCGTCATGAACGACAGCCAGTACCGGGTTCTGAACATCCGCCAGAAGCTGCAGTTCGGAGGGCGAATCCACGGGACCGAACACGGCAACCCCGACTTCGCCGCGCTCGCGCGGGACTTCGGCGCCGCCGGATATCGTCTCGACAGGGACAGCGAGACGCGCGACGTCCTTGAAAAAGCTCTGGCCGAAGAGGGTCCGACGGTGGTCGACGTGATCATCGACCAGGATGACCTTCCTCCGCTCAACATCGAGGCGAACCTCCGCATGTCGATGTGAGTTCAGTCGCGAGATAACCCGATGCCTTGAATGAGACTGATCAGATGGAGCACACGCGGCCCGCGTCGAGGTCCAGCCATCGCTCGCGCATGTACACCTTCTCGTTGACGAACGATCGCAGGATATCGTCAACGACCTGCTCGGTGCCTGTGTGGTCCAGTTCGACCGTGCGATTGGCGACCGACGCCACCATGCCAAAATACAGCGGCGAGGAAAGGTCGATGAGCTTGTGTGTGTTGCCGGTCCAGCAGTTGAATACCACCGCGATATCGTAGACTATCCGCGCCCATAGGTCGGGTGGCATATGGAAGTCGCAGTAGCCCTCGGGGTGGCAGACCTCGGAGCGGGCTATCTGCTCGAGTCGCATATAGGTATCCTTGCTGAGGATCTCGCGGTATATCGCGCTGAAGTGCGCCATGCCCAGGTTGAACTCCTCGACCAGCCTCGTGACGCTGATCGGTATGGCCTCCGGCTCCCAGGGCACGGCCGTGCCCTTCACCTGGACGTCTTCGACGATGTTCTCTTCCCGCCAGAAATCCTGAAACTTGTTCATCGATCGGAATATCGTGGATAGTACCTGCATGTACATCGGCCCGAGAGAAAAAGCGGGGTCTTTGGCGCTGTGGACCTTGGCGCCGAGGTTCGCCTGGCAAATCTTAGCTCCACCGGTAATAGCCGATATGGTCATCCAGATATCGATTCCGAACTGCCCGACGAAAACGTCCCAGACGTCCTGCTTGGCGAGCATCTCGATAAACCCCGCGGACATCCCGAAGTCTCCACCGATAGGCTGCCTGAGCTTCTTGCCGTACAGTGAAGTGACGAGCGGGTAGATGAGGAGGTTGGTTATCGTTCCATCGTACTTGTACCGCTTATAGAACGGCGCGACGAAGCCGAACCCCTCACGGACTACCGGCGACAGCAGGTTGTTGACCCAGTCGGGAGTAAGGCTCCTCATGTCGGCGTCGATGATCGCCAGTCCCTTCACGCCAAGATCAAGCGCGGCGTTGAAGACGGCCCGCAAGGCGTTGCCTTTTCCGGCCTCCCCCCTGTAGGTGCCGACGATCTTGTTGACGGTCATTCCGATATCCGTCATGCGAGCTACGTTTTTTGTCTCGTCCAGCGAACCGCCCTCGCATACGAATACCACTGACCTCATGTCTGCGAAAAAAGTGGAGAGTCCCTCGGCCGCCGTCTTCATAACGCGGGAGATGGTCTGCTCGTTGTTGTACGCGGGAATCGCTACCATGACGTCCGCCCCGCCGATGTCACGCACGGCTTGCGCTATCTCCGGAGATACAGCCGGAAGCATGTCCATCGTGCCACCCCCTCAAATCGCCTGTGCTTCGCTGCGCGCTTCCTTGGCCTCCCGCCAGTAGTACCGTAGGTAATCCTTCAGTGCCTCGAACGTCTCTGCCGTCCGCTCGACCTCGATCTCGGCCTCGAAAGACGTGAGGTCCTCGGTCTTGCGCGCGAAGTGAGCGGTGCGCGCACAGAACAGCGGCAGTAGGGCCTCGACGACCCTGTCGCACTGCACGGGGCCGAAGTTGTACGCTATGGCAAAATCATATACTACGCGAACCCACAGACCGCTCGAGAACTCAAAATCGGTTTCACTCAACCTGTACGCTTTTTCGACCTGGTCGTAGTTTTCCCTGCGAAGCACGGTTCGCCAGAGGTCGCCCAACTCCTCGAACCCCTTGCGGAAATGGTCCATCAGGTTCTCGAACGATACCTCGACCTCTTCGGGTTCGTCAGTGCATTCCTCGCCGAGTACCGGCGCCGCCATCGAGTGCCTGGTCTCCATCCAGTTGCCTTCGTAGTAGCACATCAGGTCGAACATCGTGCCGGTGACCTGGCGAAACATCCCGCCGAGGTCGCTGCCCGGATCCTTGTTGTTGTGAAGCTTGAGGCCCATGCACGCCTGGCATACCCTGAACTCCTCGTTTATGGCGAGGGTGGTCATCCAGATGTCGATGCCGAACCGCGCGATGTCGGTCTCCCAGACATCCCTCTCTGAGTATACGGCGGCCAGCTTGCCCGAGAAGCCGAAGTCGCCCCCGATGGGCTGGCGCACTCGCTTTCCGTACAGAGATCGCGTTAGCGGGTAGGCGAGCGAGTTGGTGATCGTACCGTCGTACTTGTACCTGAGGTAGTGAGGGGTAACAAAGTCGAACCTCTCCTCTAGAACGGGGCCTCCGAGGTATTTCATCCATTCAGGGGTGATGCTCCTCAGATCCGAATCGACGACGATGCATATCCTGACGCCGAGCCGGGTCGCGATCTCGAAGATGGTGTTGAAGGCGCTTCCCTTGCCGGCTATCCCCCTGTAGGGAGTGACTATCTTAGTGACGTCGGGAGGAACGTGGGTCGCGTGCACAATGTCGCGCGTCCGGTCTTTCGACCCTCCATCAGAGTTGACCAGGACGGGCTTCATGCCGGGGAAATGCCGTACGAGTCCTGTCGCTGCCTGCTGGACGACGTAAGCAATCGTGTCCGCATTCCTGAAAGACGGTATCCCGACAAGGATGTCAGCCCCGCCAATCGTTTCAATATCATCGATTACAGCTTGATCTAGTATCGTCAACTTATCGTCTTAATTTCGTCATACGTTCTTACTTCTTGAGCCGGGTCTCTCCACCTGCTTGACCCGGGTCTCCACCTTCTTGAGCCAGGTCTCTCAGGCCCGGCTCCGGGCGGCCAAAGAGACCGCTCTCAAGTGTTTGGTCTCAGGCCCGGGTCCGCGGTCACAGCCCCGACAATACGTCCTTGGAGAGAGCATCGTCAGCCGAAAGCAATTCCATTAGCTTCTCCCAGCGCGACCTGCACTCGATGTACCACTCAAACGGGTCGTGCCCGGGGGGAGCGTCGTAGCGCGCCAGTTGAATGTTCTTCATGCTCTCGTTGAAGCCGAACTGCTCGTCCAGGCGCCCGTACATGAGACCCATCAGGACCGATGTCTTGAAAATCATATCCTCGAGGTTGTCGCGCATGCATCTACCCGGATACGGGTCGAGTTCGGAAATATCCACCATTCTGAGCGCTTTGCCGGGAGCCTGCCTGCGTATCTTCTCGCGCGCATATACAAACCTGTAGATGTTTTCCCTGAAATGCTGCCACGGCGGCACGTGGGTCTTCGGTGGAGGCAGGTGTTTTATGGCCAGTTCCCTGTCCAGCACGAAGTCAATATCGAAGAACTTGCAGTTGGTGAGATAATCCATGTCCTCTCCCCTGCGCACGTTCGGGTCGAACGATATGGTGCGGAAAATATCTCTGTGTATGACCATGTTCCCGCCGAAGACGAACGGCGTCAGTTTGACCCTCGGCTCTTCGCCTATTATCTTGAATGCCTCGTTCATCAGGGGCACCATCGGCCATTCGGTCATCCAGTACTCTTCGGGGGGCGGCAGCAGGTAACTTCCATCGGGCTGCTGGTAGTAGCCTGCCACGACGCGGACCGGCTTGCCTCCGTACTCGGAATCGATAGTCTCGAAGACCTTGTCCAGGTATTTGGAGTCCTCGTAGACCTCATCGTCGTCGAATAGCACCGCAACTTCGGAGCGCGCCAGCTCGGCGGCCACCAGGCACATGTTGCGTATGTTGGAATAGCCGGTGAGCGAGATGAGCTCCGCGACATCATCGCCTGCTTCTGCGGCGATCCTGGCCCTTGCCTTGCTCTCGAAGCTGTGGGAGATGACTTTGACCGGATACTTGCTCCGGTGCTTCGCCGCGATGTCGTTGACGTGCCTCTCGACCGCGTCGTAGATATCCGGATTGGTCGCGCACGCAAGCACTATCACGTTGAAGTCGCGGTTCTCGAGCACGTCGATGCTCTCCAGCGCACGGTCGAGCGTGCTCCCGGTATCGAGGGGCGTCGGGTGATCGTACACCGCGTCATTCAAATTCAGCGACTCGCTGGATTCGCGGGTCCAATAAGAAGGAATCACTATTGTTGCGCGCACTGAGTTTCTCCTCCCGTGTCAGAGGTCAACCGATGATCTGCTCGATCGCCTCGATGACCTCGTGATTCTGCTCCCGCGTCCCAATGGTCAACCGAATATGGCCGGGGTATCCGAGCGCGGCCCCGTCGCGGACGATTATCCCCTTCTCGAGCAGCTTCTGGGACAGCGCATCGGTGACCTGGTCGAAGCGGAACAGTATGAAGTTGGCCTGCGTGGGCACCGATTCGAGACCAAGCCGGGACAACTCGTTTGCGAGATACCGCTTGCCTTCAGCGTTGAGTTTCCTGCTGAGCTGCACGTGCTCGTCGTCGGACAGCGCGTGAAGCGCGCCGACCTGGGCCAGCCTGTTGACGTTGAACGGCGGCCTGACCCGCTCGAGGAAATCGACGATCGACGGGTCAGCCATACCGTAGCCGACCCGAAGCCCCGCCAGGCCGTATATCTTGGAGAACGTACGGAGCACCACCAGGTTGGGGTGGTTCGCCAGGTACGGCACGCTGTCGGGATATGTTGGGTCGTCAACGTATTCGCAGTACGCTTCATCCCATATCAGCAGGACTTCCGGCGGCAGGCCGTTCAGCATCTGCTCGAGCTCCCCTGTGGTACAGATCGTTCCGGTCGGGTTATGTGGAGTGCCAACGAATACCGCCTTGGTACGTTCGTCCACTGCCGCCAGCATCTCTTCTATGTGATGCGAGTGGTCGCGGAGCGATACGTACCGGACCGTCGCCCCCATCGTCATCCCCGAGAGGAAGTACGATGAGAACGTAGGGTCGCCCATGACCGCGACGTCTCCACAGTCAAAGAATGCGAAGAATATAAAGTCGATTATCTCGTCCGTCCCATTGCCGAAGATAAAGCACTCTGGCGGCACGCCCAGCTTCTCCGACAGGCGCTCCCTCAGTGCGGTGCATGCTCCATCCGGATACAACGAGATGTCGTTTACCGCCTCACGGACCGCTTCGACGGCGAGTTGAGAAGGACCCAGGGGGTTTTCGTTAGAGGCGAGCTTAATGACGTCGGCAACACCGTAGCGCCGCCTGACGTCGTCAATGTCCATGCCGGGGCTATACACGGGGAGCCCCCGTATCTCTACCCTGGTGATCTTTTCGAAATCGCATTCCATCGTCGGTGTGTCGGGCTAGGACCCGTGCTCCTCT
This sequence comes from Candidatus Anoxymicrobiaceae bacterium, assembly GCA_036508635.1. Lineage (GTDB taxonomy): Bacteria > Actinomycetota > Geothermincolia > Fen-727 > Anoxymicrobiaceae > FEN-727. Next base: position 9,948 of record DATCGY010000009.1, read on the forward strand.
CTCATGAGGCTCTCGATCGCTTCCTGGAAGACCACTTCGCCGTCCTCCCCTTGCTCCGGGTATGACCCGGTGCCGATCTCTATGTCTACCTCGGCGTAGAGATCGCCAAGGCCCGAGAGGTACTCCATGACCTGCATGCGCAACCTCTCGGCCGCAAAGACGGCGTCCTGGGCCCTGGTCTCGGGTACCAGGATGGCGAACTTGCCGCTTTCTATTCGTGCCAGTATATCGGAAGCCCGGGAATTACGCCTGAGAACGCGGGCGACAGCTCTCATGAGCTCAGACTCGTCAGCCGATTCCGGCTCGAACTGCGAGTTGATGTGCAGCAGCACTACCGTCACATCTCTCAGATACCTCTCTGAGCGCTTTACCTCTTCCTCCAGGCGCGTCATGAAATAGAGTGAGTTGAACACCCCGGTGATGTTGTCCCGCAGTGGGTCGAGGACGTCGACAGTCGGCTCGCGGGTCTCGTAAGCGCGCACGGTGGCCTCGAGGAGGTTGTTCAGGCACTGGCACACGCGCTTCTCGGTAGGGAAGTCGTGCTCCCTCCCGGCACGGGCCCTCCGGAAATCCCAGAACACGTCCCGCAGGAGTATGTGCTCCTGCATAACTTTTTCGATCGGAACACGGTCGCGCCTCCTGCGCACTGCCAGCTCTCCGGCCACCCTGTAGGTCGCACCGAACGGCAGGAACTCCTGAAGGTAGAGCTCGTCTTCGACGCAGGCCAGCAGCCCCTCGTAGATACCCTCGACAGCAAGCTCCGTCTCGCCGTCAGCCAGCGTTTCCAGGCCTTCCTCGGTTAGCCCCTGCATGTAGGCCTGGACCATTTTATTGAGGTTTTGCTTTTCCAAGAACGGGACCAACTTCGCCCCCTGTCTTGCTCCGGTGCCAAGCGGCTATCCTATAATATCTGTATAACGCACCGGAAGGAATCGTGGTTACGCCTGAAATGCTTTCTGAACTGGAAACCGTATCGATCGCCGCGGTGGACGTTGGCGGAACGTTCACGGACCTGGTGGCGATCACCTCGCGCGGCCCCGTGGCCCTCAAGGTGCCATCGACACCCGCCGCACCCGAGACAGGCGTCCTGGATGCTATAGCCCGCGCGGGGGCGGCCGGCGCTCCACTTGTCCACGGCTCGACCGTAGCTACAAACGCGATACTCGAACGCCGCGGCGCGAAAACCGC
>DATCGY010000010.1:0-6159 GCA_036508635.1 Candidatus Anoxymicrobiaceae bacterium
TGGTGCATGTTCTCCGGGGTCAGTTCTTTCTCCAGGCGCTTCTTGGCCTCTTCACTCCACTCAGGTCCCAGGTAGGCCATGTTTGCCATCGGGCCTCTCCTTTCCTCTACTCAGATTCCAGGGGTCAGGTCTTTTCTTTAAGTCTAACCAGTTGCAGTCAGCCTTTCTCGACAAACTTAAGCCGATACCGTCATATGCCGCTTCCAACGCCAAGATTCTAACACGGGCAGCGCCCTGCTCAAGCGGTGAATACTTGAGAGCATCGACCTGAACCACTTACCCGAAACCGCCACCTCTGCCATATGAAAGATTGTCATCCTGGAGTGACTGATAATCTTTCGTTTTCGAGCGGTATTACTGGAATAGAGGAGAATAGCCGATATTAGATGAAGCGCCTTCCTCAAAACTCATAATCCGCGTGTTACGTGATAGCAATGCGTTCGATAATCAGACATATCGCTCGCTTCAGGTCGATAGAACCACGCAGAGTAGTGGCGAGACCCGTTGAGGGAAGTCCTCGAGGATCTGGGACTAGCTGCCTCGCTCGAGCTTCTTGTAAACGTCCTTTCGATGAGCGATTAGCAGAACCAGAACGCCTTCTTTTGTCTTGGTGTAGACAACCCGGTAGTCGCCGACCCGCAACCTGGAAAAGCCAGCGAACTTACCTTTCAGCTGTTCGCCTGCGTCGGGGTCTTTCTTGAGTTCTTTCTCAAGCCTGTCGAGGATCCTTTTCGCCTCAATCTTGTCGAGGTGCTTCAGGTCTCTGGCAACCGACTTCTTGTATTGAACACTATATGCCAAGGGATTCCCTCAACTCAGAGCTGGAGATGATGTCATCGTCCTTGTCCAGCAGCCGATGCAGCGCGAGAAGATAGTCGTTGTACTCCGTAACGTATGTGGCGATAGCTTCATTGATCAGAGAACTCCTTGACCTGCCAAGAAGTGAAGCCAGCTCATCCAGTTCTGATAGCACATCCTCGGGTATCCTCATCGAGATATTGGAGGGCATGGCATCTCCTTTCTCAGACCCTCTGTTCTGGTATTACTAGTATTACAATGTCATACAATTATGTCAACAGGGGACTATCGACGTCTGTCTGGCCCGCGTTTCGCAAGGCCATTGAGGTTACTGCACCGTCAAATGCCTGTTTAGATGAACGCGATAATTGGTGTTATCCAACGCAGTAGAAGCCGGCAAGCGCCAGGTAATCAGTATCGCCATCCGAGTATGCCGAGAGCGATCACGTTCATGATCACGGGGACGGCCCAGATGACGCCGATTAATACCAGCTTGTTCCTCCTGGTCTTCATGTCCAGCATGACGTTGATAGCCGCAAACCAGTAGAAATATCCGAGCAGGAATATGAGCCAGATGCCGCCGATAGTGAACTTCCACCAGGAGTATTCCCATACGAGCTGATGGCCAGCGTTCAGGGCCACCTCGATGATGACTGCCAGGACGGCGAAAAATACGGCGAAGAACCACCGGTTGGGCAGTCCGACGATCTTGCGTTGTTTTTCGGGAAGCAGGGAATGATAGTAGATGAGCCCGAAGAGAGCGAAGCCCAGGATTATCTCGATATTCCATCCTACGAAAACTCGCAAGGCCGTAGGTCCCGGGGTCGTCCAGACTGCCGACCGATTGGACAGGTGGAACACCCAGCCGTTCCAGGTCTCGTTGAAGAAATCGGCGCCGAAGAGGACCAGTACCGCAAGGATGGGGTCCCAGTTCCCCGTCTCCCGCGATTCCTTGATCTCCTTGGTAAAGATGTAGGCCACCACGAGGATAAGGGGGACGACATACCACTTCAGCATGGAAAGGCTCCTCAGGCCGTCCAGAGCCTGTCGGGAAGCCTGGGTATAAGTGAAGAACATCCTCCCCACCTCCTCGAGAACAATCTTCCCCGCCCTGGTCATTATTCCATACTCACGACGTCCTCTTCCAATAGAACACCATGCGATGGAATGCTGACCGCGTTGAACACCTTACGCCGCAGGGAACTCCTCAGGCGGGCCGATGATGGTAAAGGGCCCGGGGTTCAGGGGCCCGCCCGAGCCCGCCAGGTAGCCCGCGCAGATGTAGAGGTTCTCGTTGACCTGTCGCACTTCGTCGTGCATCGTCTTCACCAGGTCGCTGTTGAAAGCCCCATAATCCAGGTGAAAGGCATTCCTGCCGTCCTTGCCGATGGTCGTGGGGCCCAGGTAGGTCCTCATCTTCCTGGTATAGAAGATCTCTTGCTCGCCTTCCTCGTCTTCCCCGCTGAAGACGTTGATGCCCCAGCCGGCGTCGTCATCGGTGGGATTGAACGCCTTCCCCTCCCATTTGGTCCTGGTCGTCAGGGTGCCGGTTGGGAACACGTGATTCGTGAAGTACGCAGTCGAGCCACCCAGGACACCGCCGCTGAGGAGCTTGCCCTGGTACTTGCCCTTCATCGACGCGAAGGCCGGAGCCTCCGCCGCGTAGAATAGCTGCATCGTGTCCGCGCGGCTCAGCCTCTCGATATCATCGTAGGTGGCCTCCTGGGGATCTTTGCCGAGGATCTCCTCCATGCTTCGGCCGTCAGGGTTGTGGCTTCCCGCCTGGAGAATGTTGACAATACTGAGGCCCGCGGTAGCGAAGGCCAGTACCCCGAGGCCTGCCAGTGACTTCTTCACGAATCCCATGATCACGTACCCCCTCTCGGTCAGCAAACCGACCTCGATAGATCCCTCGCCGACCTGGTTCCTTCCTTTTCAGAAAATACGTCAGTATAGTCAGTATAGTAGTCTCCATTGTTGACGATATCGAGACTTCTCGAAAAAGGGGGAGAAGGGTGAGACAAATATATGGCAAGAACGCTTTGGTCACCGGGGGCGCGATGGGCATGGGGAAATCGTTGGCCGGGCTCCTGCTTCGAGAAGGGGCCAGGGTTGCCATCGTTGACATCAGGGACGCTGAGCTCGAGGCTGCCCGGCAAGAGCTTGCCGAGCTTGGCGATGTCGCCGCCTTCAAGTGCGACATCACGGACCGCCTGGCGGTCTACGCGCTTGCCGACAGGGTGCGAGAGGAGTTCGGGACCATCGACCTGCTCGTGAACAACGCCGGCATAGTAAAGGCGCACCCACTCATGGACAAACCTGACGAACTCATCGAGCTGACGGTCGCCGTGAACCTGCTGGCGCACTTCTGGACTATGAAGGCGTTTCTCCCGGACATGCTTGCCAGGAGGAGTGGGCACATCGTGAACATGGCCTCGGCCGGCGGCATACTGGGAGTTCCCTATATCTCCGACTACTGCGCGTCGAAGTTCGGTGCTATCGGCCTTACGGAATCGGTAAGGCAGGAGCTGAAGCTGCAGGGATACAAGAAGATCAAGGTCTCCTACGTGTGCCCCAACACGGTTGGAACAGGCATGTTCGCGGGAAACAAGGCGGTGAAGGGCACCAAGATGCTGGAACCCGAGGATGTGACGACCAGGATAGTGACCGGCATCAAGAGGGGAAAAGAGAGGATCTACGTCCCAGCGTCCGTGTACAGCGCGGCTCTGCTCAAGGATGTTCTTCCGGTTCCCGTGATGGACCTGACCTCCCGACTGATGGGCATCGCTACCTCATCTCAGAACATGACAGGCCGTGATGTCCCGGCATAGCCAGTGTTCTGTCTCCAGCGAGTCGCCGCCCGCCCACGGGGGAAGCCAGGTCTGGTTCCCGTCTGTTCTCCAAGATAAAATGCCGAAACCGTGATAGGATACCGGCGTTTGAGAAAGCATATCAAGGGTGCCGGTTGGCGGTATTCTTGCCGAGAGTCATGGAGGTCGAGCGTTCCATGCTCGAAACTGGAGGTTCCCCATGAGGAAGACTGTGATCGCGACCCTGGCCCTGCTCCTGCTTGTTGTCGCGTTGCCCGGCTGCGGCGGCCCGTCCGTGGCGAAGATAGGTTTGATCGAGGAGATCACGGGGAGCATGCCCGCGGTGGGCAAGTCCGGCGAAACCGCGGCAAGGCTTGCCGTCAAGAAGATAAACGATGCCGGCGGCATCGAAGTCGGCGGCAAGAAGTACAAGATTGAGCTGGTAGTAGAGGACAGCGCTTCCGAGCCGACAAAGGCCGCGGCGGCGGCCACCAAGCTCATCGAGAAGGACGGAGTCCTGGCGATAGTCGGACCCAACTCGAGCAGTAACGCCGTTGCCGCCGCGGACGTTGCCAACAAAGCCGGTGTTCTGCTGATAGCACCATGGTCCACCAACCCCAAGACCACGATCGACGAGAAGACGGTAAAGCCAAAGAAGACCATCTACCGTGCCTGCTTCACGGACTACTTCGAGTCGGAGGCGCTGGGTAAGTTCGTGAGGGACAAGCTGAACGCGCTCACGGCGGCGGTCCTCTACGACGACTCGACCGACGTGCTCAAGAACCAGGCGCAGCTCTTCAAGAAGACCTTCGAGGCCAACGGCGGAAAAGTCGTGGCGCTCGAGACGTTCAAGGCGGGGGCCAAGGACTACTCCGCGCAGCTCGACCGGATCAAGGCGGCTGCGCCGGACATACTCTTCCTCCCCTCCTACTACACGGACGTCGCGACGCAGGTCGGGCAAGCCAGGGCGAAGGGCATCACCGGCACCTTCATCGGAAGTGACGCCTGGAGCACGCCGGACCTCATCAAGATGGGCGGCGCAGCCATCGAGGGCTCGTACCTCTTCAATCACTACTCCGCCCAGTCGCCCGACCCGCTCACGCAGAAGTTCGTCGAGGCGTACAAGGCGGAGTACCAGAGCGTGCCGGACGACGTGGCCGCGCTCACGTATGACTCCTTCGGCCTGCTGTCGGCGGCCCTGTCCGATGGAGGCGCGCTCAACCGGGCCGCCGTGCTCGAGGGAATGGGGAAGGTCAGAGAGTATAAGGGCGCCACCGGCACGATGCTCTTCGAGTTTGGCGCTCACGACCCCAGGAAGAGCGGCGTGGTGATCCAGATAAAGGACGGGAAGTTCAACTGGTTCGCCGATGTCGCACCCGCTCCGGCCAAGTAGCCGACAGGCCGGGACCGGGGCCTAGAAAGTGCCCGGTGTGTAAAGCGGGAACACCTTGTACCAGGTCCCGCCCACCAGGACGTCCGCCCCCGCGTACTGCTGGGCGGACTCCCACTTCTTCAGGGTCAGGAACCCCTGACCGTCCAGCTCGATCGGCTTATGGCCCGATGCCGCCTGCTCGAGCCGGTCCCCCGACGGGACGAGTGCGGCGATCTCTCCTGGAGGAGTCTGGGGCTTCGCGGGCGGCTCCGTGTTCTTCTGCACCACCAGGTATCCCTTCTCGGGCACGAAGTCGTGAAGGCCCTTGACGGGGTAGGCTCGTATGACATCCTGGGTCCTGGTGAATGGGTGGACATCCTCCATGTAGTTGGTTACCGTTTTCTTCTGCCCGGCAAGGTTCACCGCCACCCTGTCCGTCACCCCGTCCAGGACTCCCTTGTTGCTGTACGCGTTCACGAGCTCGAAGAAACCAGCCTCACGTATCTTCACCAGCAGGTCCTTCATCGCCGCCTGGTCGAGCTTGCCCTCGACCAGCATCCGGTGCTTGGAGTCGTCGGACTCCTTCACGACTCTGCCGTCGCCGTAGAGCTTGAAGGAAGAAACGTTGTCGACCCACGGTGTGGGGAGTCCGCCGCTCGAGCTCAGCTCGACCACCACGTTTTCGGGGGCGGCGCTATAGGACAGGTTGACCTCATTTGCGCACCCCGCCAGAATCAGCGCGAATACCGCTATCAGGACAGCGACCGTCGAGATCGCGCGCATCCATTCCCTCCGTTTGAAAGGAGCTTGCGGCTAGCCGGCTTCTTTCCTCAGGATCTTCTTGTCGACCTTCCCCACGGCCGTGAGCGGCAGTTCCTCTCGTATGTCGATGAATTTGGGGACCTCGTAGGGCGACAACTTCTCTTTGGCCATCTTCATGATGTCCGCCTTGAGCACTTCCTCGTCGCCCCCGTAGTCGTATCCCGGCATGATGGTGACCATCGCCTGGACGAGCTCGGAGCCCGGCCTCTCGGGATTGGGGATCCCGATAAGGGCCACCATCTCTATGGCGGGGTGCTCGTAGAGGACCTCCTCGACCTTCTTCGAGAACACCTTGAAGCCGCTGACTATTATCATGTCCTTGGTCCGATCGACGATACGGAGGTACCCCTCCTCGTC
>DATCGY010000011.1:0-12067 GCA_036508635.1 Candidatus Anoxymicrobiaceae bacterium
TCACCTACGTGCTGGTGCAGAACCCCTCTGACTCCACCAACGACGTGACCCTTACCTACCAGACCGCCTCGGGAAAGGTGGCAGGCCCCACCTTCACCATGCAACCCAACTCTCGAAAGACGATCAGGGTGAACGACCAGATGCCGCCCAACACCAATGTCTCAACACTCGTCCACGGCTCAAAGCCCTTGATCGCCGAGCGGGCCGTGTACTGGGACAACGGGACCGGGCAGGCGTTCCACGCATCAATCGGGCTTGCCTCCCCCCACATGAGATTCATGCTACCCGACGGCCAGACCTCAGGCGGCTTCGAGACCTGGACACTCGTGCAGAATACCAACCCCGGTGCTGTCACGGTACGCATCACCTACCTGCCCCAGAACGGGGGCAAGAGCGTCACATTCACGGACGAGATACCCCCGGGCACCCGCAGCACTTACTCAATGGCTGACAAGCTCCCCTCAGGCAGGGCATCCATCCTGGTGCAGTCCTTGGACGGAGCACGACCGGTAATGGTGGAGAGAGCCATGTACATGAACAACCGTGGTGCGGGCACGGACACCGTGGGGGGGTTCGCGGACTAGAGGGAACGAACAAGATCGAAGCGCGAGGGGCAGTCTTAACGGCTGCCCCTTTTCTTTTTGTTGACACGTTGTTGACAAAACCAGACAACACAGAACAGCACCAGACGGACCAGATAACACGAAACCCTAGACAGGACAGCACCAGATAACACTTTAGTTATCAAAGAGCGGATGAGTCATAGTAACTTATTATCTTCCCTGAGCCCCCCGTTAGTTGCCTCGGATGTATTTTCTCAGAACTTTGCGCATTGCCTGTACTGGTGGGACCCCGGTCTGACCGTCGGGTTGTTGCCTGTAGAAGCTTGGCCAGGATTTGCAGATGTCATTCTTTAGGGTCTGGATATCCTGCTGGTTGCCCGGGGACTTTGCCTGCAGCTTGTCGAGCTTATCGACCAGGCTAAGTGTAACCTTCGCCTGGTCGGATGTCCTGGCGTCGGTATCGAGTACTTCGTTCCAGGCCCTCTGGTCTTTCTTGTCCTCCGACCTGATCGCCGATATCATCGAGACACCGATAACCAGGATAAAAATTACGATTACTCCCAGCGGGAGTATCCTGCTGAAAGTCCTGCGTTTGACCATTTGCGCTCCGCATATCGAACTTTGGCTCCTAACCCAGTATAACCGCATGTCACGAGGTTATGGGCCGTGAATCCACGAGCCTGACCGCCGCAGGAAAACATTTGCGCGCCACGCGCCCTCCGGTCCGCGGATCGGAGCGGCGATCGGACCTTTCGTGCATTTACGCATGGTATACTTCGACGCGATGTTCTGAACTCGGTGCGTCCGCCGAATCCTTCAGTCCGGTGGGCGTCAGGCTCGACGGTAGCCGGAAAGAACGTGAGACAATTGACAACCATCGCCGACAAGTTCAAGGGAACGCTCATCGGGTGCGCCGTCGGAGACGCTCTGGGCATGCCTGTCGAGGGCTTCACACCTTCGGCTATCACCGGGAAGTACGGCAGGGTCATCGATTTCATAGACGACCGCTTCGGCGCGGGCCGGATCACGGACGACACGCAGATGACCGTAGCGCTGGCGCAATCTATCATCGAGATCGGCCGCTTCGATACGGCTCACGCGTCGTTCAAGTTCGGGCGCTGGATAGCGGCCTTCGACGAAGGGGTCAAGGAAGCTCGCGGCGTTGGGATGGCTTGCGGTACGGCGTGCCGGAGGCTCCTCGAGGGGAACCGGCCCGAAGAGAGCGCCGTCGATTCCGCCGGATGCGGCGCGGCGATGAGGACGAGCCCCATCGGGTTGCGTTACTACCACGACCTCGAAGGATTGCGGGAGGCCGCCATCAGGCAATCGCTCCTCACCCATAACAATCCCGCGGCGGTGGCTGGCGCGGTCGCGGTATCGCTCGCGGTCGCCACCGGGATCTCCGATAAGGGCCGCCTCGACCGGCCGGGATTCGCCAGCCTGGCTGCGTCTTTCGTGGAGGACATCGACCGGGAGATGGCCGCGAGGATCGAGGGCCTCGCCGATTACCTCGACGCGAGTCCGGAGGAAGGCTTCGCCTACACCGGCACGGGAGGCTATGTCATAGAGACGGTCCCCGCCGCGCTGTTCTCGTTTCTCCGGAGCCCGTACGACCTCGAGGAGACAGTGATCGCGGCGGTTAACGCCGGTGGCGATACCGACTCCATCGGTGCTATCGCAGGAGCTGTAAGCGGGTCTTTCAACGGGGTACAGGCCTTGCCCGCCCGATGGAGGGATAACGTCGAAGGAAGAGATTACCTCGGGTATATAGCCGAGCGTCTGTACACTCTCACGCCGGCCGCCAAGCCAGACCGCAGGCCCCTGGTGCCAGGCCTCGGCACCTAGTACATTACTCCGCTAGGATCGCGAGTACCGTCTCCACAACCTCCGCCCATCCATCGCCCATCTTGCCCTCGGTAACGAAGATGTTCTCGGTTTCGTCGATGGAGCGAGCGAGGTGCGGGTTGTTGTCCAGCCCGTTCCTCACGATGAAGAAGGCGCCGGCGGCGCCGGCGAACGGCAGGTCCGCAGTTGCGTCACCCACGGCGACGGTTGCGGCGCGCGGAATATTCCGGACCTCCTGGTCCTTGCGCACGGCCTGGTCCTTGCTGACACCCCTGGGTACGAGGTGGTAGGCGCGCGTAACTGAAACATCGAGCGTTGGGCTTTTTCTTGGGATAACACCATTGTCCATCAGCTCGAACTGCGAGTATCCGTTGGCCTCGAGAAGCTTGTGCGCCTCGTCGAGGTCGATGTTCCCACGCATCAGAGGTGTGCAATCCCGCTCGTCGGACCATGGTGTGTGCATCTCTAGCCTGCGTGGGTAGCTCTCGAGGAGCAGGTCTACGACCCCGGTATCGAGGATGGTCTTGTAGACCGGGTCACGCGTCAGCTCGAGCCCACCGAGGTTCATGACGACGTCGGCGCCGAGATTGTAGACGAGCTCGGTGCCGAGCTCGGCAACGTAGTTGACGCATCCGAGCAACCGCCCGGTCTCGCGGAGCTGGGATTTATGCCTGCCCGAGACTAGCATCACATCGACGTTCCGGGCATGAGCGGCGAGCAGCGCCCGCGCCGGACGCAACGTCAGGTTCCATTCGCTGTCGCGGAAGAAGCATCCGAGGGGACCCATCATCGTGCCGTCGAGGTCCGTGTATATGACCCTCATCGGTTCCAGGTTGTTCCTCAGCCATTCCAGGTTCGACCTTACGCTCTTTCGCGCGGCGACCTCCTCTACGTAGCGGAGCTCGTCGTCGCGGGACGTCCGCGTCGCTCCTTCTCCGGAGCCCACCGTCAAGGCTCAGTCACCTCCATTGGCTTTACCTGCTTTCGCGCGAGCCTGAACGAGCCGCCGATTATGAGCAACAAGCCCGCGGGTATGAAGAGCCAGAATCCCGCCGCGACGTGGATGTTGAGAACGCTCTTTACCAGTTGGAGTATCGCCTGCCGGAGCAGTTCCCCAACGAAAGGTATGCTCTTCGCGAGAGACACGACGTCGCCGATGATGCCGTTTACCTTTTTCCAGACACCGACAAAGAAGACAATGTCAAACAGGATGCAGTAGATGCCGGCGGCAAGTAGTATGGCGCCCCGGGTCTGCACGAACCACAACCCCGCCACCATCGCCACGAGCGCTACCACCATCAGCCACGCCCAGGGGCTCACGAAAAGCCCGAAGCTCTTGGACAACCCCAGAGCCTTGCTGATGCCGAACAGGTTCTTGACCCCGATAGTGAGCCATGGCAGGGCGAACACCGCGATGATGAACAGCACGATGCCTACCAGGGATGACCAGTCCGCCAGCTCTCTCATCGGCGCCGGGTAGACACCGTCGAGAGGTGACGCAAAGAACTTGACTATGGGATTTCGCTTGTTTGAGGCTTCCGATTCATCCATCGTGGTCCCTCGCTTTGATGCCACCGGGCCGCGGCGCGTTCAGCGCTCCTGGTACTCCGGGACGCTCCGCATCGGCGGTCGCTCGATCACCTTGATATCAGATTGCTGCATGACGTAGTCGCCGTCATCACGCTTGATAGTATTGTAGACGGTTTGGGGTTCGGTTTTAATCTCAAGCTTGCCGTCGCGCTCCAGGCGACGAAGGAGAGTCTGCATTATCCCGAACGACATCTTTGAAAGCGATTCGATGGTCTGGTTGTTATGGACCCGGATCTCGACGTCTGTCTGGGCGATACAACCGAGGCCGAACTCGCTGTATATGTCGAGAAGGAGCCCCGTCTCAACCCCGTAGCCGGTAAAGAACGGAACGCTCTCGAGCACGGACCGCCTGCCCGCATACTCGCCCGAGAGCGGCTGGATGAGCCCTGCGAGGTCGGGATAGAAGAGGTTGAAAGCCGGGCGGACTGTGAGCTCGGTCACCCGCCCCCCGCCAGTCGGCTTCAACACGTCACCGTCCTTAAGGGGCCGCTCGTAGAACGCCTTCACGTAACCGATATCCAGGTCGGCGAGCAGCGGCCCGACGATTCCGTATACGAACCTCGGGTGGATATTCTCTATGTCGGAATCGACCCACGCGATTATATCTCCGTCGACGACGAAGAGGCTCTTCCACAACGCCTCCCCTTTCCCGGTTGCCGGCTCGAGCCCAGGCAGGATCTCGTCGTCGAAGAATACCCGGGCGCCTTCGGCCTCCGCGATCTCGATGGTGCCGTCGGTGCTCCGGGAGTCGATGATGCAGAGCTGGTCGATGAGATCGTGTCGCTCGACGAGCTCGGTCCTGAAAACCCGGATGGTCTCACCGACGGTGGAGGCGGTGTTCAGGGTCGGCAGGCATACGCTGACCTTGAGACCCTGGCTTTTCTTCATCGCGACAAGGGCGTCTACGTCGGCAAACTGCCCGTGGTGGTAAGTCCTTTTCTCGAACCATGTGCTGCGATCCATATCGCGCTCCAGCTCCAATCGGAGGGGCCGGGCCCCTACACCTCTCTTCGGTCCACTATTCGCTTTGCCTTGCCGGGGCTCCTCTCGATCGAGTTGGGCTCCTTGAGGGTGACCTGCGCCCGCACGTTCAGCACGCCCTTGAGATGTGTCTCCACGCGCTTCGTGAACTCCCTCATCCGCCTCGTATCGTCGGAAAAGAGTCCCTCCGAGACCTCGACCAGCACCTCCAGCGAATCGAGCTCGCCGCGGCGGTCAACCATTATCAGGAAATGAGGCTCGATACCATCGACCTGGAGCAGAGCCTTTTCGACTTGCGAGGGATAGACGTTTACCCCGCGGATTATCAGCATGTCATCGGTGCGCCCGAGCACCTTGCGCATTCGCGCGTTGCGCCGGCCGCAACCGCACGGTTCGCGCCACATCTCGGTGAGGTCTCCGGTGCGGAACCGCACGACCGGCATCGCCTCCCTGGTAAGGGTGGTCAGCACGAGCTCTCCCTGCTGCCCATCCGAAAGGCGCTTTCCCGTCTCCGGGTCGACGACCTCGGCGATGAAATGGTCCTCGGAGATATGCATCCCGTCCTTCAGCTCGCACTCGCCGGACACGCCCGGGCCCAAGACCTCAGAGAGACCGTAGTTGTCGGTGGCCGAGATGCCCGTATCCCGCTCAATGCGCTCCCTTATCCCCTCGGTCCACGGCTCGGCGCCGAACAACCCCACACGGAGCTTGCTCTCGTGGAAATCGAATCCCAGCGCGCGGCCCGCGTCAGCCATGTAGAGGGCGTAGGTCGGAGTGCAAACGAGCACGGTCGTGCCCAGGTCGCGCATCAGCGCGAACTGGAGCTCGGTATTGCCGCCGGAAGCGGGGATGACCGTGGCGCCCACCTTCTCGAGGCCGTAGTGAAGTCCGAAGCCACCCGTGAATAACCCGTACGTGAATGAGATCTGCGCGACGTCACTCGCGACGACACCAGCGGCTGTCGCGAATCTTGCGACGAGCTCGGCCCAGGTGCGAACGTCGCCGGCGGTATACCCGACGATGGTACGGCTGCCGGTTGTGCCCGAAGAGGCGTGCAGGCGGACGACCGCATCCAGTGGTACCGCCAGCATACCGAGCGGGTAGTTCTCGCGGAAATCCATCTTGCGGGACATCGGGAGCTTTTCGAGGTCATCGAGTGATCGTATGCTCTCCGGCGATACGCCCGCGTCCTCCATGCGTGCTCGATACGGCGTCCCGGCTTCCCAGATGCGCGCGAGTGTCCCCTTGAGCCTTTCGAACTGGATGGCCTCGAGGGCGGCGCCCTCGAGAGTCTCCATCTCCTGGTTCCAGATAATCAAACCGTCACCTCTTGGTGGTCGGGCCGCGCGTTATCACTCGATTCGTGCCGGTTGTATCGGGAAGGAGCACGCGGTTTCCGTAGGCCCGTCATTACTCGCCGCCGAGCTCGCGCCCGGCGAGGAAAGCCTGTTTGTTGGCTTCAAGCGCTTTCTTTGGGACCAGCTTGTCGATCACGGCCAGCCATTCGTCCTCGGGCACCGGGAGCAGCGGACTCAATATGCCCAGCAGCACCGTGTTCGCCGCACGGGCGTCTCCGCATTCGGCGGCAATTCCCGCGGCGTCCACTATGATGCTGTCGGGCGCGAGTTCGGTGATCCGCTCTTCGGCGTTGGCAGGGTATTCTACCGCACCCTGCAGGACGGGAAGCGGGTCGATTCTCGTCCGTGAGCCGATCACCTTGCCGCCCGGTGCAAGATATTCGAGATTCCTGAGCGTCTCGAGCAGCTCTGTCGCAACCAGCGCCTCGGCTTCACCGAGCGGAACGAGCGGGCTTGCCACCGACTCACCGAAGCGCACCATGCTGATGACGCTTCCGCCACGTTGAGCCATGCCATGGACCTCGCTCGTCTTTACGTCGTAGCCGTGTGCGACGAGGGCGTTCGCCAGAAGGTTCGCGCCCGTTATTGTGCCCTGCCCACCGACGCCGGCCAGCACCACGGATCGCGTAGCCCCACTATGCATATTCCTATCTGCGTCTGCCGACACTTGATATCGCCTTCCTATCAGCTTTCTCAACGGCTCTTCATGATGGCTTCCCGCTTGCATACCTGCGCGCAGACAGAGCATCCAGTGCAGGTGTCGGCCAGTATCTTTATTTCATCGCCGCGCTTCACCAGAGCCGGACAGGCAATCCTCATGCAGAGCCCGCACTCATTGCACTCCTCACCGATAACCTCATACGGGATCCTCTCGAGAGTCTTGTCCCTGAGCACGCACGCGCGCCTCGAGATCACGACCGAGGGGGCATCCCTCTTCATCTCTTCCCGGAGCACCGCCTGGCATTCTTCGAGGTCGTACGGGTCAACGACCCTGACGTTCTCGATGCCGAGCGAGCGTGCCAGCATCTCGATGTCGACCGTGATGGTAGGTTCTTTCTGCAGCGTCATGCCAGTGCCCGGGTGGTCCTGGAAGCCGGTCATCGCGGTCGTCCTGTTGTCGAGAATCACGACCGTGAACCTGCCCCTGTTGTACGCCATTTCCATGAGTCCCGTGACCCCGGAGTGGAAGAACGTAGAGTCTCCCAGCACCGATACGACCCGGTGGCTCGAAAAGCCCTCTTCCTCGGACTCGCCCGATGCAATCTCAAGGGCTTTCTCGATGCCATGTCCCATCGTGATGCTCGCCCCCATGCAGACCTGACAGTCGTGCGCGGAGAGCGGCGGGAGAACGCTTAGCGTATAGCATCCGATGTCGCCGGCTATTATGGCTTTCTGCCTGGCAAGCGAGTACATGATGCCCCTGTGGGGGCAGCCCGCGCACAGGATCGGCGGGCGCGCCGGCAGGCCCTCGACGTGCGCCCTGTGTCCCCTGGAGGGGTTGCCCTTCGCAAGCTCCGGAAAAGCGTCCCGGACATTGTCTACGTTGAGCTCGCCGGTCCTCGGCATGGACTCCTTTCCCCGCGGCCAGAGCCCAAGGGCTGCGACGGACTCCTCGAGGTACGGCTCGAGCTCTTCCACCACGTAGACCTGCTTGAACTGCTCGCAGAACTCGCTTATGAGCTTGCGAGGCAGCGGGTTGGTCATCGCGAGCTTCAGGATGCTGACCCCGGGAAACGCTTCCTTAGCGTACTGGTAGGCGACGCCGCTCGTCACGACAACCGCCTCGCCCACGCCCATCTCGCGGCGCTGGTACGGGAACTCGTTTGCAAACTCCTCCATCTCCGCCAGTCGGTCGACCATCACCGGGTGACGCAGTCGCGCGTGTCCGGGAATCATCACGCGCTTCACCTCGTTTTTTTCGTACGGGACAGGCGCATGCGTCGCCGGTTCGCGCGCCTCCACGAGTCCTCGGGAGTGGCACACCCTGGTGGTCATGCGGAACATCACTATGGTGTCGAAACGCTCACTTATCTCGTAAGCTTCCCGGATGAGGTCGTACGCCTCCTGGCTGCCAGCGGGCTCCAGCATCGGCACCTTGGCGGCTTTGGCGTAGTACCTGTTGTCCTGCTCGTTCTGGCTCGAATGCATCTCCGGATCATCCGCGCATACCAGCACCAGACCCCCGGATACCCCGATATACGGGGCGGTAAACCATGGGTCAGCCGCCACGTTCAGCCCTACGTGCTTCATCGCCGCGAGAGACCTCACGCCGCCGAGGCACGCCCCAATCGCGGCCTCGAGCGCCACTTTTTCGTTCGGCGCCCACTCGGCGTAGACCCCGTCAAGCTTCGAGAACGATTCGAGTATCTCCGTCGAAGGAGTCCCTGGATACGCCGAGGCGAACGCGACCCCGGCGTGGTAGGCGCCGAGCGCAACCGCCTCGTTCCCGGTCATCAATCTCTTTTCTGCCATACATCCTCCGAAACACAAACAAAGACCCGTTGGCGGGCCTAACAAATATTAGCCCAACGGTTCACGGGCAGGCAAACAGGGCCACATCGCCTCGGCCGGCGCGCTGTCCCTGCCTGCCGACGCGTAGTGCGCAGGCCCGCAATGGTATAGCCCGCAATGGTATAATCGCTGCCATGAGCAACCCCGACGAAGAGGGCCTCCGGGCGGAGGAACAACTGCTGAGCCGCGCCCAGGCCGGCGACCAGGACGCCCTCGAGACCATATTCAACAAGTACCGGAACCAGGTTTTCTCACTGGCTTACAGGATGACCGGCAACGCCGCCGACGCGGAAGACCTCACTCAGGAGGTCTTTCTCCAGGTGATGCGCAAGATCGGTTCGTTCCAGGGACGCTCATCTTTCTCCACATGGCTGTACAGGGTCACGGTCAACCGGGCGCGCGATTACATGCGCACAAAGAAGCGCAGCCCGGAGCTCCTGAGCCAGGACGGCGACGGTGCCGAACCACACGAGATGCTCTACGCCACTTCCAACAGCCCTCAGCCGGAGAGCAGCGCCATCGCTTCTGAAGCGCAGAGGCTCGTCCAGCAGGCCTTGATGGACCTGCCCATGAACCTGAGAGCCCCCCTGGTGCTCCACGAGCTGGAGGGACTCGAATACCGCGTAGTCGCGAGCATGTTGCGACTCCCGGTAGGCACGGTCAAGTCCAGGATTTTCAGAGGCAGGGTAAAACTCGCTGAAATTCTTGAAACACACAAGGAACAATGGAGGTAGGCGGCCCGTCTAACCGGTTGTTGGAGGTAAGGGAATGGATTGCCGCCGGGCAAAAAAAACACTAGTCGAATACGCGGATGGCGGCCTTTCGCGGGCACGTCGGGATGAGATAGGGCTTCACCTGGAGTCGTGCGAGGATTGCCGCGCGCTGCTCGGCATGCTGGAGGTTTCCAGGGAGGCGCTGGATAAGCTCGAACGGGTGTCCATGCCAGATGACGCTTCCCGGCGAACGCTATCAACACTGAAGTCGCAGAGCGCTTCGGCGTCGGCAGGCGGCTTCTTTCGTTCCCCCCGAGTGATAACGGCGGCCGGCATCGCAACCGCGGTCCTCGTGGGCCTCGCGATAGTGGTCGGCCTGTTCACCGGTGGCAAGGCTCCAAACCCGAAGGTCTCGCAGAACGGCAGCACTACCACGCCTGTGTCTTCCTCTGGTGGCGCCGAGGGGCTCACCAAGACCAGCGTGGCCGATCAGACCCCCACGCCCCCGGTTGGTTCACTCGTCATGCCCGTCGCGCGCGCTACGTCCAACAACTACGACAACGGCTCGATGAAGACGATGGCGGAAGGCCTCGATATCAAGAAGCAGTTCGCCCAGCGGTACACCCTCTCCGACGCTGTCAGCCTCCGCATCCTTTTCCGCCAGAAGCTTGCCGACCTGTTCGTGGAGCTCGGCGGCGACGGCCCCACACTCGAAGCAATGATCTCCTACATACAGGTATCTGAGCCCGTATTGCTACCGTGCTATGCGGAGAAAGCTCTCTTCGGCGGGCAGAATGTCATTATCGTCGGGCTCTCCGGCCCGCCCCGCGGGGGCAATTCAAAGATGCTTTCCCGCACCGAGTTCTGGGTGATGAGCCCGGACAAGTTCGTGGCGAATCCCGACTCGTGTATCGTGTGGTGGGGTCAAAGCCTTCAGAACAACAGTAAGTAAGTCGGCTTCGTCAGCCGGTCAGGAATCGGTGCGGTCGCTGCCCTTCAACGCGTAAGAATCCCCTTCTATGTGATAGACGCTCTCAGTTGACCACGAGAAAGGCGTATCGGGACTCAGCCAGCCGATCTCGGGCTCCTCGACAGGCGTGCTTCCCACCGAGGCTCTCTTCTTCTCCTCCATCCACTCGGCCACCGCACCTACCTGCTGGAACTCCTTCTCGCCGGTCCGCAGCGAGTACCATATCGAGACGCCCACAGCGGCAGTGAGCCCCACGACGACCGCCACGAGCCCGGCGCTGAAAGCCGTATACCTGATGAGGATTGGAGCTGACAGCAGGGCGACCAGGTTGATGACCTTGATCATCGGGTTCAACGCGGGACCGGCGGTGTCTTTCAGCGGGTCGCCCACGGTGTCCCCGACGACGGCGGTCTTATGCGACTCGGAGCCCTTGCCACCGTAAAGTCCATCCTCCACGAGCTTCTTGGCGTTGTCCCACGCTCCGCCGGAGTTGGACATGAAGACCGCGAGCAACTGGCTCGAGACGATAGCACCCGCAAGGAATCCCCCAAGCCCCTCCACGCCCAGCACCAGGCCTACGATGATCGGCGTCAGCAGGGCAAGCAATCCGAGCCCCACGAGCTCTTTCTGTGCCGCGGACGTGCATATCGCGATGACCTTCCTGTAGTCGGGGTCAACCTTTCCGTCCATCAAACCGAGTATCTTGAACTGCCGCCGCACCTCATTGACGATGAGCGAGGCCGCGCGCGAGACCGAGTTCAGCGTCAAAGCGCTGAAGAGCCACGGGATGGCCCCTCCGATAAGCAGGCCGATGAAGACCTTCGGCGTGGACACCCTTATGCCCGTCGAAAGCAGCCTGGAGGAGGTGGGAACGTGCATTCGGACCTGCGCCAGTGAGACGTCCGTCAGGAATGAGCCGAACAGCGCCACCGCCGCGATGACCGCGGACCCTATCGCAACGCCCTTGGTGATCGCCTTCGTGGTGTTGCCCACGGCGTCGAGGTCCGCGAGTATCTGCCGGGACTTTCCCTCCATACCCGCCATCTCGGCGATCCCGTTCGCGTTGTCGGCGATGGGCCCGAACGAGTCCATGGCGACGTTGTTGCCCGTCAGGGTCAGCATGCCTATGCCGGTCATCGCCACCCCGTAGAGGACGTACGTGACGGGCTGGCCATGGTAGATGATCACCGCGGACAGTATTGTGGCCGCTATCACGAGTATGGACCACACCGTGGACTCGAACCCGACGAAGAGTCCCTGGAGCAGCAGGGTCGCCGTACCTGTTGTAGAGGAGCGAGCTATCTCCCTTACCGGCTTGTGGTTCGGATCGGTGAAATGCCTTGTCAGCTCGTCGATCGTTATCGCGAGCAGGATGCCAACCGCGACGGAGAAGAACGCCCTCCACTCGTGCATGTAGAAGTGCGCGAGCAGCGCGAAAGCGACGATGCAGATGGCCGCCGAAGTGTAGAAGCCCTTGTTGATCGATTTCATCGCGGCGTTCCCGGCCTGGTCACCGGATCTACCCCGCACGAGGTA
>DATCGY010000012.1:0-4538 GCA_036508635.1 Candidatus Anoxymicrobiaceae bacterium
GGTCCGGAAGGGGGTATATCCAACAGCCACCCTCGATGGGTTTCCCACCTGGGTTCGGCGATTGCGGAGAGGCTTATGTTGGGGTGGGGGAGGTTCGGCGCCGCCCTTGAAGGCAGCCTCTCAGGCCGCCCGGAACCAGGCTTGAGAGACCCGGCTCAACAAGCAAAGAAGAGCAGTACCCGAGAGGCCCGACTCAATAAGTAAGAACGCAAATTTATGTTTGACCCGGCTTGCGCGATCAAAGTCTTCTTATTGAACTTAAGAGCAGGGCGAGGGGTACTTTTTTCCGTCGAACTCCGCAGTGGACTTAAATCTGAAACAGATCGCTCTTTCCACGAGGACCTCGAGGAAAAAACGTACCCCGAGCCCCTCTACTTCAGCTCGACCAGGGCCCCGATGCGTGACATGCACTGCTCCACGTAGTCGGGGTTGTCGATGGTTATTCGAACGCCGTCGCGCTTGCATGCGGTGGCGCAGCGCCCGCAGCCCTTGCACTCGACGCCTATTACCGCCTTGCCGTCTGTAATCGTGATCTGGTCGAAGATGCAGGCTTTCACGCAAAGGCCGCAGCCATTGCACTCTTCCGTTATCTCGACGTTTACCCCCTCGAGCTTGACGAGCATATCGCGAGCCTCTTTTGATGCCAGCGGCATGCAGTTGCTTATGCAGCAACACGTACAGCAGTGGCATATCGTCATCAGGTGTTCGTGGTCCCTGACTCCGAGCATTATAGCGTCGCCCTTGAACTTGCCGACGCAGGACACGAGCCCCATCTCGGTGGCCTGGTGCAGGTGCTCGATAGCTTCCTCGGCCGTGACCATGCGTCCGACCTCGGGGTTCACATCTTTCACGGCGGGGCCGAGGAAAGTGCATCCGAAGTAAGGGTCGGCCTTCTCGCAGTGGTTCTCGCTGCGGCACGGGCATCGAGAAAGGATCAGGTGATCGCTTGCCTCACGGATGAAGTTCTCGATGATCGTTGCAGGCGCCACCGTCCCGGGTGGCAGCTCCAGGTTCTCGTTGACCGGGATGTAGCTGAGGGTTATTGAATCAGGGGGAAGTACGCGCTTCCCCAACGTTTTGAGTATCGGTATATTGGTTGATTTGAAAGCAAAACGCCTGTGCTTGTACATACTCAGGACCCGGTCGAAACTCTTCTTGCTCCTGCCCATGCTGCTCCCCCTCTCCGCGATGTTGATCGCAGAACTCGCGGCCTGCCTGTGCCCCCCCCGGAACAGACACGCGCTATCGGGCTTGCCACCGGCCTCTATCCCGGTGACGCACCCACCGACACGCCCGACCCCCGCCGCTGGCGCGGCTTTTGCTCAAGCTTCATATCAGATAGCCTAATTGACCGTTGCGTAGGATTATAGTTACTGCCTTTGACCATGTAAACGCAATATTCAGTTTTTTTCAGACAGTGGATCTGAACAACACCCGGGCGGGAGGAGCGGGAGGAAGTGGATCGCTCGCCCGCGCGAGACCGGGCCGTCCGGCGAACAGCCCTGAGGGCTCACCACCCGCCGCGTGCTTTCGATTATCAACCGGAGAACTATACCAGCCGTGATGGGGGAGGAGCGGTTGCATCCGGTCTTGTATAATATGCGTATTCTCTCACCAAGGAGCTGCATTGAGTAAAGTCATCATGGTCCGGCACGGACGCACGGCATGGCACGAGCAAGGCCGCTACGCCGGGATGACCGACGTTCCGCTCGACGAGTTCGGTCAAGAGCAGGCAAAGCGAGTTGCGACCCTTCTCAAAGAGAGCAAAGCCGACGTCATATACTCGAGCCCGCTCTCCAGGTGTCTCGAGCTAGCGACGCTCGTGAGCTGCGAGCACGGCCTGGAGGTCATCGTCGACGAGCGACTCCGCGAGATCGACCTCGGCCGGTGGGACGGAGAGATGATGCAGGACATAGTCAAGAAAGACGGAGAGATACTCAAGAAATGGATCGCGGACCCGAGCTCGGTGACGGTCCCGGGCGGCGAGTCGCTCATTGCCGTCCAGGAGCGCGCGATGGCGTGGCTGGGCGAGGTGACCACGCGTCACCCCGACGGAAACATCGTGGCCTCCAGCCACGGCGGGCCTATTCGAGCCATTATCGCCGGCGTCCTTGGCCTTCCGCTTGGAAACATCTTCCGCCTGACAGTGGACCTCGCGTCGGTCTCAGTGCTCAATTACAGTGGCAAGTTCTCGAACCTCGAGACCATGAACGAGCGCTCGCACCTGGACGGGGTCCGGGGCGGGTCGTTGCTATGACGGCCGCTTGGCCTACTGGGAGTTGACAGGTACGATCACGCATGACGGCGACGGGTTGTCATGGAAGATATTGATGAACGACAGCCCCCACAGCGGCCACGTCTCTATCATGTCGGAAGTGCGAAGCTCGAGCTCGATCTTGTGACCCGCCTTTACCATGTGAGAGCAGGCAACCATCTCGATCGGCGCTCCCGCCGTCGTTATCCGGCTCCACGCGTTCTTGTTGTTGCCCTCGTACCACCCGCGGCATATCAAGGTCCTTGTGCCGTCGGGGGCAACGTCATAGAGCCGTGGGATGATCTGGGTGAACTGGTTTGACGACTGGTACGTCAGGACCACGCGTGGCGTTCCTTCGACACGCGTATCGGACGTCACGGGCGCCGCGTCGTAGGTGTAATGCTGGTACGGCATGTCGAGCAGGGAAATGTTTTCCGGTATCGCCATGTCCTGTCCACCAACCATGGCGGCCGCGTCGTTGATGTAGGGAACCGATATCGAGCCGGAGAAGCCGGTGTTCAGGAGCAGGTCCGGGGCCGCTGACACGGACGGCTCGGTCGTAAGAGTCCCCTGCCTGAAGCCGGTGGCGCTGCCGAGGTAGTAGGACACATCCTTCGTTCCCGCCGGTGGCCACTGGCTCGCCGTTCCGTAGCGCGTGGATCCCCAGTCGCGATAGTAAGTGATAGCGGGCTCCTGCTCTACGCCGTTGCTGGCACCCTTGAGGAAATGGTCGAACCAGTTGGACACCTCCTGCATGATCCATTCTTTTTCGGGGTCTTTGGGCTGGCCGAGGTTGATCGGCATGTCCATTCCACCAATGTGCCCGTGGTTCTCGATGATCATGCGATGAGGCGCGGATATCATCGATGAGAACACGCCGAGGCCTTCGTTGGGGATAAAGAGGTCGTCGTTGAAACCCGCGACGATCAGCATGGGCGCAGTGATCGGATGCTCAATCTTGCCGTCCAGCTCTTCGTCGCACCACCACCTCGCCGACCTCTTCTTCAGGTACATCTTGGCCTCTTCCTCGTAAGCTTCTTGTCTCTGGGTGGCTATCGCGTAGATCCTCGCGAGCTCCGGAGAAACGTTGTTAACGAGGCCCTTCCAGCTTGACATGAGGCTCATGACAGAAGAGAGCTTCTGCCATGCATCCGTATCGGGGTCCGTCAGCACGGATAGCACGTTAAGCATCGCGCCCGCGAAGCTGCCCATGTAGCTTCCCGCGACCAGCATCGTCGCCCAGAAGAACTTCACCGCGCCGTTGGGGTAGATGGAGGTGAGCAGGTCGGCTCCGCCATGCATGGGGACGACCGCCCGGATCCGCGGGTCCCCCGGGTCGCCCGCTCTCGGGTTCAGCCGTGGAGCCGCTAGGAAGCTGTGAACGCCTCCCATCGAGTAGCCCGTGACCCCTACTACCGGGCCGATGGAGTCTTTGGCTACGGGGAACCTGGCGTCCTGGCCAACGAGAGTGATGATCGTGCTCAGATCTTTCATCTCGTAGTCTGGATCTATGCAGTTGATCGTGCCTTCCGCCGCGAACCATCCTCTAACGGTGTAGGTCACTCCCACGTACCCCCTGCTCGCGTACTTTGGAGCGAGTCCGTCGTATATCGACTTGTTGGTGTCCCATGGGTGCACGAACACGACCACGGGGAACGTTTCACCCTGGGTTTTCTGAACTGGCCAGTAGACGCTGACCGGGAGCTTCGCACCATCGCTCATAGTCCAGCCCTCGTCGACCTTCTTGATGTTGTAAGCGGTGGTGGTAGTGGAGCCGGTTTTGCGGGGTGGCGCTTTTTTCACCGGGCGTGCAAAAGCCACGGTAGGAAAGATGATCAGGATCGCGAGGACAATGGCAACGGCTTTCAGGCTCTTGCGCATACCGCCCTCCCTATGTAGAGGCCCTGCTCCCAAAAATGAGTCGCTCGCCCGGCGAGTGCGACCGGGCATCACCTGCGGTTCCGTGTCCACCCAGTACCGATTTTATTAATAACATAATATATGCAAATAGCAAATACCCCCGAATCGACTATTCTTAAGACTCGAGTGGGGGAGGCGTCTCAGATCGATGTGACGTCTTCGGGGATGGGGAGCAGCGGGCTGGGAAGTGCTACAATCAAATCGGGGACAGTCATCCGGGTGGCCGCGAGGCCTTGAGCCTCGAGGAAAGTCCGGACTCCAAAGGGCAGGGTGCTGGATAACGTCCAGGCGGGGCGACCCGACGGAAAGCGCCACAGAAAAGAAAAGACCCGCCGCCTCCAGCCCGTATGACTCGGAAGAGTCG
>DATCGY010000013.1:0-14855 GCA_036508635.1 Candidatus Anoxymicrobiaceae bacterium
ATGCCGATTACTTGATTAAGGACGGGAGTGCAGGATATTCACGTGGATGAATACAGCAGGTGAGTCATGTTAGAGGTAAAGTTGTGCGAGGAATGCAAGGTTCCTGAACCTTTCTATCAGGGCCACTCATGGCTGAATAACGGTGATGTCGTCCAGAGTGCGAACCACGCCGTGCGCGTTGGAATCATCGAATGTGAGAATTTGGACCCGCTTTTCAAGAACGTGGGCGATATCATCGGCATGCCCATCGAGAGGCTCATTATTAATATTACCTCCAGGGGAACACATCTCTACCTTGACCAGCTCATCGCCAAAGAAGTACAGGAGATGATCCTGGATAACCCGGTGGCGCAGCAGAACTTCGTCGACTCAACGATAACTCTGTGTCAGATAATGGGCTATGGGAAATACGAGTTCATGGATGCGCGCTGCGAGTATGACGCCGACGATTACTCGAGAATACGCATCCTGAAGCCTTTCTCCTTACCCGAGGCTGCGGGGGCTCTCGCGCGGGCGCGGTATCCGTTGTTGCGGGAGGCGAGCACTCTATCACTTATGAGGAAATATCACCCGGACTGTATGAGTTAACATCGCGCTGGACCGAATATCCGGAAGTCCTTAAGGAGAAGCTAGAGCTTGGGGAGTACCACCGCAAGGACGGAGACATCGAGCTGGACCGCTGCGGGACTTGCGGTTGCCCCAAGGCTTTTACCGGTTACAACTGGGATGTGGAAAACGGCCTCATAATGAACGGGCACACCGGCAGGCGCATGGCCCTTCTGGGTTTTGAGCTGGTGGATTCCCTGTTCCGGGCGCTCGAGGCCGAGCTGGGCGAGACCATCCCACGGGTGGTGGTCGAGGCGCAGAAGGAATTCACAAAGACAGGTTTCTATTCCATCTCGGAAGTGAATGACGAGGGTTACCTGCGCGCCGAGCTCGCATTGAGCGGCCTGGGCAACCTGCGGGAGATAAAGATAGGCTCCAATGGCCTGAAAATGCGTATTAACAACGTGTCCGGTCACCTGATGACCATCGGGATGGTCCAGGGCCTCTTCGAGATGGCGTTCGACCTTGAGTCGACCGTGGACTGGGAGCTCTCCGATGAGGGAGACCTGGAGGTCCAGGTTTCGCCCCGGAGCATTTGACGGTCTATAACCATCTACCCCCCGCCGGACGGCCAGATAGCACTTTCTTCCTAATCTTGTGAGTCTAGTTGTCAGAATAGAGATTTGGCCGATAATCTTCTTAACAGTACTTGCGGGCGCGATTTCAAACGTAATAGAGGATTTGATGGGAAGAAGGACATATTCCAGGACTATCGGCGGCATCGTCTGCCTCATCCTTATCCTCGTGCTCTTGTGCGCTTCATTGTCGGTCGCCGGGAAAGCTGCGGCCGCGACATCCGACTCCACGCCCGTGGGTGCAACGACCTTTGCGGGCAGGTTCGGGATAGCCGATTCACACCTTCCTCTTCACAGTAGCTCCCTCGCTCACAGCGTCGTCTCGAAGATAAAGAGCACAGGTGCCGGATGGGTGCGTTGCGTTTTCGCGTGGTCGGACATGCAACCTTTTGAGGGCCAGGCCATAAACTTCACCGGTACAGACCGCGCGGTCAACGAGGCGCAGGACCACGGGGTCAAGGTGCTCGGTATCCTGGGCTTCACCCCCGGTTGGGCAAACGGAGGGAACTTCCTGCCGATATACCCGCCCGCCGCGGACCACGTCACGGACTGGCAGGCATACGTGACCGCGGTTAGCACGCGGTACCGTGGAAAGGTCTCGGCGTGGGAGATCTGGAACGAGGAAAACATCGACCAGTTCTGGCAGCCCTCTCCCGACGCCTCCGCGTATATGACCCTGGTGAAGGCGACATCTCCGATGATCCGTGCCGCCGACCCCGCCGCAAAGATAGTGATGGGCGGCCTGGCGGGCCTTGGCTCGGATTTCATGGACGCTTGCCTGAACGCGGGGATCGCGGATTACGTGGATGCGATAGCGTACCATCCTTACGTCGAGACCGTTGGCCCGCCTACTGGTTACGCGCCAAAAGAGAGCCTCTGCAGGACACTCGTATCGTGGGTCCGCTCGCTCATCGCCGAACATACGGCGAAACGCCTCGAGATATGGATAACCGAATTCGGCTGGACTACGTATGACGTCCAGCCTGATGCCTACCCCCCGGGTGTTTCGCAGAGCACGCAGGCATCTTACATGCTGAGATCGCTCATCAACTACGCTGATACCGATGTGGACCGCGTGATCTGGTATGACGCGTTTGACGAGGAAAGCAACTACGCGGATTACTTCGGGCTCCTTCATAACGATCTCACCGCCAAGGCTTCGTATAACTATTACAGGACGTTCGAGAGCGTCTTCGGACGAGCAACCGCGAGAGCGACGGGCATCGCGACATTCAAGTGCTCGGCGCCTGAAACGCTTGAGACGCATGCGTTCAGCCTGTCTGACGGCAGCCTTGTGCTGGGCGCCTGGAAATCCGACGACGCGGGTGACTGGTTGACGTTCACTCTAAACGATCCGACTTACTCTAACGCTGTGGTGATCGACCCTAATACAGGAACCTCATCGCAGGCACCCGGCGTATCCCGCGCTTCCGACGGAAAGCTGACGGTCGCCTCCGCGGCCATAGGAAAAAAACCGGTCATATTCAAGTTCACGCGTACGAGTACGGCTGCAATGAGTTGGTACCTCGCCGAAGGGACTACCGACTGGGGGTTCGACACTTACATCAGTATCCAGAACCCCGGCTCCAATCAAGCCACCGCGGATCTGACATACATGACTAAGGCCGGCCCGGTCAAAGGCCCCTCGGTAAACCTCGCACCGCAGAGCCAGGCCACAGTCTACCCGAGAGCGACCCTGGGGAGCACCGACTTCTCCACGAAGGTCACCTGCCGGGAAGGACGCCAGATAGTGGTGGACCGCACCATGACGTGGACCGGCAGAGGCGCACCTTCACCGGAAGCCCACAGCGCGATTGCCGTCACGTCGCCCGCAACGACCTGGTACCTTCCGGAAGGCTCCTCGGATTGGGGATTCGAATGCTGGCTCCTCATCCAGAACCCCAACTCAAAGTCGGCTACCTGCACGGTGACATATATGGTGGAGGGCGTCGGACCCAAACATGCCACAAAGACGATACCGGCGAACTCGCGCGCATCTTTCAACATGGCTGACGACATTGGGGCCGCGGATGCATCCATTAAAGTCGAGGCCAGCGTGCCGGTGATTCCCGAGCGTGCGATGTACCGCAACAATAGACGTGAGGGACATGATTCGACGGGCACGACGTCTCCGTCCAGGGAATACTACCTGGCTGAAGGCACGACCGACTGGGGATTCAAGACGTACGTGCTGGTACAAAACCCGAACAACGCCCGGAACACGGTAACCGTCACATATATGACGCCCGAAGGCCCGGTTAAGCAGGACCCGTTCACGATGCCCGCGAACTCGCGTAAGACCATCGAGGTCAACAGCGTGGTTCCGGCCAAAGACCTTTCGACACATGTCCACGGCACGCTCCCGCTGATCGCCGAGCGAGCGATGTACTGGGGCGGCAACACCGCCCTCGGCGAAGCATGCCACGATTCGATCGGCATCTCCGAGCCGCACTCTACTTTTTACCTTCCTGACGGTCAGAGCTCCAGCGGGCATGAAACATGGACGCTTGTCCAGAACCCGAACGGCAAGGCAGTGGATGTCGAAATCACCTACATGACCCCCACCGGCGCCGGCAACGTGACCTTCTCCGACACCGTGCCGGCCAATAGCCGCAAGAGCTATTCCATGGGAGACATGCTCCCCGGTTCCCGTGCGTCCATAATGGTCCACTGCAAGACAGCCGGGAATAAAATAATCGTAGAACGCGCCATGTACTGGAACACAAGGGGAGCGGGCACGGATACGATCGGTGGGTTCTCCGACTAGTGCCTGCTTCCCCGCGGTAATGGGGGCGGCGGGATTGGTATAGTAACTCCAGAAACCCTGCTGAAGCTTGGTCAGTTCTCGTGTAGAGTTGAGGCGAGTTCTATTGGCTCATTGTTGTGGTAAACTGACTCAACCGGGAATTCTACTAATGACACCAGGGAGGTTCTTTGGAGTTTCTCAAGAAAAACCTGGCAAATATCGTGACGTTGTTGCGCGTGTTCATGACGCCCGTCTTCGTGGTGTTCATGGTCCTGTCGAACACGAACAACGCTTTCATGTACGCAGCCCTGGCCGTTTTCGTCTTCGGCGCCGTCACCGACTGGTTCGACGGCCAGATCGCAAGGCGGATGAACATAGTCTCGCAGTTCGGGATCATGGTCGACCCGCTCGCGGACAGGCTTTTCATAGGGGCGACTCTCATAACGCTCTATGTCATGGGATTCATCCCGTTACTATTTATGATCCTAATCCTCGGACGTGACCTGCTGATGGTTGCGGGCTACCCGTTCGTCAAGAAAATCGACGCCAGCAAGGTGGCCGTCCACTGGACGGGAAAAGTTGCGACCGCCACCCTGTTTGTTGCATTGAGCATGCTGATTCTCTCACCCCGTCCCGGCACCGGATTTCAGGCCGGCTTCAATGGTTACTCCTTCACCACCTGGTCCTCGTGGCAGACATGGGGACTCTGGGTGTTCATGGCAGGGACAGTTCTTTCCCTGCTGTCGGGGGGCATCTACGTGGCACGTGTCATTCAACTGTTGCGCGAGGAAAAGGAAGGGAATCCTGGAGAGGCGGCGCCGGCCGAATCATCGGCCTGAATTGCGCCCGGAAAGGGGTCCCAGTGAACGATGTCGAGAAGTCGGACCTCAAGGCTGTGGTGATGGCCGGTGGCCAGGGAACGCGCCTGAGGCCATTGACGAGCAACCAGCCCAAGCCGATGGTGCCGGTTGTCAACAAACCACTTATGGAACACATCATCGAGCTGCTGAAGCGCCATTCGCTCGAACAGATAGTCGTGACCCTGCAGTTCTTGCCCACCGTTATCAGCAACTATTTCGGTGATGGTTCGACCTGGGGCGTAGACATGAACTACGTCATCGAAGAAAGTCCGCTCGGGACGGCGGGAAGCGTGCGAAACGCGCGCAGTTTTCTGGACTCACCTTTCGTGGTGATCAGCGGTGATGCCCTGACCGATATCGATCTGACCGCGGCGGCCCTCTACCACAAAGAGAGGGAAGCCATGGTTACGATAGTCCTCAAGAAGGCACCGAACCCGCTGGATTTCGGCCTGGTCATCACTGACGACGAGGGCAGGATAGTGCGATTCCTCGAAAAGCCGGGCTGGGGCGAGGTCTTCTCGGATACGATAAACACGGGCATATATATCATCGAGCCGGAAGTCCTGAACATGGTTCCGGACGACAGGCCCTACGATTTTTCAAAAGAACTGTTCCCGCATCTGCTCGATAATGGCCTGCCGCTTTTCGGTTATACAGCCGAAGGCTACTGGACCGATGTTGGAAACCATCAGCAGTACCTCGAGGCCCATCGCGATATCCTCGACGGGCTAGTTGACATCCAGGTGCCCGGACACCGTCTCGAGAACAACGTCTGGATAGGTGACGGCGCTGACGTCAACGAGAACGCCAAACTTTCGGGCCCGCTGCTGGTTGGCAATCACGTGAAGATCGAAGAGGGCTGCAAGATAAGAGAATACAGCGTGCTTGGAGACAATGTCGTCGTCAAGCACGATAACTTCGTGCATCGCTCAATTGTTATGGACAACACGTATATCGGCCCCTCCTGTCACATACGCGGCACGATCATCGGACGCAACTGCGATGTCAAATCCGGTGCCCGGATTGACGAGGGCGCGGTCCTCGGCGACGATTGCCTCATCGGCGACAACGCGATAATCAATCACGACGTCCTGGTGTTCCCGTTCAAGACCGTTGATTCCGGAGCAACTATTAATTCCAGCATAATCTGGGAATCTCGTGGAGTGCGCGCCCTCTTCGGCAAGCGAGGTGTGTCCGGTCTCATCAACGTCGATATCACTCCCGAGATGGCGGTGCGACTAGGCATGGCTTACGGCTCCATGCTCCCTATAAACGCGCAGGTCGTGACCAGCCGTGACGGCACCCGCGCCGCGAGGATTATCAAGCGTGCCTTCATGGCGGGCGCCAACGCATCCGGCGTCCACTGCCGCGACCTCGAGATAAATACGGTACCGGTAAACCGGTTCACGGTCGAGAGTCACAGTGACCAGGGAGGGGTTGACATACGGACCAGCGAGCGCGACCCACAGTGGTTGGACATCAGCTTTTTCGACGAGCATGGGAGGGACCTGGACCTCAACGCGAGGCGCACCGTCGAGCGCATTTATTCGCGCAGCGAGTTCCGCCGCGGTTTCCTGGAAGAGCTCGGCGAAATCTACTATCCCGCGCGTGCGCGTGAGGCCTATACGACGGCACTCGAAGAGAAGCTGGACGTTGAGACCATAAAACACTCGGCGTTTAAAGTCGTTTTCGATTACGGATACGGCCCCGCTTCTCTTATCATGCCGGCAATTCTGGGAAAGCTGGGGTGCGAAGTCCTCAGCCTGAATGCCTACACCGACGAGAAACGCCTCCTCAGCGCGCGCCCGAAGCTCCAGGATTCGCTACTGCGATTGGGCGAAGTGGTCGGAAGCTTCAGTGCCAACCTGGGGCTGCTGTTCGATAACGGGGCAGAGCGCCTCGCGGTCGTCGACGACCGCGAGCACATGCTCGTCGGCACCGAGCTGCTGGTTGCGATGGTCGAGCTCGTCACCGCCCACGTAGAGCCTCCCGGCAAGATTGCGGTGCCGGTCGACCAACCCTCAGTGATAGAGCGCATCGCTAACGAGCGCGGTTTCGATGTGATTCGGACTCGCGTCGACAAGTCCAACCTCATGGGTGTGGCCCGCGAGGAGGGAGTCGTATTCGCCGGGGGAGGGGACGGCGGCGTAATGTTCCCTGACTTCATGCCCGCTTTTGATGCGATGATGGCGTTCGGAAAACTGCTGGAGATGCTCGCCACCCGGGGCGAGAGCCTTTCCGCCGTGGTCTCGGCGCTCCCGAAATACTTCGTGATGCACCGCCAGGTGTTCACGTCCTGGGAGAACAAAGGCACCATAATGAGGCAACTCATCGAGACTCACCAGGGTCCCGAGGTCGACTCTACGGACGGTATCAAGATCTCATGGGGCGGCGGGCGATGGGTTCTGATACTCCCGGACCACGAGGAGCCCGTGCTGCACGTTTACGCCGAGGGCAAGAACGAGGAAGACTGCATCGAGATACTCGACGAGTACGAGGCGGAAATAAAGCAGACAGCCGTTTAGGAATCCGCGCGCTCTGCGGGCGCGGAATTCGGGAGGAATAGAATTGCCAGATATCTCTTTTGGCACCGATGGTTGGCGCTCGACCGTGGACACGGACTTCAACAAGGAGAAGGTGGCCATCGTCACGCAAGGGATCGCCAACTACCTCTACCAGAAACAGATGGCACAGAAAGGTTGCGTGGTGGCGTACGATACACGCGCGCACTCCGAGCCTTTTGCGGACCTCGTGTCCAACATCCTGGCAAGGAACGGCATCGCGGCCCTCAAGAACGAGACGTTCTGCCCGACCCCCCAGGCCGCTTTCGCGGTTCTGGAGTCGGGTGCAGCCGGCGCGATAATGTTGACCGCAAGCCATAACCCGCCAAACTACAACGGGATAAAGTTTATTCCCCACTATGCCGGGCCCGCTACCCCCGATATCACGGACGATATCGAATGGGAGATCGGAAAGATCCTTGAATCCGGGGAAACTGAACCGCCCACCGGGCGCACCCTCGGGCCTGTCAGGAAGCTCGATGTCGGCAACCAGTACATCAGGCAACTCCTCTCACTCGTCGAGACACAGGTAATCGAGCACTCGGAGATCAAAGTACTGTTCGATCCGATGTACGGCGCCGGACAGAACATATTCATGCGCACCCTCTATCACATGTCCGTCTACGTGATACCGCTGCACTGCCACCTGGATCCCGAGTTCGGTGGGTGGCTCCCCGAGCCCACTGAGAAAAATCTGCAGGACCTCAAGAAGGCGGTGTTAGACAACAAGGCGGATGTGGGCATAGCGCTCGATGGTGACGCCGACAGGTTCGGTGTCATCGACTCGTTAGGCGTGTATCTCACTCCAAACAGGGCACTGACGCTGATGCTCTGGTACCTGCTCACTTACAAACCGACCGGCGGTGCGGTGGCGCGCACGGTTGCGACGACCCACATGCTGGATACCATTGCCGAGCACAACGGTTGCCGCGTGCTCGAGACCCCTGTCGGTTTCAAGTACATCGGCGAACTGATGCGCGAAAAGACGATAATACTTGGTGGCGAAGAGAGCGGCGGCATGAGCATAGCGGGACATATTCCCGAGAAGGACGGCCTGATCGCCGGGCTGATCCTCATAGAGATAGCGGCCCGCTTCAAGAAACCACTGTCCGAACTTCTCGACAATATCTATAGAGAGTTCGGCCCCTGCTTCGACGAACGCATCGACATTCCCATACCACAGGCTCGCAAGGAAGAGCTCATGGTCTCATTGCGCGACAATCCTCCCGCCGAGCTCGCTGGCGAGGAAGTCGTCAGGGCCGACCTCAGGGACGGCGTCAAGGTGGTGACGGCGGACCAGACGTGGATGCTGGTGCGCGCCTCGGGCACTGAGCCGCTGGTCCGGGTCTACATCGAAGCCCGCAGCCGGGAGGCTTTCGAAAAAGTGAGGAGTTCCGCGCTCGAAATAGTAAAAGAAAAGTAGCGTCCACAGCGAAGGGGGTGCCTGCGATGCCCATGGAATATCTACAGCTTTGTTGTGTGACCCCACATCCGCCCATCCTGGTCCCGGAGGTCGGCGGGCGCGAGGCCCTGAAGGTTGAAAAGACCGGCCGCGCGCTCGGATATCTTGCTGCCGAAATCGAGTCGATCGATCCCGACACGATAGTCATCATGTCTCCCCACACGCCGATCTTCACCGATGCGTTCGCCGTAAAGGTGGCACCTCATCTCGAAGGCTCCTTCAGGTCGTTCGGCGCCGCAAGCGTGATAGTGAGGGCCGAGCCGGACCTCGAACTGTCAGAGGCGATAATCAGGTCCGCCGGCGAAGCCGGCATCAGGGTCAAAAAGTCAGGCGATGGTCCCATGACAAAGGGAAGCGAGCTCGACCATGGCATACTGGTGCCACTCTATTTTCTCGAGAAGAAGACGTACCCACTGGTCTGCCTGTCCCTTTCATCCCTCGAGTACCGGGACCATTACAGGCTCGGTACCTGTGTCAGGGAAGCCGCGGCCGGCCTCGGAAGAAAGATAGTCTTCATAGCCTCCGGTGACATGTCGCATTACCTGAGTGATTCCGGGCCTTACGGATATAATCCCAACGGAGAGAGGTTCGACCGACAGATAGTCGAGATCATAAACAGTGGCGAGTACAGGCGATTGTTCGAGCTGGACCCTTTCATGGTCGAGCAGGCCGGCGAATGCGGCTTGAGGTCGATTTTCGCACTGGCCGGCGCGGTTGACGGTTATTCGGTTGAAAGCAAGGTGCTCTCTTACGAGGGCACTTTCGGTGTGGGTTACATGGTGGCCAGGGTTGTGCCCGGTGAACCCGATCCCGAGCGTACTCTGGGCGCTGCAACCGGTAGTTGAAGGGACGTGTGTTTCATGACCGAACAGGAAAAGGAAAGCGAGCACGCGAAGCTGGCGCGCAAGGTCGTAGAGTCGTTCGTGAGCGGCACCGAAGCTCCCGACGTCAGCGACGCGCCGGAAGAGCTGAAGAACAAGAAGGCAGGAGTCTTCGTATGCCTCAAGAAAGACGGCGACCTTCGCGGGTGCATCGGCACCATACAACCGGTCGCCATGAACATAGCCGAGGAGATACGGAACAACGCCATAAGCAGTGCCACGCAGGACCCCAGGTTCATGCCGGTAACTGTCGACGAACTCGATAGTATAAGGTACTCTGTAGACGTCCTGGGCGACGCCGAGG
The DNA here is from genome assembly GCA_036508635.1 of Candidatus Anoxymicrobiaceae bacterium. Classification (GTDB taxonomy): domain Bacteria; phylum Actinomycetota; class Geothermincolia; order Fen-727; family Anoxymicrobiaceae; genus FEN-727. The sequence goes on from DATCGY010000013.1 coordinate 9,996, forward strand.
ACATTCCCGACATTAGCTATCTCGACCCCGGTGTATACGGAGTTATCGTACGTTCGCGCGGAAGATCAGGTCTCCTGCTGCCCGACCTTGAAGGTGTCGATACGCCGGAGGACCAGGTGCGGATAGCAAGCATGAAGGCAGGCATCAAACCCGGGGAGCCGGTGAAGCTCCAGCGCTTCAAAGTGACCAGGCACGACTGATGGTCGAACCCGCCACCTCACGGGAGTTCATCAGGATGCAGCCGAACGCCCAATTGCTGGCGCTCGTCGGGCCGACCGCCGTAGGCAAGACCGCCGCCGCCCTCAAGATAGCCCCGGACCTTTGTGCCGAGATAATCTCCGCTGACTCGATGCAGGTGTACCGCGGGATGGACATAGGCACGTCCAAGCCTTCCGCGGAAAAAAGGCACGCGGTGCCGATCCACATGCTGGACATATCCGACCCGGACACCAACTTCTCAGTGGCGCATTTCAAGCAAGTGGCCGACCACGAGGCTTCTCACGTGCTCGAGCGAGGCAGGTTGCCACTCCTCGTAGGAGGTTCCGGGCTATACTACCGGGCCATCGTCGACGACCTGGATTTTGCGAACGTGGGGGGCACGGACGAGTTCAGGGTGGAGATAGAGGAGGAGCTCTCGGATATGTCGGAAGACGAGCTCCACGCGCTCCTCGAGGACCTCGACCCTGGTGCATCCGGAGAGATACCACCAGCGAACAGAAGACGGGTGCTCAAGGCAATAGAGGTCGCACAAAGAGGCGGCAGGCTCATGTCCGAGAGGCAGGCATCGTGGAGTGATTTCAGCTCGCCGTACGACCTAAAGGTTGCCGGGCTCGACATGGAGCGCCAGCTCCTGTACCGGATGATAGAGGAGCGCGTGGATTCCATGATGGACGCCGGTCTCGCCGAGGAGGTCGCTCGCCTGATGAAAGTGGGTCTCAGGCGTGGGACCACCGCGGGAGAAGCCCTCGGTTACCGCCAGTTGCTCGAGTATTTCGAAGGCCTGGTGACCCTCGAAAAAGCGGTCGAAGAGATAAAGGCCCGCACCAGGCAATACGCCAAGCGCCAACTTACCTGGTTCAGGAAGGATCCGCGCGTCAGGTGGTTCCGCATAGAAGGCACGCGGGAAGACTCCCCCGAGCAGATCGCGCTTTCGCTGGAGCTGACGGCGCGGCAGATACTTGAATTCCTCTCTCACAAACCCGAGAATTAAATAGATGGAATTCTCCAAGTACGAAGCTACCGCAAATGATTTCATAATGCTGGACCGAACGCGCTCGCCAGGTATCGAAGACCTGACGCCGGAGAAGGTGCACGCTCTCTGCGACAGGCGGACTGGGGTCGGCGCCGATGGCGTCATAGTCATGTCGACATCCCGGACCGCCGATTTCGCGATGCGCATTTTCAACGCCGACGGGAGCGAGGCGCAGATGTGCGGCAACGGCGTCAGGGCCATCTTCCTCTTCGCTCTCGACCGCGGCTTCCTTGATGTTACCGGGGCTACTCTCGAGACCGTCGCCGGAATAAAGACGGTGCAGGGCGCGCGTACGGCCCGAGGTGTCGGGCTCTTCACTGTTAACATGGGATCGCCCACGTGGATCCGGCCGGAGATACCGATGGTGGGGGAGGGAGAAGCAATAGGGGTTCCGGTTTCCCCGGGAAACGGAACCGAGCTCAGCGCCACGTGCGTATCGATCGGCAACCCGCACTGCGTCTTCTTTGTGAAATCCGTTCGGGATTACCCCCTCGCCGAAGTTGGGCCGCGCGTCGAGAAAGACCCGCTCTTCCCGGAACACACAAATGTAGAGATCGTCTCAGTCGCCGGACCCGGGCGCCTCGAGATGCGCGTCTGGGAGCGCGGTGTCGGAGAGACGATGGCATGTGGGACGGGAGCTTGCGCATCTCTCGTGGCCGCCAACCTGAACGGCCTGGCGGGCAAGCGCGCTACCGTCTCGCTGACAGGTGGCGACCTCGAGGTGGAATGGATGGAGGACGGCGTGCGGCTGACGGGCCCGGCGCGCCACGTATTCGACGGAAAGACGGTGGATTGAGTGAGGATATCGCGCAAGCTCGACCGCATACCTCCGTACCTCTTTGCGGAGGTCGACAGAAAGATAGCCGAGAAAAAGGCACAGGGCGTAGACGTCATAAGCTTTGGTATCGGAGACCCCGACGTTCCTACCCCGGGGCACGTCGTCGACATGCTCTGCGAGGAGAGCCGCAACCCCGAGAACCATCGCTACCCCGACTACTACGGCCTCGACACATTCCGCGATTCGGCGGCACGATGGTTCAAGCGCAGGTTCGACGTCGCTCTCGACCCGGCCACCGAGGTCCTTTCACTCATGGGGTCCAAGGAGGGTGTTGCTCACATGGCGCTTGCCCTTCTCGACCCGGGAGATATCGCGCTGGTCCCCGAGCCCTCCTACCCGGTATACGCGATGGGCACCCTGCTCGCAGGCGCCGAAAGCCACTTCCTGTCGCTCACTGAAGAGAACGGGTTCCTGCCGGACCTCGGCTCGGTGCCGGACGACATAGCCGCCAGGTCGAAGGTCCTGTGGATCAACTATCCCAATAACCCGACGGGCGCTGTCGCACCGGAAAGCTTCTTCGTCGAGGCAATCGAATTCGCGCGGGAGCGCGACCTCGTGCTGGCCCATGACAACGCCTACTCCGAGATCACGTATGACGGGTACGTCGCCCCGAGCATCTTTCAGTTTGACGGCGGTATTGACGTTGCGATCGAGTTCCACTCCCTATCCAAGACGTTCAATATGACAGGATGGCGCATCGGGTTCGCGTGCGGGAACGCCCGGATCGTAGAGGCGCTCGGCACGGTCAAGACGAACATAGATTCCGGCGTCTTCAACCCCATACAGCTCGCCGCGGTGGACGCTCTGGACAACGGCCGGGACGACTCGCTGGAAATGGTCGAACTGTACAGAAGGCGCAGGGACATCCTCGTCTCTCTCCTCGACTCCCTCGGATGGAAAGCGCCTACCCCGAGGGGCGGTATATATATCTGGATGCCGGTCCCGGCGGGCTTCGATTCCGTCAGCTTCTCGACCCATGTGCTCGACAGGGCCGGCGTCTTCTTCACGCCCGGGAACGCGTACGGCCCATCCGGCGAAGGGTACGTCAGGCTCTCCCTGACCGTCCCCGACGAACGCATCTACGAAGCAGTCAAACGCCTCAAGGAAGTTTTCTAGTTGACAGCACCTGCCGCTGACGACGAACGAGAACCGTGCCTTCTCGTCGCGGTGCAGTTGCCAGATGTCTCCGAGGAGGAGACCCTCGATTCCCTACAGGAGCTTGGAGCTCTCGCGCAGACCGCCGGAGCTGATGTTGCAGGCTCCGTGATCCAGAAACGCGCAGCTTACAACCCCTCGACAGTCCTGGGAAAGGGTAAGCTCGACGAGGTAAACAGTGAAGCTAAATCCCGTGGCGCCGGCCTGGTGATATTTGACAGCGAGCTTACGATAACCCAGCAGGACAGGCTCGCCGACGCTCTCGACGCCAGGGTCATCGACAGGACGGCGCTAATCCTCGACATTTTCGCACTGCACGCTCACACGCGTGAGGGGACCACCCAGGTGGAGCTCGCGCAGCTTTCGTATATGCTGCCCAGGATTAGAGGCCAGGGTATCGAGCTGTCCCGCATGGCAGGCGGAATCGGTACGCGCCGCGGCCCTGGTGAGACGAAACTGGAGGTCGACAGGCGGCGGATAAGGTCTAGGATGAGGAAGCTTGAGCGCGAACTCGACCAGATGGAAGCCGTACGCGTGACCCAGCGAAAACAGCGCGCCAGGGCCGGACTTCCCTCAATATGTCTCGTCGGTTACACGAACAGCGGAAAGTCATCGCTCCTCAACAGGCTCACAAGCTCAAAGGTCCTGGTGGAAGACCAGCTCTTCAGCACGCTCGACTCCACTACGAGGAAGGCCGAGCTTCCGGATGGACAGCGCGTGGTCTTCTCCGACACCGTTGGCTTCATACGCAAGCTTCCACACGAGCTCGTGGCCGCGTTCCGCTCGACCCTCGAGGTCGTCAGGGAAGCGGACCTCCTCATCCACGTCGTCGACGCAACGAGAGACGAGACGCTGATCGAGAGGGTCAGGGCCGTCGAAGAGGTCCTGGCCGACCTGGAATCCTCGGATATACCCAGGATAACCGCTCTCAACAAGATAGATTCGATCGAGCCCAATCAGCTCGCATACCTTAGACGCTCTTATCCGGATGCGATGCCGATCTCAGCGAAGACGGGTGATGGGGTAGAAGCACTTCTCGATGTGGCAGCCAAACGGATATCGAGTTTTCACACCTATACGCTCCACGTGCCGGCCGGAAGGGGAGACGTTATCTCCGCCCTTTACAGGGACGGCTCCGTGAGGAGCCGCGACCTCGACGACGACCAGGTGATCCTGGTCGTAAACCTTCCACCGGAAAAGCTTCCGAGGTACTCGGAGTACCTTGGCTCCTGACCCGTCGATCCACGATGGAGCACCGGTTTTTCCACAGGATTTGCAATTAATGGCAAATCTTGATTTGTACCTCGACTTGAGGCTCAGAAAATAATTTGCAGTACCTGGGACTTGTTTTGAATCCCACAATGCGTTTTGCTCGTTACCGTTTTTCTCAAGCCCTGGAGGTTTGGTCAAGATATCATTTGCGTCATAGTATCGATAACAGCAGCCAAAACGTCGGTTCGTACAGAAATACAGCAACCCTCGATCAAGGATTAAACCTTAAATTCATGTTCACTGAGCGAGGCAACCCTGTAGGTGTATGATAGACATTTTTTTCGATAATTCTTATTGACACACTTCATGTTGTGGTGCAGAATTGCCAACAGCACAAAATGTG
>DATCGY010000014.1:0-2677 GCA_036508635.1 Candidatus Anoxymicrobiaceae bacterium
GATCAGTATTTCCTCCACTAAGAAGCCCCAGTCGATATTGACCTTAACGGTTGGATGCGCGCGGTTGTCGGAATACCGCCGGGCCGGTCAGTCCACGTACCATGACGATTAAATCAGATCACGCTGACCGCCCAGGCCGCCTCCGAGGTCGTAAGTGTAGCGGTGCGAGTACTTGCCGTTCTCCGAGAGCCGTGGATCAAAGGCAACCGGGCCCTGAATCGTTTCCCAAGGTCGGCGGCAGTCAGAAGTAGCGCCTGCGATCCCGCTGGCGCAGGTCTATCCACGCGAGGGAGGCTGCCGCGTTCTTCTAACGGCACCCAGCATCCTCTTGCGGCGCGTGGCGCGCGCCTGTTTGCCATCAGTGCCCTCGGTGAGCCTGCCCTGCAGGAGGGCCACCTCGTTCATCTGTCTCGTGAGTTGGGTCTCGAGGACGCCGAGCCGCCCGTCCTTGTTGTGTATCTGCGTTTCGAGGGAAGCAACGTAATCGCTTGCCTGAGCCATCTCGCGCTTCATGGCATCGATCTCCTGGACGTGTTTGCCCATAAGCAAGCCCAGCTCGTAGTTCGTGCTGAGCAGCCTCCTCAACCAATGTCTCAACCTGATAAATCGCAGGTAGTACAGGTAGAAGAAGAACGTGTCGCGCGGGGCGGCTTCGTTCAGATAAACGTAGTCGTCCGGGTGGAAGCTGAAAGTAGCCCGCCTCATCGTCTCGGGAGCGGGGTTCTCGTCGATGAGCCCGCGGGCGACGGCATCGCGCCAGACCGCTGTGCCGGGGAAAGGTATCAACGGGTACACCATGAACTCGTCGATGAGACTGCCAAGGCTCTCCTCGATGAACGACGCCGTCCTCTTCATGTCATCCGCCGTCTCTCCCGGCATGCCAAGGATGAAGGAGGCGGTTATCTTGATATCGTGCTGCTTGAGCAGTTGCAGGGCGCGCACGTTTTCCTGGTGGGTAGCCCGCTTGTTCACGCTCTGGAGAACGGAATCCGACACGGACTCGAGACCCAGGTACACCCAGTTGATGTTCATCCGCTTCAGGACCCGGCAGACATCATCGTCTAGTCCGCTCGCCCGCACGTTGCACAGTGATTCGACCTCCTGCGAGAGGCCTTCGGCGCACATGAGGTCCGCCAGCGTCTCGAGCCTCTTCCGGTCCGCTATGAAGAGGTCGTCGTAGAAGAAGAAGGACGCTGCGTGGTATCGCTGCGCCAGGTCGACCAGCTCATCGAGCAGATACTGCGCGCCGAAATATCGGGCGCTTCCCCAGAACTGGGAGGATGAACAGAAGGAGCAGCCGTAAGGGCACCCTCGCGAGGAGTAGACGTAGTGCACACTTCCGTGTATCGGTGGCCATCTATCCGCAAGCATCTCGCGGTCCGGGTGGGGAACGAGATCGAGCGGTCTTATCTGCTCGCGCCGCCCGGTGGTCACGACCGCCTGGCCGTCGGAGAAGCAGATGCCCGGAACTCCGGCCCTATTTTCCTTCCATGACCGCCCCTTGTCTCGAATGAGGCGCAGAACTTCAAGCAGGGTTTGTTCCCCCTCGCCGAGGACACCGAGGTCAAAATCTCTGGAAAGGCTGCCGGGTACACCGGTGATATGATATCCGCCCATCAGGAGGGGGCCGTCAAAGCCTTTCTGGCGCAGTTCGCTGGCCAGGGCATTCGCCAGGCCGGAGTTCTGGGAGACCGCCGCAATGCCCACGACATCCGGTTCACTTGCCAGGATCTCATCCGCGCTTTCGGCGAACTCAACCTCGATATCGCTTTCGTGCGCCTTCACGTAGGCGGAAAGGTAGGCGAGCCCGATCGGGGGGATGCCCATCTCTCTCAGGTCCTCCCGGTTCACGGCCTGGTTCAGGACGACTCTCATCTTCCCGGAGGCCATCATGCAGCCCCTCCCAGGTGACACGTGTCATTGAGCACTTCCAGGTTGGCAAGCTCGCCGTTGTAGGTGATGGTGGTCACGGAAGCAGGCGCAAGACTCAGGCTGAATATCCGGTTGAAGGGGATTCCGACGAGATTCGAGACGATGATCCTTATGGGAGTGCTGTGGCTGGAGACGAAGAGGGTTTTCCATTTGTAGTTCGCCCAAGCTTCCTCCAGCCAGGAGACGGTCCGCTCCCGCACCTGCTCGAGCGGCTCTCCCCCCGGCGGGGTGAGAGAGCCGGGATCTTTCGTCCAGGAGCCGATGATGTCGCCATGCTTTGCCGCTACCGATTGGTAGGTCTCACCGCTCCATTCGCCCAGGTCCATCTCCCGCAGCCTGTCATCGGTCTCGACCGATAGTCCGTGGGACTTCGCGACCAGGCTGGCTGTCTCGAGGCACCTCGAGAGCGGGCTGGAAAACGCGGCGTCGATGTCAGCGTCGGCGAGGCGTTCGGCGACCAGCCTCGCCTGTTCCTTCCCGGTGGCGTCGAGGGGTATGTCGGCATTGCCCACGTGCCTGCTCTCGGCATGCCACGCCGTCTGCCCATGCCTCACCAGGATCAGCCTCAACGGTCACCCCCGCGTCCCATCATCGACCTCAACAACGCAACGACTAGTCCTTGAACCCCGCGCGTATGTGGCTGCCGTCACAGAGTGGCTTGTTCTTCGACTGACCGCAGCGGCACAGCGTGACCCGGTTCCGCGTCTCGTAAGGAGTCCCGTCGGCCGATTCGATCGCGATGCCG
>DATCGY010000015.1:0-7062 GCA_036508635.1 Candidatus Anoxymicrobiaceae bacterium
AGCGAACGGCGCCTTCGACTTCTCCATGGACTACATCGATCCAGACGGTCCGGGGACACTTACCGCCAGCCTTGACGGCCATTTCCTTGCCAAGCTTGATCTTGAACCCGGAAGAAGCTCGCTAAGTCTAACCGGTATGGAGCTTTCGCACGGGCAGCATGCGCTGAAACTGGATTGGACTGGCAGCCCGGAGTCGGTCGAAGGCAAACTGTTCCGTTCGAGCGGCAACCTGGAAGCCTACTTGCTGTTCTCCAGACCGGCCTTGAAAAAGGCGGGCCCATGACAGGTGAAGCGGACTTGGGATCAAGCGACATCAAAAAACGAAAATGGACCTCTTACGGCTGGACGGCCCTCGTCGTCCTGTCCGTGGTTCTGTTCCTCGCGCTCAGGCTCAGGAACGTCGGACACCTGTTGATGTGGGACGAAGCCCAGTTCTCTCTGGCCATCAAGTCCTTCTCGCTCGGGCTCAAAGACGTGTGGGCGCCGTACCTGAACGTGCATCCCCCGTTGTACTCCTTGATGAGCCTGTCCCTGCTCAGGTTATTCGGCGGGGGCGCAAAGAGCTACGAGGTCGTCTCGATCATCTTCTCGACAGGTACGCTCATCGTCACGTATTTTCTCGCCAAGACGCTCTTCAACAAGCGGGTCGCCGCGCTCGCGGCCTTGTTCCTGGCGGTCCTGCCGGCGGCGATCGTGCTCGACACCTGGGTGAAGCAGGATCCGACAGCGGGGTTCTTCGCGGTGCTGGCGGTCCTTCTCTTTTTCAAGAAGAGGTACGTCTGGGCGGGGCTCGCAATGGGACTGGGAATGCTCACAAAGGAGACGGCGATATTCGCGCTTGCCGCATTGTTCTTCTTTGCCGTGTTCACCTGGAGCCGCGAGCGCATCAAGGGTTCCGTTATCGTGGGCGCGATCGCGGCTGTGATGTCCTTCTGGTGGTACGTGTTCTTGAGCTCGAGGGTGGGCCACTTCTGGGACTTCTTCACAGGCACCACCGTCGAGAGCAAGATGTTCGCCAAACCCTGGTATTACTACTTCCGCGGATTGCCCTATGACGCGGGCTGGATCGTGACGATCCTGCTGGTGATCGGCCTCGCCTACTCGGTCTATCGCTGGTTCAACGGAAACAAGGACTATGCCCTGCCGGTCATCTGGTTCCTCTTCACTTACGCGTTCCTGACCCTATCCGCCGGAAAGCCTTTCTGGATGGTCCCCGCAGCCTTCCCCGCACTGGCCATGCTCGCCGGGGTGGGCGGCATCGCGCTCTTCGATTGTGCCACGCGGCGGCTGAGGGCGAGTGGGAAAGCCCGCTCCACACTGCAGGTCGCCGCCGTCTGCGTTCTGGCGCTCGCGCTCGTTCTCCAGGCGGGGTTCATGAGCTACTCGGGGTACATCAAGTCCCGTGACGCGGCAGCATGGGCAACAAGCGAGCTGGCACTGAGCGACGCCACGCTTCTGAAGAAGGAGATGGGACCGGGTCAGTTCGTGTTCGCAGTCTACTTCGGCGTCATGGACCGCAATGCCGCATTTACGTACTACGTGGGTAACGAGAACGTGTACCCACTTGCCCAGGCGGCGATCGACCATCCGGAGGTCGTCGTCGACGGCGCGCGCAAGACACACAACCCCTGGGTGATGATCGACCTTTCTCTTGACGAGAAATACAGGCAGACATCGCAGCAGGTGCGGGTGTTCCGGTTCATCGATCAACTCGCGAGGCAGGCCCACGCGAAGCTGATAAGGCAATCCGGCAACGCGATCATCCTCAAGCTGATCAACATATGATGCCCGAAACCCCCTTGGTCTATAATCGCGGCATGGAACAGGGGACGGGCAGTGCAGAAGCTTCCAGGGCAGCCTGGCTCTTCGGGCGACAGAGAGCGAACCGCGACGCGGCGGTGCTCGCCGCCCTCTTTGTCGCGACCTTCTCGATGAACATCCTGACCGCCGCGCACACAGTCACGTTCTCGGACTCCGGCGACTTCCTGATGGCCATCTCGACCGTGGGCAATGTGCACGGACCGGGCTATCCGCTCTACGCGATGAGTGCCAAAGTCTTCACGCTACTTCTTCCGTTCGGCTCTCTCGCATTCCGCGTGAGCGTATTCTCCGGCTTGTTCGCCGCGCTTACGGTGTGCCTCATCTACTGGATACTGAGGCAGATGACGCGCAGCCGCATCGCGGGCGTGGTCGCCGGTCTGGCGTTCGCGTTCTCGTACACATTCTGGTATCAGACTTCGATTCCGGAGACCTACTCGCTCGACACGTTCTTCATCGCGCTCCTGGTCGTGCTGGCGCTCCGCTGGACGCGGCAGTCGAAGGCGCACGAGAGAAACCGGGCCGTCAACACGCTTTGCCTTTTCGCCCTTGTCGCGGGGCTCGCGATGACAAACCATTACACGATCGCGTTCCTGTTCCCGGTCTTCATCGCATATGCGCTGTTCACCGACTGGCGGTCCGTCGTCGCGCCTCGCAACCTGCTCAAAGTGGCGGCGTTCTTCGCGCTGGGCCTCCTCCCCTACCTCTACATCCCGATCGCCGCCTTCCGCGGGCCGGCTTACAACTATGGCGACCCCGCGACCTTCACAGGGTGGCTCAGGTTGACCACCCTGTACTGGCAGCGCGGCGGCTTGTTCAACTACCCCTGGGCGTTCTACCCGGCGAGGTTCGCGCGGTACTTCGCAACGCTGAATACTGAGTTCCCCTACTTCGCCTGGGTCGGCGGGCTGGGACTGTTGTGCTCGTTCCTCCTGAGAAAATACAGGTATGCCCTGCTGGTTCTCTTTTTGTTCCTTATGTCGCTGCTGCCGGTGATGACATACTTCCAGAGCGAACCTGTCCTCCGCGCGCACTTCTACTACCCAAGCTATTTCTTCTTCTCGCTGTGGATCGGGTTCGGGGTCGCCTGGACCGCCAGAATGGTAAAGAAGCAGGTAGCGAAGATGGACCGTTCGGTTGAGACGGTAGCGCTCGCGCTCGGAGTGGTCGTCCTGATGGCGATCCCCGCGGTTGCGCTCGGCGCTCACTTCGGCAAGGTGGACAAGAGCCAATATGACTACGCGAAGCTGATGGGCGAAGAGATGCTCCTGACCGCCAAGCGCGACGGCGTCGTTCTCACCGACAGCGACAACGCGTACTTCCCTACCAGGTACCTGCAAGTCGTGGAAGGCCTGCGGACCGACGTGCGGGTCGTGAACCCCAACTCCGCGCGAGTGCCCGGCTACCTGGCGACCGATCTGCTCGACAGGTACAGCGCCGACTACCAGGCTTCAACCGATTCTCAGTTTGTCCAGGTGGTCCGCAGGAACGACGCGGACACCCCTGTCTACGCCTCGTTCTTCAACTTCGTGGCAACGGATTGGAGAAGTAAGTGGCTCGGCTACCTGGTGCGGCTGACGCCGCTCAACTCGAGTGTCAAGGACGGGACACGGCTGGCCGGCCAGTACCCGCTGAGCGCGGCGTCGAACCCGAACCTGGACAGCGACGGGCGTGAGGCGGTGCTGATGCCCGAGGTCCTCAAGGGGATGATCCAGTACGGGGCCGGTGACGACAAGGCGGCCTCCGTCACGTTCGGGAATGCCATCACTCTGTTCCAGAAAGACCTCTACGTGCCGACACTTTATAGTTGCTCTACCTTCGCCCAGCTCTACGAATACTGGGGCAGGTCACTCAATCGCCTGGGACGGCAGAAGGATACCGCGAGGCTGCTGCCCGGCGCGCGCGCGATCGACCCCGATTTCGTATCGCTGTCACTGGCGCAGGCTTACGAAGCTACCGGCGACCGGGCGAAGGCGCTGGCCGAGCTCGACCGCTACCTCGGCTACTACCCCGGTGACGCGGCGGCTCTCATCGAAAGGGCTGACGTGGAGTTCGCCGCAAAGGATTACCCGAAGGCGGTGGCCGACGTCAAGAGCGCAATCGGGCAGAGCCCGGCGAATGCCAGGGCCCTGGTCCTGTACGGCCGCCTGCTTCTTGCCCGGGGACAGGCCGCAAAGGCGCGTGAGCAGTTCCGGAAAGCCATCTCAGTGGACCCAATAAGCGAGTGGGCGAAGGTGGCGCGGCAGCAGCTCAAGTAGACCGGCGTTGTCAGTGCGCGTCCGAAGTTGGCGGTCCTATTGTCTCCACCTCTCCCGGCCCTGCTCGCGTGGCCTGAACGCAGCCTCGGCGAAGCCCCAGGCGTAGACGGCCAGCGTGATCCAGCAGGCCGGCACGTGCAGGAGCCATGCGTTATCGGGTCGCCTGGAATACCCTCTCAGAGCCTGCGCTGCAAGAGGCACGATGAGGACGCAGTAAATGATGAACCGGAAGACACCGCGCTTCTTCTGTTCGCTCCAGCCGTAGCTCCTCATCCCTCGGGCGCTGTAGTACCTGTAATCCCTAACGCGACGGAGCTGTTTGCGGCCGAATGTGCGCAGGCCTTTGCCGTAGAGGTGGACTATGCCTGTCTTGACCTTCGCAAAGCGGTTGTGGCCGAGGCCGACGAGCCGGCCCACGACGTCGATGTCAAACAGGTAGTCCTCGATGCCGAGGAGCTGTATCAGCTCCCGCCTCACCATGAAACCGTTGGCCCCCATGGTCGGGACGGCGCCGGCCTCCAACACGACCTCGATGTAGTCCCCCCGATCGCGCGTCTCGATCTCGAGGCCGGTCCACTTGCCCGACAGCGTGCTCATCCGGTCGTAGTTGCCGAGGAAGTAGACCAACGGGTCGTTCATGCCGATGAGAGCGCAGTACCTCGTAAGGCCAGGGTCTCCCGGGCGGCACGTGTACTCGATGGGCTCGGACCCCGCGATCGAGGGGTCGGAAAATGGAGCCGTCATGCGGCTCAGCCAGCCCGCCCCGGGGAGGATGTTGTCGCTGTCGATGAGCGCGACGATATCTCCGGTTGCCACCTTCAGCCCGGCGGCCTTGCCCGCTTCGCCGGTCTTGAGCGGATTGTCGACCACGACGCAGTCGAACCTCTCGGCGATGGCGATGGTGTCATCGGTCGATCCACCGTCGGCTATCAAGACCTCGAGCGGCCCGCCGTACTCCTGGCCGCGGATGCTCTGGAGGCAGGGCGCAAGGACGCTGCCTGCGTTCAAGGTCGGGATGACCACGCTGACACTGGGTTGCGCATTCTCGGTTACGCTTGCCAAGTTACCGAGCTCACCTCTCAATTCCTTTGACCCGCTCCTGTTCCGCAAGGCGAACGCCTGTCCTGATATTATCCCCCATCTCCAACGCAGGACAGTCCTGTCACGTTCGTACGACTGCGACCAGGCCTGGAGCACCTACTTATTCGATTGAATGTTCGGGGCGGCAATGCTAGTTTGGAGATGCCGGTGCCCTGAGAATCGTCAACACGCTATCCACCGCCTTAAAGGAATTTCATTGCCGGGAGCGACTACCAAAGGGTTACTCAAAGCGTCTCGTGCGTTGATAAACAACGAACGGTTGTACTTGTTCGCGGCACGCATGTTTCTTCGCCTCTACAGGGTCTACTGCCTGTTCAAATACGGGTACGCCGATTTCTTCTGGGTCATAGCGATCGAGATATCAACCTTCTGCAACCGCAGCTGTTATTATTGCCCGAACTCGAAGCATGAGACCCCAAAGGAATACATGTCGCGGGAGGTTTTTAAAAAGGTCATTCAAGACCTGAGGGAGATCGGGTACACGGGAGCCGTGACCTACCAGTTCTTCGGCGAGCCGCTGCTGGATGACCGGCTGGTCGACTTCGTCAGGTACGCGAAAGAGAAACTGCCTACCGCAATGTTCATCAAAGTCGTCAGCAACGGGGATGCTCTGACCATGGAACTGTTCGAGAAATTGATAGACGCGGGGATGAAGGAGATAAGCATCACGCTTCACGACCTGGACCCGGCGCGCTCCATGGAGAGACTCCGGCCGATGATCGAGAAGCATCCTTCGCACATCAGGGTAACCTCTATACACCAACAGGGAGGACACCTCAGCAATCGGGGTGGCGCGGTCGAGATCGAGAACAAGATAGCGATGAAGTCGTGCCCCTGGACCAGCAACGCCATCGTCGACACCAAAGGCAACGTGCTCCTGTGCTGCTCGGATTACTTCTATGAGTACAACTTCGGAAACGTCATGCACGAGAGAATCGACGACATATGGAAGCAGAAGGGCTTCAAAGAGCTGCGAAAAGCAGCCAGGAGGGGCAAGCCACTGGCGCCGCTCTGCAAGAAGTGCTTCGGAGTCGACGAGACCTGACAGCGGAGGCGAAGCCAGCTGGACGCCAATTCACACAACTCGTACGGTTCCGGACCGATACCCCTTCTTTGCCCCGAGTGCCTGATGCTCGGGCGCACTCGATACCTCGCCGATCTCACCGAGGTCGCCCGGACGGGCTCCGGAAGCCTTCGCTGCGAAGATTGTGGACGGGATTACCCCGTGATCTCGGGCATCCCGGTGTTGGTGCCGGAGCAGTTCCGGTTGCAGATCAACCTTCCTGAAGGAGCCGTCGACGCGGAGCATTCGGAATACCACATGGAACAGACACCCAGGGTCGCTGAATTGATCAGGCGGAACTCAGGGAGGCTTTCGCTGGACGTCGGTTGTGGCAAAGGAACCTATTCCGACTGTTACAGCGGCGACCTGGTGCTCGCCGACGCCAACTTCCGATTCGTCGAGGAAGCGGTCGATGATTGCGGCGCAGAAAAGGCGTGCCTCGGAGTGGTCGCGGACATCAGGTGCATCCCCTTTCCTGATGACGTGTTTGATTTTGTCCTGGCTTCGAGCGTGATCGAGCACGTCCCCACACCCCAGCTGGAACTTGTCTGGTCAGGCTTGAAGCGGGTAGCAACGGTGGTGCAGGTGGACGTGCCTCACGAGAGCGGACTCATCAGGATCGTACGGGCTTTCCTGACGAGCATGAGAGTATATGAACGCGAGGCCTACGAGGACGAGGTGCTTCGGCACCACACGGACTTCTCGCCCGCGAACCTCGAGGGCGAGGGCTTCACCGTTTCCGGCTGCATCGGGTGGTCGTCGCGGAAGAAGATCCCGGTCCCGCTCCTGTGGTCGGTGTACGACCTGGCCGTCCGCAGGCTT
>DATCGY010000016.1:0-7013 GCA_036508635.1 Candidatus Anoxymicrobiaceae bacterium
AGTGGGGGGCTCTTCATGAGCGCCAGCACCAGCGCGAGCTTCTGCTTCATGCCGCGCGAGCAGTCCCGTGCGCGGCGGCTGGTATCGAGCTCCAGCCGCGACGCGAGCCGCATGCCTTCTTCGGCGCTGCGACCGTTGAACCCCGCGACAAACCTTATGTGCTCTTCACCGTTGAGCCGGGGATAGAGGGTTGGCTCTCCCGGGAGGTAACCGATCTCGCGCTTGAGCGCCACGCTGTCTTTCCAGCAATCCAGGTCAAGGACACGGGCCCCGCCGGAGGTTGGGAACAGGAGCCCCATCAACAGGCGCATCGTCGTGGTCTTGCCCGCGCCGTTGGGGCCGAGAAAACCGAAGACCTCGCCCCTGACGACCTCCATGTCGAGGCCATCGATCCCTACGATGTCACCGTAATGCTTGGTGAGCTTTTCGGTCAGTACTACGCTGTCCGGCAAGCGGTCTCCGTTCTTACTGGTGGGTACGCCTCGTGCCTACAACTGCAGGTCTTTCTGGAGATTGTCCGCCTTGTCCTTGAGTTTGCCGGCCTCGGTGCTGGCTTCTTCGAGTCCGCTGAAAAAGGTCGCCGTCGTCACGGCGATGGCCGCAGAATCGATAGTTGCGCCTGCTTCGGCGTCGGAGAACTGCCTGCTGAGGTAGTCGAGGTAGTCATCAACCGCCCTGACCTGCTTGAAGTCGACATCAATCTGCGCGAGCCGGGCCCTGGCGTAATCTTTATACTTGTCGACACCACTAAGATCCAGGATTTGTTTGTATTCTTTCTGCGCGGATCCCAGGTCTGAAGTCGCCGACTTGGTATCGGTGCGAATGCTATCCGCCATTGATTCGTAGTCTGACGCCGAAGAGACCGTCTTGAAATTGGTCATCAGGTCATTGACGCTGGTGGCAACGTTCTTGCCTGTGGCCGTCGCTTTATTCATGTAGACGTCGCCTTTCCTGGCGAGCTCTTTGGCCTTGCCCGTATCGCTTCCCAGTGCGACAAATACGACGACCAGAACGATGGCCGCCACTACGAGTAGCGAAACCACACCGATGATCGCCCACTTCAAAGTGTTCTTCTGCCCGGGCGCGGCTGGAATTGCCGCCATCGGGGCCGCCATCGGGGCCACTATCGGCGGTGGTGTGGCCGGAGGCGGTGGTGCCGAAGGCGGTGTGGCAGGAGGCGGTGGTGTAACTGCGGGTGGTGGTGCCGCCGGTGTCGCGCCGGGGGGAGCTTGAGTCCCGACCGCTTCTTTCGGCGCGCCGCAATTAATACAGAAGTGACTCCCAGCCGGAATTTCTTTACCGCATTCGCTGCAGAACATCGCGCCTCCTGGTCGTTCCTGTTAGGTTTTCGATACAGTTCCGCCTGGCAACAAAGGCGAGCTACGCACTAGATCCGCTGGTGCGCCGTACCGGACTCTAAAGGGATTTCTCTTTCTTGAGCTCTTCGGCCTGCTTTGTGAGCCCATCCATGCGGTCGCCCAGCTCACTCAGCTTTCTATTCGATTCGCTAGTCGCGGTCGCGAGAGCCTCCGAGTTGAGCGCCGCGCCGGCCTCGCGCGCCGCGAGCTCCTTGCCGAGGTAGTCGAGGTAGTTGTCCACGAGCGTTAGCTGCCGCATGTCCACATCTATGAGGGCGAGCCTTAGCTGTGCGTACTGCTTGTAGCTACCAACCACCTTTAGGTTGAGGATACCCAGGTAACCTTCTCGCGCCTTTGACAGGTCAGCCCTCGCCTCATCCGCGAGCGACCGGATGTTTTCCGCTGTGGTGTTGTACTGATACGAAGTCATAAACGAGATGTCCGGGAGCATTATGTTGACGGATGCGCTTATCTTTTCACCGGTCGGTTTGGTAGACAGAACAGCCGAGTCGGACTTGCTCATCAGGTCCCGTGCGGTAGCCGTGTCCTGCGGGAGCACCACGAAGGCCAGCAGGAGCACGACGACGACGGCCACTACCATGACGCAAGTGCCCGTGGTTGCAAGTATCACGCGCCTCTTCTGCCGGGACGTCCTGACGGCCATTGCTTTTTGCGCTCTTTCCAGCGGGGTTTCGGCCTTCGGGGGTTTGGGTCCCGCAGGCCCGCTTCCGGCTTCGAAGGTCTCCATCGGTTCTCCAGTAATACTACCGCGGCACCAGGCTCGACACTTTTATCGGTCGCGAACCATTTTCACATGAATAGTCTACCGCACCCTGCCCCGTATTTTCCCTCCCCTCGACGGTGGAGAGTTCAACCACCCGATTGCTGATAGAATAATCCGCGCAGGCACGTGAAGGAGGTAAGTCGTGAAACGGGTTCGTAGAGTTGCGGCTGTAACGGCATTTTCTATTGTGTTGATAGCCATGATGACTCCTGGGGCGCTTGCCGCGTGGAACGGCGGGCACGATGTTATGGGCTGCACCAGCGCAAGCAAGACCTGGTACTTCGCGGAGGGGACCACCCGGCCCGGGTTCAACGAGTGGGTGTGCCTGCTCAATCCGGCTTCGAGCGCGACTACGGCAACGTTCACCTACATGCCCGCAAATGGCGAGAGCTTTGAAAAGTCATATTCGCTGTCGGCAAGCAGCCGGACAACTATTGACGTGAACGCCGAGGCGGGCGCCGGCAAAGACGTATCGATACGGGTGACGGCGCCGACTCCGGTTGTCGCCGAGCGGCCGATGTACTTCCGTTACAACGGCACGATCACCGGCGGGCATGACGTGATGGGGGCGAACGCGCCCCGGCAGGCCTGGTACTTCGCCGAGGGCACGTGCCGCCCCGGCTTCGATCCTTACATCTGCGTTCAGAACCCCTCCGGTGGGGAAGCCCGGGTGAAAGTAACTTACATGTTGGGTGGCGGCGGGACGAGAGAGCAGCAGCTCTCCGTTGGAAAGAACTCGCGAGCCACTGTCACAGTGAAACAGGCACTCGGGGAGGGTGATGATTCGGCGCACGACTTCTCGGCGAAGGTCGAGACGACGAACGGTACAGCGATAGTCGTCGAGCGTCCCATGTACTTCACGTACAAAGGCGCGTGGACGGGCGGCCACGAC
The DNA here is from genome assembly GCA_036508635.1 of Candidatus Anoxymicrobiaceae bacterium. Taxonomy (GTDB): domain Bacteria; phylum Actinomycetota; class Geothermincolia; order Fen-727; family Anoxymicrobiaceae; genus FEN-727. Next base: position 3,035 of record DATCGY010000016.1, read on the forward strand.
GTGGTCGGAGCGCCGGCGCCCGCAAAGACGTTCTACTTCGCCGAGGGCACGTGCCGACCCGGCTTCGATCCTTACATCTGTATCCAGAATCCAGCCTCGAACAAGGCGGCGGTAAAGATCACGTATATGCTCGGTGACGGAACCACGCGCGAGCAGTTGCTCTCGGTCGCGGGAAACTCCAGGGCGACCGCGGTCGTGAAAGACGTCCTGGGCGAACACGACGACCCGGCGCACGATTTCTCGGCGAAGGTCGAAACCGCCGGCGCAACCGGCATAATCGCCGAGCGTCCCATGTACTTCGCATACAAGGGTGTCTGGACCGGCGGCCACGACGTCATCGGCGCGCCGGCCCCCGCTTCGTCTTTCTACTTCGCCGAGGGCACGTGCCGCCCCGATTTCGCCCCTTATATCTGCGTTCAGAACCCGGGCGCGACGCCGGCGAACGTGACCGTGACCTACATGCTGGGTGACGGTGGAAACAGGAACCAGCAGGTGACGGTGGCGCCGAACAGCCGCTACACGATCGACGTCAAGCAGGTGCTCGGCGAGGGGAACGATTCGGCCCACGACTTCTCCGCAAGGGTTGATGCCGCCGGGGGCGCGCGGGTGGTCGCCGAGCGGCCGATGTACTTTAACTACTACAGCACAACGAAGTGGAGCCTGACCGCCGTGGGTGATACCAACCTGGGCGGGGACATGTCGCCGATACTGGCCGCAAACGGATACGCGTATCCGTGGTCAGCCCTCGGGGATACGATGCGCTCGACGACGCTGACGTTCGCGAACCTCGAATGCACGCTCTCGTACGTGGGCTCGGCGATACCGGGCAAGTCGTTCACGTTCCGCGGCGACCCCGCCGCGCTGCCTTTCCTGAGGGACCAGGGCGGGGTGGACGTAGTATCCCAGGCAAACAACCATTCGAGGGACTACGGCGGGCAGTCGCTCGTCGATTGCCTCGGCTACCTCGACGCCAACGGGACAAAGCACTGCGGCGCGGGGGTCGATTACGCATCGGCGCACACGCCCGCGTATCTCGACGCCAACGGGTTGCGAATCGCGTTCCTGGCGTACGATGACATCGCTTACTCCGGCTGGTACGCGGGAGCTGGTTACCCTGGTGACTGCAACCCGGCGGAGGTCGGACAGATGGCCGCGGATATCAAAACGGCCAGAGCGAACGCTGATCTCGTGGTGGTGTCGTTTCATTGGGGTACCGAGCGAAAGTACACACCTGACGCGAGTCAGACTTCTTACGGACATTACGCCATAGACTGCGGGGCGGACCTGGTGCTCGGGCACCACCCCCACGTCGTCCAGGGCTTTGAGATCTACAAGGGCAAGTTCATGGCGAACTCGCTCGGGAATTTCGTCTTCAGCCCTGGGAGCGAGGCGGGGCACTACACGGTGATAACGCGGCTCGACCTGGACTCGCGCGGGTTTCTGGGCGCGACGGTGCGCCCGGTCTATATCAGCAACGGCAGGCCGCAGTTGATGGGCGGAAGCTCCGGCAACTCCTGGATTTCGCAAGTCGCCGGCATGTCACAGGCGCTCGGGACGCCGGTGCGGGTCGGCGATAACGTGATGTACATACCGTGATTTCTTGAGCCGGGTCTCTCAGGCCCGGCTGATCACTCATTGCGGCAATCTTCGATGTCGAGTTTTTCGAGGGTGTCGTTGTACCTTTCGGGAAGGGTCTGGTAGAGGCGCGTGCCGATCCAGATGAAGCTTTCCATGCCCGGGTCGACGTCCCTGGCAACTCGCCCTGGCACTCCGACGACGAGCTTGCGTTCCGGGATCTGTGTGTTAGGCGCCACCAGGGCGCCGGCTGCGATCACCGCTCCCTCGCCTATGTGCGAGCCGTCGTTGATGATGGAGCCCATGCCGACGAGGACGTGCTCGTCGAGCGTGCACCCGTGAAGTATCGCACCGTGCCCGACATGGGAGTTCGGCCCGAGGTGCGTTATCGTTTCCGGCCCGGCGTGGAGCACCGCGTTCTCCTGAACGTTCGAGCCGTCCTCGACGATTATGGTCCCGAAGTCCCCGCGCAACACCGCGCCCGCACCAATGAAGCATGTCTCACCGATGCTGACGTTCCCGATAACTACAGCATCCGGATGCACGAACGATGTCTTTCCAATGCTTGGCTTCTTTCCCTCAAACGCATAAAGCGGCATTCTTCCTCCTCACGCTTCTTAATACCTTGTCCGAGAATTGTATACTTATTCGCCTTCCCCAGGAGCCGGGCCTGAGAGACCCGGCTCAAGAAGAATAGAAAAGCCGGGGCCTGAGAGACCCGGCTCGAGAAGGTAGGATCGGCGGGGATGCTAGAATTGACGACGCGGATGATGTTCTAGACGAGCAGGTGGTTGAGCCGATGAAGATGAGCCCGTTCAAGCTGGAGCGCTTTTTTGCCGCGCACGAGTTCAATGTCGAGTACACCCTTACGAGCTCGGACTGCGAACCGATGTCGCTCGCGGAGCTGCTGCAACTTGCCGACGATGAATCCCGCGAAGCGTGGGAGAGCCTGATACTCGGATACACGGAGTATCAGGGTGCGCCCGAGCTTCGCCGCGAGATCGCGCAGCTCTACTCCGACTGCACGGCTGACGACGTACTCGTCGCCGCGCCCGAGGAGTGCATCTTCATTGCGATGCAGTGCCTGCTCGAGAAGGGCGATCACGTGATCTGCACGTTCCCGGGGTACCAGTCACTATACGAGCTCGCACGCTCGATGGGGTGCGCGGTCGACCTCTGGGCTCCCGACGAGGGCGCAGGGTGGCGCTTCGACCCTTCGTTTGTCAGCGAAAACGTTCGGCCGAATACGCGCCTCATCGTGATGAACTTCCCTCACAACCCGACGGGAGCCGTCCTGGACCGGGCGTCTTACGATACCGTGATGAGCCTGGCCGCCGAGCGGGGTATCGCCGTCTTCTCCGATGAGATATACAGGTTCCTCGAGCTCGACCCGGGCTCGCGCCTGCCCGCGGCATGCGATACCTACGACAGGGCGGTCAGCCTGTTTGGGATGTCCAAGTCGTTCGGGCTGGCGGGGCTCCGCCTCGGCTGGCTGGTGACGCGAGACCGTGACCTGTACGAGCGCATGGGGGCGTACAAAGATTACACGACCATCTGTCCACCGGCCCCATCGGAGGTCCTGTCGCTCATCGCGCTCCGCGCACGCGAGACGATACTCGGCGGAAACCTCGCGCTTGTTGGCAGAAACCTCTCCAAGCTCGACGAGTTCTTCGAGAGGCGTGAGGGCCTGCTCTCCTGGAATGCTCCAGCCGGGGGCAGCATCGCCCTGGTGCGACTGCATGGCGGAAGGACTTCGCCTGAGTTCTGTTCGGAGGTACTGAAGCGGACCGGGGTCCTCCTCCTGCCGTCGACCGCCTTCGATTTTGGTGAAAAACATTTCAGGGTCGGGTTCGGCCGCGACGATATGCCCGAAGCCCTCGCGAGGCTGGATGAATACCTCGATTCGAGCCTCTGAAGGTCGCGGAACGGCACTACCGTCGGGCTCAGATTCCCAGTTTCGCTCGATTCGACTCGATGTGCGAGAGCATGCCCTCGGCGGCTTCCGCGGCGTCGGTCTCGAGGTGAAGGATGCCGCCGGTGACATCCATGCAATCCTGCGTCAGCAACTGCACCAGGTTCGGCGCGCCGGTGACAAACGGCACCGGGTTGACGTACGTATAGAGCCCGAACGCCAGCGCGAACACCGCGTCGATAGTCGCTTTCTGCTCCATGTACTCGGGTGCGCACGCCACGAGCGGCAGGTCCGGGATGGGCACTCCGCCGAGCGCCCCCGAGACCGCGTTGATGAGATCGGCGAGACGTCCGGTGTCGGTGCACGTCCCGTAGCTGAGCACGGGAGGCACGCCGAGCGCCTCGCACAGTGACTTGAGCCCCGGCCCGGCCAGCTCCGCCGCTTCGGGTGAGCACAGCCCCGCTACCTGCACGGCACCGTTGCCACACCCCA
>DATCGY010000017.1:0-5914 GCA_036508635.1 Candidatus Anoxymicrobiaceae bacterium
CCGGTATCGCGGGATGCCGATATCGTATATGCCGACCTCGAGTGCCCGCTGACGAACCGCTACCCGGCTCCCTACTCAGGGATGGTTTTCTCAGCCCCGGCAAAGACGATCAACGGCGTTGAGATGCTCGGGGTCAACGTAGTGGCCCTCGCCAACAACCACACCACCAATTTCGGCGCGGATGCCCTGACCGACACGATCAAGCTCCTAAAGCAGCACGGTATCAAGTATGCCGGTGGAGGCAGTACTTACGCTGAGGCCCACAGGCCGGCGATCGTGGAAACCAACGGCTACAAGTTCGCGTTCCTCAGCTACAACGGCATCGAAGGCAGTATCGACGCCACCTCGGACAGCCCCGGCGTATCGTGGATCGGCATCGAACCCTGGTACCCCGATAACCCCGTGGATTGGCAAACGGTCGCGAGCGACATCAAAGAAGCGAAGAAGCAGGCGGACTTTGTCGTGGCGGCGTTTCACTGGAGCAAAGAGTACGAGTACCACCCGAATCCCTCGATGGTGATCCTCGCCCACCAGGCCTGCGACGCGGGAGCAGACATGGTGATTGGCCAGCACCCGCATTCAATTCAGTCTTTCGAGAACTATAACGGCAAGCTCATCGCCTACAGCCTCGGAAACTTCATCTTCGACCAGCGCTTCAGCGAGCAGGTCAGGCAGGGCGTTCTCCTCAAGTGCAAGTTCAAGAACGACGTCGCCGTCTCGTTCGACCTGGTGCCGTACCGCGTGAACGACGCGTGCCAGACAATACCTGTCAAAGGGACAGTCGCAAAGAAGCTCTACACTAAGATATTCCAGATCTCGGGTTGGAGGTAGAGCGGCTCTCAGGCCATTCGCCGCTGGACGAGCTTCAGTATCTCGAACCACATAACGCTCAAAGCCCCGGCTGCCAGTGCGATCAACATCTCGTACCAATTCAGGAAGCCGAACTTGAAGAGGCTGCGTAAGGCGGGCACGTACAGCACCAGCACAAGTACCAGCAACGTCCCACCGACTACCACCCACAGAGCCCTGTTGCGCTCGCGGAGGGTCTGCCTGATGGTCTTGGACCATGAGCGGTTAGTGAGGATAAGGCCCAGGTTGGCGACTACGAGTGTCGTGAACCCCAATGCCCTGGCCTGGAGCTGATTAGAAACCGGGTCGTGCCCCAGCACCACGCGATATACGACGAAGACCACGATAAGCACGAAAAGGCCCTGCAACAGGCTGAGAGCCACCGTACGCTTGCTGAACAGCGGGTCGGAGAGATCTCTCGGAGGACGCTGCATGATACCCATCTCCTCCGGTTCGCTCTCGAAAACCAGGGAGCACGCCGGGTCTATTATGAGCTCGAGGAACGCGATGTTGACCGGGAAGAGCGCCAGGGGCAGTTTGAAGAGCACCGGAAGAAGCGACATCCCGGCAATCGGAACATGGACCGCGAGGATGTACGCCATTGCCTTTTTCAGGTTGTCGAAGATACGCCTGCCAAGCCTTACCGCGTCGACTATCGACGAGAAATCATCGTCCAGGAGCACAAGCGCCGCCGACTCGCGTGCTACGTCCGTACCCCTGCCTCCCATGGCAATCCCGATATTCGCCGATTTCAGCGCAGGCGCGTCGTTGACCCCGTCCCCGGTCATCGCCACTATCTCGCCGTTATCCTTGAGGGCGTCAACTATCCGCAGTTTCTGTTCGGGGACGACGCGGGCGCAAATGTTGACCGACTTGATTCTCTCGCCGAGCTCTTCGTCGGACATGGCGTCCAACTCGGGCCCCGTGATGTACTCGTCGCGCGGCTCGAGACCGATCCTGCCGGCCACGTCCTGTGCCGTGCCCGGATAGTCCCCCGTTATCATGACAACGCGTATGCCCGCGGTTGCGCACTCGTTTACCGACTCGGCTACGTTGGCCCTTACCGGATCCGCGAGGCCGACCAGCCCGAGGAACTCGAACACGAAATCGTGCTGGTCGGCAGGCAGGTCGGCTTCCGTGAAGCGCGCCCTCGCCACGCCGATCACTCTGAGCCCGTCGTTTGCCATCGAAGCCACGTTCTCCATCAACTCGGAGTGTCGAGCCTCGTCGAAGTGGCAGAGGTCGCCCACAGCCTCCGGCGCACCTTTTGCGGCAATGAGGAACTCTCTTCCTTCCGGTGAGGCCCACACGTGCGAAAGGGCGAGAAGTTTCTGGGAAAGGGGGTACTCCCGCCTGAGCACCCAGTCGTCATGCAGGTGTTCCGTGGCAAAGAGCTTACGGTCACCCAGCCTCTTGATTGCGCGCTCCAGGGGGTCGAACGGATCTTTATGGCTCGCGAGGATACTGAATTCCACGAGTTGGTGAAACTCCTCCGGTAACGGCTCACGCTTGTGGTCCGCCAGGTCGTACGACTCATCTGCTACCATCAGGCGGCTGACCGAGATGCGGTTGTAGGTGAGTGTGCCGGTCTTGTCCACGCATAATACCGTCGCCGACCCCAGTGTCTCGACAGCGGGCACCTGTCGTGTGAGCACGTCTTTTTTCGATATCCGCCATGCACCCATGGTCAGAAAGATGGTGAGTACTACTGGAAACTCCTCTGGAAGCATCGCCATGGCAAGGGTGAGACCAACCAGTACCGCCTGAACCCAGTCGTACCCGCCGCCGGGTTTCGTTCGCGTGAAGCCGTAGACGACGACGACCAGGACACACAAGAGCCCCCCGAAGAGAGCTATCAGCTTGACGACGCGCCTGGTTTCCTCCTGAAGAGGAGTCTCCTCGGTCTCGATAGATTCCAGCGCCGCGCCTATCTTGCCCATCTCGGTCGCGGCGCCTGTGCCTTTGACCAGCGCGACACCTCTACCCTGCACCACCATGGTGCCCGACCAGACGCACGGCAGATCGTCGCCGCCCGGGCGCGCCATTTCAGACTCGCCATCACAGTAGCTCTTGCGAACCGGGATCGATTCACCTGTGAGCAGGGATTCGTCTATCGAAAGACTCGAGCACGCGAGGAGAACGGCATCCGCCGGAACTCGGTCTCCCTCGGCAAGGAGTAGGGTATCGCCGCGCACGACGTCGCGTCCGGCTATCCTCTTTTGCTCTCCCAAACGGATGACGTTGGCGCGCGGGCTCGACAGGTCTCTGAGCGCCTCGAGTGCGCGCGCGGTCTTGTGCTCCTGGTAGAAAGTGATGCCTATCACGACTACCACGAAGCTCATCAAGATGATGGCCTGTTCGCGGTCACCCAGAAACATGTAGATGATCCCCGCTCCCACGAGCAGCAGGAACATCGGCTCACGGATCACGTCCCAGGCAATCCTCAGGATATTCTGGCGCCTTGCACCGGGTATCTCGTTATATCCTTCTTCGGCGAGACGTCGCTCGGCTTCTTCTTCGGAGAGACCGGATATCTCACCAAGTTCAATTTCATCTGTCATGCCGACTCCCCGCCGTGAATCGTGCCCGGCACCCGGCACCTTTCGATCTACTCTCTTCCAAACACTGGCATGACGCCTTGTGACAACACTGGAAGACGGCCCGCTCGATTAGTGGGCGGCTACGGAATCTTCACCGAGAAACCGAAGGACCCTTCCTCGTAGTACCCGCTGGAGAAGTATGCCGCAAACTTGACCTTGTAGTTTCCCGTGACGCCCGCCGAGACGGGCACATACATCGAGAGCGTATCAGGCGCCACGTAGACCTGGCCCGTCGCACAGCTCCGCCCGTCCGTCGTCACCTCTATGAACGAACCGGCCGCAAGGCCCTTGCTGAAATGTATCGTGACCCTCTCCGGAGGGGCCTGAAGCAGTGAGTTGTTCGCGGGGTCGGATGACACGTAGTTTATCGTCCGCCGGTTGACGAACGACTCCTGGACGAACGGTGGCGCTGGAGGAGCCGTGCTCTTGGGCTGGCTCCCGGTCGTTGCCGACGAAGATGGCTGCGTCGAAGCCGGGGTTGTGGAGCTCGAGCTCCTTGTGGCAGCCCCTTCGCAGCCCTGAAAGATCAAGGCAATACAGGCTGTCAGTACAAGCAGCAGGAACGTTTTTCGCTTCAATAAAAGGTCCTCCGGATTCAGAAGGGGTCAGATCTCACGAAAAGTAACTTCGAAGACCGCGCCGTTATCGTTATAGGCTTCCACTTCACCATTATAAGCCTTGACTATCTTTTCAACGATGGTGAGACCTATCCCGGTGTGACCACCCGCTCCCTTGATGAACGGCATGAAAACGCTGCCGAGGACGCCTTCGGGGATTCCCGACCCGTTGTCCCTGACCCTGAACCGGCGGCCTCCTGAATTTACGTCGGGCAACCTCGAAACCCAGACGCATGGCTCGCCCGAGTTGCTGTGCATTATCGCGTTGCCCACCAGGTTCGAGAACACCTGGTAGACCTGGGTCGGATTCGCATGGACCGTTCCAAGGTCTTCGTCCAGTTCGACGGTCACGCCCCTGTCCGATATCTCGTTCGCCATCTCGTCGAGTATGGTCTCGACAACGTCGGCCACGTCTACATCTTCGATCTCCTTGGGCGCCTGACCCGCCTCGGCAAGCACCAGCAGGTCCTCGATGAGGTCGGTTGCCCGTTCGGCGCTGTCCTTTATGGTCTCGACTATCTCATCGATATAGCCACGCGTCTCATCGCTATCGGGCGCTTTTTGAAGGGCCTCCAGCGTCTCGCTCGCGAGGATTATCGCCGCAAGCGGGTTTCTCAGGTCGTGGGAGACGGTGTGAGCATACCCGTCGAGCTCGGCGTTCACCTTGTGGAGCGCTTCCTCATCGCGCTTGCGTCCCGTGATATCCCGAACGATGGTTATAAAAGCTGCGGGCTTCCCCTCGCCGCCCGGAATGACCGCCAGGCTGACCTCGGCGGGGAACCTCGTGCCGTTGCGACGCAGCAGAGTGTACTCGGCGCTTATTCCCTTGCCGGTCCGCGATGCGCCTACGATCTCGTCGAATGCCACGGAGTAGTCCGCCGGGTTGATTATCTGGAGCACGCTGAGCCCTATCATGTCCTCGGAACTGTCGTAGCCGAACATATCGGCAGCCCGCTTGTTTGCTGTTGTCACTTTGAGGTCCATATCGATCATCCCGATGGCGTACGGAGAGGTCTCGACCAGCGTCCGGTAACGGGACTCGCTGTCGATGATGCGTTTCTCCGCCATCTTGCGCGCGCTAATGTCCTCGATTGTTCCCTCATAATACGAGATCTCACCGTCATCACCCGATACGGTCCTCGCATTGACGTACGTCCACATGACGGATCCGTCTTTGCGGATCATCTCGGCCTCGAAGCCCATCACCATGCCACGTTCGAACATCAACCGCTTGAACTCGTTGCGCATCGTCGGGTGCTCGTATCGGCCCTGGATGTTGTCAATATCTTCGATCATCTCCTCTGGGCTGTCGTATCCCCAGATACGCGCCATCGCCGGGTTTACCGTAAGGAATCTGCCGGATGGGGTACTCTGGAATATGCCGTCGATGGCGTTTTCGAAGATGTTCCGGTACTTCGCCTCCGCTGCCTTGAGTGCGCTCTCCACCTCACGTCTCCTGGTGATGTCCCTCAAGACCGCGACGGCGTACGAGATCTCACCGCCATCACCGTAAACGGGAGCCGCGGAGACCTCGACGGGTATGGTCCGGTCAGACCGCCTGATCTCCATGTCGTCAACCGTCGACGTCTCGCCGCCAAGAGCACGAACCAGCGGAGACCTCGCATGCGGGTAGAGATGCTCCTCGCCGGATTCGTAGAGCTGCATGGACTCAGCGAAGCTCTCTGAACGGACGTCCAGACCGGGACCCTTGGGAGTCTGCCCCAGGAGGTCCATAGCGAAATCGTTGGCGTATCGCGGCTTTCCGTTGGCATCGGCAACGATCACCGCGGCCGGCAGGCCCTCTACGAGCTTCGTCACGCGATCTTCGAGGTCGCGGACAGCCTTCTC
>DATCGY010000018.1:0-16594 GCA_036508635.1 Candidatus Anoxymicrobiaceae bacterium
GTGTCAATACAAATCCAAGGAATCACCCTTTGCTGCTATGCTGCTACAACACCTCCGATTCTCTCTTGTGGCTGCCGCTCAAGTCGGCTGTTAACCAACCTCCCATACGCGCCTGGCTCTAATCAGAACCGCGCATCTTAAATAAAAGACCTGACCCCGGATTTTGTTAATCGTATCCAGTTAACCGGTGGCTTTGTCGGGGAGGGGAGGGCAGAGTTTGAGGGTGCGGGGACGGTATTCGTAGTTGCGCTCGGCGCGGCGGTATACTTCTATTGTGCGGCGAGCGATTCTGTCCCAGTTGAACTGGTCACCCATGTAAGCCATCGCGTCGGAGGTCAGCCTCTCGGAGAGGCCTTCGTCCTGAAGTATCCGGAGCATAGCTTCGGCGAGCGAGTCGGCATTGCCCGGCTCGAACTTGAGACCGGTCTCCTCGTGGACGACTATCTCCGAAAGGCCACCCGTGTCCGCCACAATGGTCGGTGTGCTCATGGCCATGGACTCGAGCACGACCATACCGAAAGGTTCATACAGGCTGGGCACGACCGTCAGGTCGGCACTCTTGTAGAACGCGCACAGGGCGTCGGTCTCCATGTGTCCGACGAACTTTACCTTTTCGTTCAGGTCAAAATCGCTTACCAGTGCCTTGAGCTCGTTGAGGTGAGGACCGGTACCCGCGACCACGAATGTCACGTTTGGTATCTTACTGAGGATGATGGGCATTGCCTCAATCACGGTCTGCACGCCCTTCTCGTAGACGAGCCTGCCCACGAAGAAGACAAGCTTGTCACCGGGGGGAAGGTACTTCTTACGGACCAGGTCCACGCTCACATCACGCTTGAAGCTGACAAAGTCGATGCCGTTCGGTATCACGTCGACCTTGTCCGGTGGCAGTTCGAATATCTCCGTTATCTGGTCCATCATGTAGTTGCTGCAACAGATGGTACGGACCGACTCGAACGTAAGCCACCATTCGATCTGGTGTATAAGCTTGTTCATGGGTCCGGGAAGATAGCCCTGGTGGCGGCCGTACTCAGTGGCGTGGATGGTGGCGACCAGCGGAATCCTGTACGCATGCTTGAGGCTTGCGGCCGCATGCGCGACCAGCCAGTCGTGAGCATGTATGACGTCGATGTTCTGCAGGTCGTTGATGAGCGCGACCGCTTTTTCGAGGAGCGCGATGTTGAACTGGAGCGTCCAGGGAACCCATTCTTCCTGGGGTATGTCGGGTGGGTAATTGACGACCCTATATATATGGACGCCCTCGGACTCCTCGTATTCGGGAGCGCCCGGGTAATCCTTGGTCACGACGTGGACCTTGATGCCCTGGGACGCGAGCGTAGTCGCAAGGTGATAGACGTGCCTGCCCAATCCGCCGACTATCCGCGGTGGATACTCCCAGCTCAAGAGCAAAACCCGCATGGCTATCTCCTCCTTCCCGGGGGATCGCCGGATCCGAAGATGGTATCGAGATCGATCTGCTTAAAGATATTGTCCGATTCCTCGATCTCGGACAGTTCCGGCCCTAACTGCTCTGGCTCTCCCCGCTCGAGCGCACCCGTTATCCTGCTAAACCTCTCTGAGTGGGCTTTAAAGCGCTCAATAGAATATCCTTTGGCCCGGTCTTTTGCAACCATGTACGGCCAGTCGCTGGACTCGAGAAGGAGTATTTCTCGTACTGCTTGCGCGAGCGCGCGGTCGTAATGCTCTCCCTGCCCGCGCAGCGACGACAGCTCGAAAAGCTTATTCTGCGCCCGGCCGAGCTCATCCCAAATCCAGGTGGTGGACCCGTTGAGCCACGTCGAATGGTCCCGGTTCGTTCCCCAGGTCGTCTCTTTGAGAGAGGCGCCGGCTGCACCTGCATTCCCGGCGAGATAGAGGGATGGAGTCGTAATGGCCAGTCCCTCGCACCGCGCGAGGGAGCGCAGCGTGACCTCGAGCCAATACGGACCCTCCCGCCAGAAATGCCCGAAGAGTTCGGTGTCGTAGCTTGCGAGCACTATCGGCATCGGTGTGGCGTTGCCGCTCGTCTCGGTGGCGGGTGGGGGAGACGAACCCAGCTCGTCGGTCACCTCGCCGATGAAATGGCTTGCGTGGTCGAGCGCCCTTCGCTGCGCGGCTTCCGGCTCGTACACTTCTTTGTCTTCAATGGGGACGTCGAGACCGGTGACCCTCCAGTAGTAGAGGCCCGAGCTGTGATAGTACTTTGTCGAGTCGATATACGCGCCGTCAGTGGGATATCCCGCGAGCTCGTCCCAGACGTTAGTATGAGCGCGCTCGCTGCGGGCGATCGCGTTGACGTGTGAGGACCCCGCGAGATACGCGTATGTCGAGGGAAGGCCGTCGGGCAGCGCGGTGCCGTCGATGAGCATATAACCGACACCCTCCGACTCCAGCAGATCCTCGAGCCCGACTCTGTACGCGCACTCCGGTATCCAGAATCCGGCCGGGTCGCGTCCGAAGTGGGCCCGGTGGGAGTCTATGCCAAGCCGTACCTGGCGTTCGACGCTGCGCGGGTCGGTAAACCCCGGTAGAAACGCGTGAGTGGCGGACGAGGAGATCACCTCGATCAGGCCGCCTTCCTCAAACGCGCCGAGCGCACCCAGCAGGTCTCCGTCTATCGCAAGGTACGCAAGGCGCTTTCGCCTGAAATCATCTCGATACGCTTCACCCAGCGCCTTGCGCTTTTCGTCAGAGAAATACTCGAAGTCCCTTGTGTCAGAGCCCGCGTGCCCGGCCATGACCTCGAGGTACTCGATGAAACGTTCCTTCACGTATGGGTCCGCAAGCTGCTCGCAGAGCACTGGCGTCATCGTGACCGCCAGGCACGAGGTGAGTCCTTCGTGCTGCAGCTGCGCAAGCATCTCGAGCAGCGGGAGGTAGGTGTCGGCCATGACCTGGTAGAGCCAGTCCTCACCGACTGGAAACACGCCGTTCTTGCGAACGTACGGCTGGTGCGTGTGCAATACGAGAGAGAAATACCCGAGCACCGGTCAATCCCCCATATCGGCGGAGCGGCATATCGCAAAGATATCCAGACAGCCATCGAGGTGCGAGCTCTCGAGCCTGAAATCGCTGGTGCGGACGAGCGGCGTAAGCGCGCGGTGGGTCCAGAACCTGGGGTTCGCCTTGCTCATCTCGTAAACCTTGATGAAGTCAACGAGCCTCATGCGGTCGTTCAACGCAAGCCAGCCCGCGTGGAACATCCCCTGTATCTCGACGCTGTCGAAGTGCTTTAAAAGGGTTTGGGCGAACTCCTCGGGAGTATATTCGCGGAGGTGGAATGGGTTGATGGGCTTGTCACAACCAGGAGAGATCGTAAGGCGGTTGGGCGTGGTGATGATGGCGGTGCCGCCGGGTGCGAGCACGCGGGCTATCTCCGAGAAGTAACGCGATTCGTCCACGAGATGCTCTACCACCTGGAACGAGACCGCGAGGTCAAATGAGCCAGACTCGACTGTCAGCTCGTTGACGTCCATGACTTCGAAGGAGAGATTATCGCGTGGATAGGTTGCGCGTGCGTGCGCCATGACCTCCGGCGCGATGTCAGTGCCCACGACCCGAGACGCCACGGTCGCAAGCATCGCGGGCCCATACCCCTCTCCGCAACCGATATCCATGACACACTTGCCCCCCGCCATCCCGACGGCAAGCTCGTATGCCACGACGTGTCTCGCGAACCAGTAGTTCTCTCGGGATATGCCCGGCAGGGTCCTCTCGCCGGTGAGTTGAAGCTCTACGATTTCTTCCGACACTTAAACCTGCTTGAGATAGGCCATAGCGCTCTGCGCGGCTTCGACTCCGGTGGCAAACGCTACGTCGCCACCGTTTCCGGGACCTGCCACCGCGTCTCCAGCGATGAACATGTTATCCGTGCCGGGGACACTGCAACCCGGCCGGTCCTTTGCCGTCTGGCCGACCCGTGGCTCGAACCCATCCACCATCTTGAGCTTGAGCACGCGCTCCCATTCGACTTTTTCCGTTATTCCGGGGAACATTTCGTTCAGGAGCGCCATGAACCTCTTCTCTTCGGTCTCGACGATATCCCGGTCCTCCATCGAGGCTATTGGCAGGGGATAGTAGAAAGTGGCCAGCTGCTTGCCATCAGGTGCGGTGCTGGGATCGATATTGGAAGTAAACTGCCCCATGGTCAGTGGCTCGGGGGTCACCACCAGGCCGTCGATATCTGACACTTTGCTCGCGAGGCACAGATCGATGGATATCCCCGCCGTCGGTACGATCGTCTCGGAGCGTGCCGCGAGGCTCTCGCTGATGCCGTCGGCGGCCAGCTCGGGGAGCTTCTGAAGCGGGACGGCCACCACGATTGCCTTTGCCTCGAACATGTCGTCCTTTATTCTTACACCCCGCGCTTTGCCGCTATCGAACTCGATGGATTTTACGCGGCTGTTGAGCGTTATCTTTCCGACGCTTTCGACCTTTCCGGATAGCGCCTCGATCAACTGGCTCGTGCCACCTCTGGGGTAGGCCACGCTTTCTTTAGCTTTGAGAGCGGTCTTCAGGAACGTCGAGAAGCAGCCCGCGCTCGTGAGATCGATGTCGGGGCAGACAAGGCCTATGCCGGAAAGGACCTTGAAGATGGAGCTTACCTCGGGTCTTTTCAATCCCCAGAGCGAATTCGAGAGCCTGACGTCGGCTTTCTTTGCGGGACTGGCCAGGACGAGCTTGAGCATGTCACCGATGAGGACCATCTTGTCTCCGGGGGAAAGGAACCCGGCCTTGAGGAACTCGGGGACGCCTGCTGGAAGGTCTACGAACTCTCCTCCGCGCCAGAGCTTGGGTTCGCCCATAGATACAAAATCGATCTCGTGCCCGATCTGTTTCAGGGCGGCAGCAGCGGCTCCCTCGGCTCCGTACCGGTTCGCGTGGATGCCGTAATCGACAAGGAAGCCGTCCTTGCGGTCGAACGAGGCCCGCCCTCCGAGGTGGCCGGTCGCTTCGAACAGCTCGACCTCCACCCCGTTGTGCGCGAGTATCGCGGCAGCCGTCAGTCCTCCGTAACCGGCACCTATTACGATCACATCAACGCCCATGAGAGCCTCCCGTTCTCGTGTTCTTTGCCTATTATAATGCACGCCGACCTGCACCGCTTTTAGTTATAGTGCGATATGTCGACCGATAACAAAAGGGCGGGCCGTAGCCCGCCCTTTTACGCTCGCGCAATTGCGATCAAGTTACGGGACACGACACCTCCGTGCGGTACTCCGCCGGGTCTTCCACCTGGCCCACGCCGACGAGGTAAGTCTCGACGGTCTATACCCATCGTCGAATCTCCTCCTGGGGAGAGCCAAGAGCGGATATTTCCATCAGTAAGCGCGTTTGAAGAGGTCGAGCGCATCGTCATAGGTGCACTCTCCGGGGTTGTTGAAGATGGGCCCTTCCATGACCGAGTCCCTGGCGGCGGCCCCCAGCCCGTCCGCGGGCACGCCGGCGTCGCGCAACCGCGTGGGCATACCGATGTCGGACGCCAGTTCGCGCACGTAATCCACCGCTTTCCGTGCGGCGGTGATATCGTCGTCCCCGCGGACGTCTAAGCCGAGCGCTTCCGCTACCATCCTGTACCGCGCCGGGATCTCCTGCTCTGTATACTTCAGGTTGAACTCCATCCCGAAAGGCAGGATGACGGCGTTAGCGAGCCCGTGCGCCGTGCCGAGCTGGCCGCCGCACGCGTGCGACAGGGCATGCACGATCCCTGTGTACGCGTTGGAGAAAGCGATGCCCCCCATGTTGGCAGCGATGAGCATGTACGTGCGCGCCTCGATGTCCGCGCCATCGGCGACGGCCCCGCGGAGGTATGTCGCGATCAGCCTTATGGCATGGAGCGAGATACCGTCGGTGATCGGCTCGTGAAGGTTCGAGTGGATGGCTTCGATGCAGTGCGAAAGCGCATCCATGCCGGTCGTCGCCGTCAGCTCCGGAGGCAGGGTCTTTGTCATCACGGGATCGAGCATGGCGACGGTGGGAGTCAGGTCGGGTCCCTGGAAAATAAGCTTGAGCTTCTGTTCGGTGTCCGCGATGGCCGCGGTATGGGTCGATTCCGAACCGGAGCCCGCGGTGGTCGGGATGGCAATATGCACGGGCATCCGGTCGCTCGGAACGTACACGGCGCTATGGTGGTCGAGGAGGTCGCCACCCTCGACCATGAGGATTGCCGTCGCCTTGGCCGTATCGATTACGCTGCCTCCGCCGAGGGAGATGAGAGAATCGGCTCCGAGCTTCTTGACCAACTGGTAGCAGTCCTGGACGACGGAGACCTCGGAGTGCGGCGGGACGTCCGTGAAAACACCGAATATATCCGCGGCGCCGCTCTCCATACCTTCTTCGAGCGCTTCGACCAGACCCGCGTCCTTGACGCCGGAGTCCGTGATGACCAGAACGCGGTGGCCCCGTGCCCTGTCCATCTCTAAGCCGATGCTGTCGACGCAGTGCTCCGCGCAGATGACCCTGCCCGGGAGCCGGAACTCGAACCACTCAACCATGGACATTAAATAAACCCTCCCAGTCTATCGCCCCACCGGCATGCGGCCGGTCAGACACGCGAATTGCTTTGACAATGATAACCGATTGCAGAAGTGGTGGGTGCTGACGAGGCCGGGTCGCGGCCCGCCGGCTCACGCCTCACGAATGACCTCGGAGGCGCCTTCTTCCGTCGTCGCCCGGGCTTCACTCCTCCTTGTCCATGTGTGACGAGCGCCGTACAGCAGCAGGGATACAAGTATGATGAGGCAAGGCCACGACAGATAAGTGAAAGCTCCAAAGCGATCGATGCCGAGCACCTTCGGATTGCTGGCATCCGGCACGTGGTAGAGCAGGAAGACGAACGAAGTGGCGAGGTATGTGCCGGTCAACCAGTTCCAACCGGCGATGGCGCTTACCATGAGGCCGAGACCAAGGTACCACGGAACGACATAGCTGCTCGTGAGGAACCAGAGCAAGATTATAGCTCCCGAGACAACAATCATCGACCTGAAATCCTTGACGCGCGTGAGCAGGTATAGCGTCAAGAATCCGAATAGAGCCATGAACAGGAGTTGAGCTGTCTCGTTGGAGATCGACGCGGCTCTCGTCGCTGAAAAGCCGAGATGTCCGAGCATGTCCTGCCCCTCGGAGGACAGGAGCCTGGGAACCGAACCAAAAGAGATCAGCTTTGACATGTGTACGGTGGAATCGAATATGCGGGTCCCCTTCCAGAAAGGCGCGTAGAGCAACACCGGCACGACCACGACCACCGCCGCCGCGCCGACGAGGCGGCGCAGGGGGCCTGTCCGCGCCTCTCTCACGTACAGGACGACGTACGGGGCAAGCGCCAGCACTGCCGAGACTTTGACCATGACGGCGAGCGTCATGACGAACAGCCCCGCCAGGGCATGGTCTTTGCGATACAGGAGAAGAGCCGCGAGCACGAGCAGGACCATCAACGCGTCGTTATGCCCGCCGCCCGCGAAATGCATGAGCATCAGCGGGCTCCATGCGGTCACCGCCAGCGCAAAGTTCTCTTTGCCAGGCGAGACGCGTCGAGTGAGAGTAAATACGATTGGCAGGGAACCGGCGTAGCAGGCCACGGCCAGGGCTTTGAATCCGAGGACATTCGACGTGATGGAGTTGCCCGCGATCCTGGTGATCCCGTAGGAAATAAAGTTGAAGACCGGGCCGTACACGCTGGCGTTGAAGTGCCAGCCGACATAGGGATAGAAGATATCCGCTTTTCTGGCCGCGGGGACAAGGATGTATGGATTGGCGTGGTAGATCGCCATTGACCTTCCGTAGAACGCGTAGCTGAAGATATCCGTTGAGGACCACATGGGTATTACCAGGAACATCAACGCGAACACAAAGAAGAACCCGCCGATTATCGCCGTAGCATTGCGGCTGTTGTCGTTTTTCACAAGGTAAATAGCCGCTGCATAGGCCAGGACCAGCATTAGCATCAATGACAGGTACGTGTATGTAAGGTGGCTCTTTGAGAGGGTGCCGAGGTGGAACCACCTGGCCGGCCACGTGAGCGGCCCTCCATACCTGGCCCCTCTTACGTCGTAGACGAGGCCCTTGTTCGGGGTAAGAGCAATCGATATCAGTACCCAGAATGCGACGAGCAACACGCTTCCCGCGCTGGCGAGCAATATGAGCCTCGAACGAGGTGAAATATCAGACGGACTACCCGCGCGCATAACTTACCCGTACCGCTCCCGTCCGGGCCTTATGGCCCGCTATGCTTACATTCCCGCCGCTATCGCAGACTTATACATCATGAATTGTTTCCCTGTATAGTGTACTTTTACAGAGGACCCGTGGTCCCAAGGGCAATGCGGGAAGGAACCAGCAAGGCGAGATCGAAAGCGCCTGCGAAGGAGGTGAGTTTTGTGGCAAAGACTTACGAGCAGATCAACCAGCGGATCAGGAAAGGCGAAGCCGTTGTGCTTACGGCCGACGAGATGACCGAGTTGGTCAAGGAACAGGGTGCAAAGAAGGCTGCACAGAAAGTGGACGTCGTCACAACGGGGACGTTTGGGCCGATGTGCTCCTCGGGTGCGTTCATCAATTTTGGCCACAGCGAGCCTCCGATAAAGATGGCGAAAGTCTGGCTCAACGACGTACCTGTGTGCGCGGACATTGCCGCCGTCGACGCATATATCGGAGCGACGGCGATGTCGGAGACGGAGGGAATGGCGTACGGCGGCGCGCACGTGATCCAGGATCTGATAGAGGGCAAGCAGGTCAAACTCAAGGCGACCGCTTATGGCACCGACTGCTATCCGCGCCGAGAGATAGAGACGTGGGTGAGCAAGGACACGGTCAACCAGGCTTACCTGTTCAACCCGCGCAACGCTTACCAGAACTATGCCTGCGCAACAAACGGTTCGGAGCGGACCATCTATACGTACATGGGCGTGCTGTTACCGAAGCATGGCAACGCGACATACTGCAGCGCGGGACAGTTGAGCCCTCTGTTGAACGACCCGTTCTACAGGACCACAGGTCTTGGAACGCGCATCTTCCTGGGCGGTGCGGTGGGATACGTAGCCTGGCCCGGCACGCAACATAAACCCTCGGTCGAGCGCTCGCCCTCCGGAACCCCCGTGGGACCGGCGGGGACGCTCGCCCTCATAGGGGACCTCAAGGCGATGGATTCGAAGTTTATGAGGGGAGCTCGCTTCCACCGTTACGGAGTGACGATGTATATCGGAGTTGGGATTCCAATACCGATACTCGACGAGGACATGGCGCAAGTGACCGGCGTCGCCGATGCGGACATCTTCACCAAGGTCTTCGATTACAGCCAGCCGACACGTTCACGCGACCCGCTGGGTACGGTCAGCTACGCCGAGCTCAGGAGCGGCCACATAAAGATCAACGGCAAGAAGGTTCCCTCCGCCCCCCTGTCGAGCTACAAGGTCGCGCGCGATATCGCCGCAACGCTCAAGGGCTGGATACAAAAGGGAGGATTCACACTGTCAACGCCTGTCGAGCCGCTGCCGACCGAGGGAGTTGTACAACCCCTCGAACTGCGCGATGGGGAGGGGATCTAGATGGCTAAGAAGCGACTGGTTCTGACATTCCCACCCGAGGTGGTCGAGCGCCCCGTCGTCGCGCTGATGGTCAAGGACTACGACGTCATAACCAACATACTGCGGGCCGAGATCCACGAAGGCGAGATAGGGCGCATGCTGGTCGAGCTCGAGGGTGAAGCCAAGCGGATCAAGGAGGGCGTCAGGTACCTCGAGGACCTGGGGGTCCAGGTCGAGGAGGCCATTACCGATATCGAGCTCGACAGCGAGCTGTGCATATCCTGCGGTGCGTGCTCGGCGGTCTGCCTTCCGCGCGCTCTAAAACTCGAGGCTCCTGACTGGGAGTTGGGCCTCAACAAGGATCGCTGCATACTGTGCGGTATCTGTGTCGACGCCTGCCCCCTCCAGCTCATAACAGTGAAGTTCTAACCGGAGTCGGGGTCAGCTGGGGGTCAGGATCATGCATGGGAGTTTCGTCAGCTTCAAATCCAACCGCCCTTCAGGAACGATCGAGCTCGAAGGCGCGCTGCATATGCCTCAAGACGGTTATGTCACGCATGCGGCGGTACTGTGCCACCCGCATCCATCCGGCGGGGGAGAGATGGGGGTGCCACTCATCAGTTACATCGCTGAAGAGCTTGCGGTGAGAGGCACCATCGCCCTGCGCTTCAACTTCGGTGGTGTCGGGATGAGCAAGGGCACGTTCACCGATGGATTGGAGGAGCCCGTTGACGTTGCGGCCGCGTGTGCGTACATGCGCTCGCTCGAGCACGTGGATCCGGCCGGCATCAGTCTCTGCGGCTGGTCGTTCGGGGCGTGGATGTCGCTTGTTGCCCTGGCGGAAGGTATCGAGGTGGCCAGGTGCGCCGCGATAGCCCCTCCGCTCTCGATGGTTGAATGGAGCGAATTCCCTCCGCGTCTGGCGAAGTCACGAGCCGAACGCCGTTATATCGTCGGGGATCGCGACCAGTTCTGCA
The DNA here is from genome assembly GCA_036508635.1 of Candidatus Anoxymicrobiaceae bacterium. GTDB lineage: Bacteria > Actinomycetota > Geothermincolia > Fen-727 > Anoxymicrobiaceae > FEN-727. The sequence goes on from DATCGY010000018.1 coordinate 10,499, forward strand.
CCGCCGCGGACATAATGGAGTTTGCCTCCGCCGTATCGGAGAGTGACGCCGAAAGCGTCGAACTTATTGCCGGAGTCGACCACTTCCTGTTCGGATACGAGACCGACGTGGTCAAGCTCGTCGCGGATTTCCTTTGCCGCTAGGGTTTCGGGCAACCAGCTTCAAGCCAGGCTAGAGTCCGTACTCGTCCCTGAAGAACTCGACCCACGGCTTGAAAGCTTCTATCTCCTCGGGGGTCATATCGTCGAGAAAGATGGTGTTGACATCACCGACGAGCTCCGCCAGCCGGGTGGCCGCCTTCACGTACCTCACGATCGTCGGAAGATCTCCCCTGAGCTTGATCTTACCCTGCATCATGCCCTTGACCGGGTCCAGCTGTCCGGTCATGACCTGCTTCCACCGATCGTACGCGGCGCTCAGCACGTAATTTCCCTGCTCGCCGATCTCTTTCGGCACCAGGCGCACCGACCTGCACTCCCCGTGCCAGAGATCCATGAGGACATACATGTCCTCGTCGAGCCCGACCTCCGGGTCCGCCATGATATGCTCTACTACCGTCCCTTCCCAGGCTTGAGCGACCTGTTTGTATGTCGCGTCGTTCTGGATGAGTGATTCGTACGCGCTGATCCAGGAAGGCGTTCCCATGATATAGGGCTCACTTTCGGCCTCCATCATGTCTGTCATGAGTTGAGAGAAGGTTTCTTCCCACTCCTTCGTGCCATACAGGTACGACATATCCCACCTCCGGAGAATAAAAATTGGTCAACCGCGAAGGGATAGCAACGGACGGCACGCGAGCGCATGGGTTTTGACTTGCCGGGCAACGAGCGCCAAGCTCCAGCCTAACGCAAATCCTCTCTACAAGGTATCGCCTGCTTGCTACCCACCCCACGAGATACTAACATGAATAGACACGACGGTCTAGACTCGCGTGTCTAGTCTGTTCCTGGGGCGAAAACCCACGTTATCGTGCAAAAGAGTCGGGCTTGAGTGGCCCTGGTCAATATGAAAAAGAGCCGGGTCTGAGAAGGCCCGGCTCAATTCAGGGTTTTTCAGGTTATTTCTATTTCTTCCTGGGGGGTGCTACGTGTATGGCTTTGCCGTGAGCGGCTTCGGCGGCCTCGAGTATCGCCTCTGGAAGTGACGGGTGCGCGTGGATTGTAGCGGATAGATCTGCGGCGGTCGTTCCCATGTGCATTGCCACCGCGACCTCGTGTATCAGGTCGGACGCGTGTGGGCCCATTATCTGGGCGCCCAGTACCACGTCCGTCTTAGCGTCGATGACGAGCTGGACGAAACCGTAATCCTCACCCATCGCGAGAGCCTTGCCGAGCGCTCCGAACGAGAACCTGCTTACGATTACGTCCAGGCCCTGCTCCGCGGCGCGGTCGGCGTTTATCCCGACGCTGCCTATCTCGGGGGTTGTAAAGATGCAGGCTGGGACTACGTGGTACTTCATCGTCGAGTTGCCGCCGGTCACGTTCTCTGCCGCGCAAAGACCCTCGAAGGTTGCGGTGTGTGCGAGCAGGATACCGCCGACAACGTCTCCGACGGCGAAGATGCCGTCCACGCTCGTCTCCATGGTCTGATCGACGATGATGCGCCCGCGCTCGTCGGTCTCAACGCCGACATCTTCGAGCCCGAGCCCTGCGGAGTTGAACTTGCGTCCTATCGACACGAGCAGCTTCTCTGCCTCGAGCTCGTCACCGCTTGAAAGCTTGACCTTGATGCCGTCGGGACGGTACTCGAGCACTTCCTCGACCGTGGTCTCGGTGCGGATGTCTATGCCCTGCTTGCGGAACGTGCTGCGCATCTGCTTGGCGACGCGGCTGTCCTCGGTGGGAAGCATGCGGTCCATGAGCTCAAGCATGACAATCTCTGTCCCGAGGACCGAGAACACGCACGCGAACTCGCTGCCGATGACGCCGCTGCCCACGATGATGAGGCTCTTGGGAATATGGTCCAGGGCCAGCGCGTCGGTCGAGGTCATGACCGCGGGCTCGGAAAAATCGAATGTGGGGAGCTCAGCCGGGTCGGACCCGGTCGCGATGATTATTTTGTCCGTGTCCATGATGACCTCGCCGTCGGCCGTCTGGACCACGACGTTCTTATCTTTATTTATGGAGGCGGTGCCATCTATGAGCTTGATGCCGTTTGCCTTGAGGAGCTGCAGTATGCCTCCGACCAGGGTGTCGGTGACTTTCTGCTTCCTGTCCTGGATAGCGGTCCAGTCGGGCTCTATGCCGGTGATCTTGACCCCGAACTTCTCCGCTTCCCGGGCGTGAGCGATGAGCTCGGTAGAAGCGAGGAGGGTCTTGGTCGGGATACATCCCCAGTTGAGGCACGTGCCTCCGACCTTCTCCTTCTCGACTATGGCGACTTTTGCCCCCCGCTGGGCGCACCTGATAGCGGCTGGATAGCCGCCCGGCCCCGCGCCGATGACAACAACGTCGAACTCTGACATATCTGGCTCCCTCCCTGAAAAGTGGTTGTTATTGTCCTCTCCGGGCCGGACGGACCCCGTCCCTTCAGCGCGTGTCACCCCGGTGATGCCGGGTGTCCTAACTTCCCTGTTATTGCCTGCCGGCAACAGGGAGATGACCGACCACGATCAACAACAAACTCTCTCACAACGATTTGGGTCCGTCAAACAGGTATCGGTCACGCAACCTGTTGAGAACTGGCATTTTCTGGCATCATCCCTGGACTACTGTCTAAGCCCTTATTTAAGCGGTTTATGCGACCTTCACCGGTGGCCCGGCCGGCCACATTGAGCGGCTTGCATTAGATCGGATGTTTCTATATAATCGCGCCGTGTGCCTCCAATATAGTGGAGGCTACATTTGTATTCTGTTTTGTTTAAGACTGCGAATATGTCCTTTGGCAAATCCAGTTTGGAAAGAGGATGATGCGCAAGCACCGGGAGGTTTATGGGACGACAGAGTACGATTTCGGCCCCGCAGGGGGTCTTTGGCAACCTGGAGTTTTAATTATCTAAGGAGGGGCAATGGCAGCAGTTCCTAGCGACCTTGAAATCGCGCAAGCGGCGAAAATGCAACCTATTGTGGAAATCGCAAAGAAGATCGGACTCGAGGAAGACGACCTCGAGCTCTACGGAAAGTACAAGGCGAAGGTCCACCTGGATGTTATCGATAGGCTCAAGGACAGGCCGACCGCCAAATACGTCGATGTGACGGCTATTACGCCGACCCCGCTGGGCGAGGGCAAGACAGTCACCTCCATCGGCCTTACCGAGGCAATGAACAAGATCGGGAAGAGCTCGATAATCAACATCCGCGAGCCCAGCATGGGCCCGGTTTTCGGCATCAAGGGCGGCGCCGCCGGTGGCGGTTACAGCCAGGTCGTGCCCATGGAGGACCTCAACCTCCACTTCACCGGCGACATCCACGCGGTGGGCGCGGCGAACAACCTTTGCGCTGCTTACATCGACACGAGCATCCTGCTCGGCAACAAGCTCAATATCGACCCCATGACCGTCACCTGGCGGCGGGTGGTCGACATCAGCGACCGCGCGCTCCGCGACATAGTGATCGGGTTGGGCGGAAAGCAGAACGGCTACCCGCGGCAGACCGGCTTCGACATAACGGTCGCGTCCGAGGTAATGGCTATCCTCGCGCTCGCCGAGAACCTGGACGACCTTAAGGCACGGCTCGCCAGGATAGTTGTCGCCTACACATATGACGGGAAGCCCGTCACGACTACAGACCTCAAGTGCGCTGGCTCCATGGCAGTACTTCTCAAGGACGCCATGCAGCCCAACCTCATACAGACGCTCGAGGGCAACGCCTGCTTCATGCACGGCGGGCCGTTCGCGAACATCGCGCAGGGCAACAACTCGGTTGTCGAGGACCTCATCGCGACCAAGCTCTGCGACTACGTGTTCACTGAGAGCGGGTTCGGGGCTGACTGCGGTGCCGAAAAGATGATGGACATCAAGGTCCGCGTGCTCGAGAAGTACGGCATCACCCCCGACTGCGTGGTAATCACCAGCACCGTACGTGCGCTCAAGATGCACGGCGGGGCGTTCGAGGCCAAGCCAGGCAAGAAGATCGACGAGAAGCTGCAGGCCGCCGAGAACATGCCCGCTCTCGAGGCGGGTTGCCAGAACATGGTCAAGCACATCGAGAACATGAAGTTGTTCGGCCTGCCGGTGGTCGTGACAGTCAACCGGCGTACGAGCGACATGGACAAGGAAGTCTCCATGGTGCAGGACATCGCACTCAAGGCCGGCGCGGACTTCTGCGAGCCGATCGAAGTCTGGGCAAAGGGCGGCGAGGGCGGAAAGGAAGCCGCCGAGGCGGTCGTCAAAGCCTGCGACAAGCCAAAGGACTTCAAGTACCTGTACGACCTGAACATGTCCATCAAGGACAAGATCGAGACCATAGCGACCAAGATATACGGGGCGGCCGGAGTCGACTACACGCCTGTGGCGGAGGCGGACATCAAACGCTTCACTGAGGCCGGCTACGATAAGCTCCCGCTCTGCATGGCCAAGACGCACCTCTCGCTGTCGCACGACCCGAACCTCAAGGGCCGTCCGACCGGGTGGCGCCTGCCCATCAGGGCGATCCGGCCGACGATCGGCGCCGGGTTCCTCTACCCGCTGTGCGGCGAGATGAGGACCATGCCAGGGCTCCCCAGTGAGCCCGCGGGCAACAAGGTCGACCTCGTCGAGGGCGGCCGGATCGTAGGCTTGTTCTAAGAATCAAACGGATTTCTCTTGTGGGGCCGGCTCGAACGCCGGCCCCGGGAGAAACCGGAAGAGTGTTTACAAGATGGAAAAAGTAAGAGTGTGCTTCTATCCCGAGGACCGATGCATCGAGGTTGAAAAGGGAGAGAACCTGCTAAGAGCGGCCATGAAGGCCGACGTGCACATTAACGCCTCTTGCGGCGGCGAGGGTTACTGCGGCAAGTGCCGCGTTATCGTCGAAAAAGGCGAGGTAAAGCAGAAGCTGCAGGTCAAGCTCTCCGAGGAGGAGATGAAGCGGGGCTACGTGCTCGCCTGTTGCGCTACCCTCGAGAGCGACGCGGATATCCGCGTCCCGATCGAGACGCAGATAGGCGACAAAAGCGCGCTCACCCGGCGGCCTCCGATCCCACTCAAGGGATATACGCTGTCCGCCAAGGACTGGGCGGAGCGCCTGCCGCAATGGGAGCTCAACCCGCCCACCACCAAGTTGCACCTCGTCCTCGACAAACCCTCCCTTGAAGACAACCTCAGCGACGCGGAGCGCATAAAAAGAGAGCTTTCCAGGCTCGCGGGCCTGAAAGACGTGGTGATCGACTACCCGATGCTCCAGGCGCTCCCGAGCCTCATCCGCGCGGCCAGCTTCGACGTCACCGTCTCCGTGCTCGACCGCGGCCAGGAGCTTCGAGCGGTACGCATCGAGAAATGGGACACGTCGCCCAGGCAGGCGGCAATCGCCATCGACCTCGGCACGACTACCATCGCGGCGCAGTTGATCGACCTCCAGACCGGACAGGTCATTGCCGAGGCCTCGGATTACAACGGGCAGATCTCTTACGGAGAAGACGTCATCACGCGCATCATCTATTCGACCCGTTCGACGGGGCTCGCGAAGCTGCAGTCCGCGGCCGTCAACACCATCTGGAACCTCATCCAGCAGATGGTAGAGAAGACCAACATGGAGTTCTGCAGCATCACGCACCTGTGCATCTCGGGAAACACGACCATGACGCACCTGCTGCTGGGGATCGACCCGCGCTACATCAGGGTGGACCCGTATATCCCGGTCGCGCAGCTCTTCCCGTGGATAAAGGCAAGCAACATCGGTATCCGCATAGCTTCAGGCGTGTACATGCGATGCGCGCCGTGCGTCGCCTCGTACGTAGGCGGCGACATAGTGGCGGGCGTGCTCGCCTCCGGCATGTTCAACTCGGAGAAGATCACACTATATATAGACATAGGCACCAACGGCGAGATGGCCCTGGGCAACAAGGAGTGGCTGATGTGCTGCTCCTGCTCCGCGGGTCCCGCGTTCGAGGGTGCCGGCGTCAAGCACGGCATGCGCGCCACGCGAGGCGCTATCGAGCAGGTGCGAGTAAACGAGGTCA
>DATCGY010000019.1:0-2734 GCA_036508635.1 Candidatus Anoxymicrobiaceae bacterium
AATTGAGTGCCGACCTTTTTTGCGGACACTTCATGTTCAGTGGCGAATTTACCCCGAGGGGGGGGTTGCCTTGAGTGAGGACAGTCACATCAAGGTGCTGGTCGTCGACGATGAGCAAGATGTCGCGTTCGGCATCAGGAAATTGTTGAAAAAGAAATTTCAGGCCGACGTAGTGGTAGCTCATTCCGCCGCCTCTGCTCGTGAACATCTATCCGCTACACCATTCAATGCGGTTACACTCGACTACCAGTTGACCGACGACGACGGCCTTACGCTGCTGGCCCAGATAAGGCTGATGGATTCACCTCCCCCCGTCCTAATCGTCACCGGTCACGGCGATGAGAACACGGCCGTCAGGGCTCTCGAACTGGGCGCCGCTGGTTACGTCGTGAAAGACACCAGGCTCAGCACGCTGTTGGAGGATGCTTTCGACAAGCTACTCAAGGGTGTGGAGCTCGCCCGCGCGCAGGAATCGATAAGGGAGAGAGAGTCAGAAATGAGCCTCATCCTCGACAACGTGCCGCTGCTTGTGGCACGGATGGACGCCGCGGGACGATTCCTGTACGTCAACGCGCCTTTTGCCGGTTTCTTCGAAATGGCGGCTGAAGAGTTCCCCGGCAGGCGCGCTCGCGAGGTCCTGGGGCCTGTCGCGTACGCGCGTATCGAGAGCCAGCTTGCCGCGGCATCGAGCAACGAGCCTGTTTCATGTCTGAGCGAGATCACGATAGGCAATAACACGAAGATCTTCGAGATACTGCTCGTTCCGAGGTCGAACGATGATGGAAAAGTCGCCGACTTCTTCGCGTTTGCCGGGGACATAACCGAAAAAGAGAAATCTCAGGCGTCGGTGAGGATGCTCTCATCACTGGTCGAGCTGATGCCGCTCGGGGTCGACGTATTCCGATTGGAAAACCCGGAGGATCCCACCAGCTTCAGGCTTGTGGCCTGCAATCGCGCAGCCGAACAGATTGCCCACATGCCCGGGGACGGTGAAGTTGACCAGAGCATCCTCGACGTTTTCCCCATGACCGACCGCGACACCCTGGATGCTTTTGCCTCATCCGTGCGGACCGGAAAGACGGTAGAGGACCTTTACAACGACTACCTCGGCGAATACATCCCTGACACTGATTATGAGACCAGTCTCGTGCCTCTCTCCGGGGAAACGCTGGCCGTGCTCTTCAAGGACATATCCGGGCGCCGGACCCTGGAGCGAGCCCTGGCCGCCTCCGAGCGCAAGTACCGGGAGCTCTTCGATTCTCTTAGAGTCGGGGTCGCCTCGAACGACCCGGACGGCCGGATGCGCGATGCCAACCCGGCAATGCTCGAGATGCTCGGATATACACAAGGGGAGTTCATGGAGCTCACTCATCTCGATATAACGCCCGAATGCTGGTGGGACCGGGACGCGGCTGCTACCAGGAAGGCGCTCGAGAAAGGCTTCTGCGACGCATACGAAAAGGAGTTCCTGAGAAAAGACGGCTCGACCCTGCCAGTTGAGATACGGGTGTGCCTGGCGAGCAGTAATGAAAACCGCTTGGAGGGGTTCTGGGCCCTCGTGACTGATATCTCCAAATCCAAGAGAGATGCTGAGGTGCTTGTCAACCTCAACCGCGAGCTCGCCGGCTACGCGCATACCGTCTCACACGACCTGCGTGGCCCGCTGGCCGCCATCAGCCTGGCCAACACTCCGCGCTCGTGGATTCGCTCGCGTCCGCCGACGATACGCGCGTCAAAGAAGAGCTCGACGAGATAGTCAACGATATCAGCAGGAACCTCAACAAAGCTTACGCGCTGGTGGACAACCTCCTGGCCCTTGCCGAAGCCGGCCAGAAACCTTCCAGCGTGGAGCTCGTCGAAATCAGCGAGGTGGTCACAGACGTATTCCATGAATACTCGGGACAGGTCAAGGAGAAGAAGGCCAGGGTGACCACCGATGATGACCTGGGCCGTCTGGAGGCAAGCCGCGTGCAGATGTACCAGGTCTTCTCGAACCTGGTCGGAAACGCCCTCAGGCACGGTGACGGGAGGCCTCCCAGGGTCAAAGTGCTCTACCTCGGCCAGGACGCCGACGGAGCCCACCGCTACATAGTAAAGGACAACGGGTCCGGGATACCCTACGAGGACCGAGATAACATCTTCCTCCCGTTCTTCAAGAGCGGAAAGCAACCGGATGCGGGGATAGGCCTCTCAACGGTGAAGAAGATCATAGACGTGTACGACGGCGAGATCCGGGTGTACAACGACGGAGGGGCCTGTTTCGAGTTCACGCTCAGAGATTTTCACGTCGATCCGACCACTCCCGCACCCGAACCAGAAGAGGCTTCTTGAGGCCTATCGCGTCGTACTCGCAGAGCTCGTCGCAACAGAAACACCTGATACATCTCTTCAGGTCGACCTCCGCCGCGGCTTCGCCAATGGTTATCGCCCCTCTGGGGCATACCTTTGCGCACGTACCGCATCTCGTGCACTTGCCCGCCATAGGCCTCGGCGCCACGGAGACGAACCTGTTGAGGCGCCCTGTAAGGCGCGCGGGCATCCGCTCGCTGAAAACGTTGGCGCTCGGCAGCCTGAAATCCGCTGAATCAAAAGCGCCCGGATCGTCGCCAAGGATACCGAACCAGTCGGTCCCGGCAGGGCATACGCCTCGTAGGATCGCGGCGTTGAGCACCTTGCTCTCGGAAGGATCGACACCCACCAGCTTCATCATCAGAGATTCGAGCGCGAAGGCGTT
>DATCGY010000020.1:0-8788 GCA_036508635.1 Candidatus Anoxymicrobiaceae bacterium
CTTCTGCAGCTCGACCGAGACGATCGAGTTGTAGGGGATCTCGAGCGGGAGCCGCGTGCCCCAGGGGTATTTCATCGCTGGAACTGAGAGGAAACCGAAGCTCTTGTTGGGCAGGACGCAGAGCCTCAGGTTCGTCAGCTCCACTGTCATCGAGTTCCGGCGGTGCCAGGTGCTGAATACCCTGTATGGGCCGTTGCAGATGTCGGTCCCGAAGGGGCCGAAAGAGAGCAGCACCTTCAGGATGAACCCCGTTACGGCGAGGGCCGCCCCCGGGATTATTAGAAGCCTGACCGTCCGCGACCGTCTGGTTGCCCGTTCGTGGGAAGACGCCCTGTTATTCCCCCTATCCACCTCCTGCCATCGTGATATTAACATTCAGGCAATCCAGGTGTAATAATGGGTGGTGCCGTCCAGGGCCTGACCGCAACTGGAGAGACAACCCCCGAACGGGAGGTACCTTTATGCTCGGGAGAGCCTTTGTCGAGTGGGGAACTACACCATGGATGATGCGAAGGGGAATAGGCTTTGTCCAAAGCGTGTGGTCTTTAGCGAAGCTGCCCTTTACCGGAACGGTCCACCCCTGGACGCGCCCGGATAAGAACGACGTGCGCTGGCTGCCCATCAACGAGGAACTGCGGACGGGGGAGGATACGCCCGTTCCGTTGGATCTGCTCCTCAGGTTCATCGAGGAGGCTTCCCACCGTGTGGTCTATGATTTCTGCCCGTGCAGGTACGGTGAGGGGTGCAAGGAGTACCCTGTCGATATCGGTTGCCTTTTGATGGGTGACTCCGCTCTCGAATCGCCCTCCGCCATCAGCCACGAGGCGACGGTGGAAGAGGCGAAGGAGCTGGCGCTCCGTGCCGTGGACGCCGGTCTCGTGCCAGTGGTCGGAAAGGCCAAGGTGGATAACTTCATATTCAGTATCAAGGACCGGGCGCGCCTGCTCACCGTCTGCTTCTGCTGCGAGTGCTGCTGCTTTCTGAAGTGCACCCGCCACATTCCCCTGGAAACCCTGGAGCCGATGTTCCCGCGCATCAGCGGTATAAGCCTCGAGGTCACCGACGCCTGTAAGGGCTGCGGTAAATGCGTGGAGCACTGCTACATCCGCGCGATCGAAGTGGTGAACAAAAAGGCGAGGATTGGCGACTACTGCCGGGCCTGCGGACGTTGCGCGAACATCTGCTCGAACGATGCTATTGAAATCCGCATCGACGACCCGGACTTCCTCGAAGAGAGCTACCAGAGAATCCGCAAGCGCGTCACCTTCGACGGAAGCGCCTGAGACCGACTATGTGTCGCCTGAACACGTTAGTATCCTTACCGTGGCAAGGATCTAGAAGTAGATGACGGCACAGATTCCGGACAGTGTCATGTTTGAGGGCCACGAGTTCTCGTTGCTTGGCCTCAGCGGTAGCGATCTTGACAGTCTTTTATCGCCTGAGCAGTTCGGTATGCAACCGGCAATGATAACTACGGCGTGTTATCGTGGGTTCTACTGCAGTGCCTATTGAAATGATCGATGAAGCGTTTGATCTCGAGATGGACCTGGAGTAGTAACTTCAGATTAACTAAAGCGCGGACTACGGCTCGAGGCTGATGGCGAGGACAGGAGGGTGTGGAAATGACGCAAGTCGGTTTGACGGCGGCTGAACTGGCGGTTGAGACCGGGCCTCTTGCCGGAACCCGTTTCCTTATCGATCGCCCGCTCTTGACCATTGGGCGAACCGAGGGTAACGACATAAAACTCGACGACGCACTGGTATCAAAGAACCACTGCCGCATTATCAAGCAGGGTGACAACTTTGTGATCGAGGACCTGGCGAGCTCCAACGGGACGATCGTTAACGGTCAACAGAAAAACACGCACATCTTGCAGGACGGCGACAGGCTCGTTCTGGGCGACACTACGCTGACCTTCAGGAAGGCCATCCCGGCCGCGGCTGCGGTTGCACCCGCGGCTTCGCAGACGGCGACAGGCTCGAGCAAGAAATGGATCTGGATCACGACCGGCATCCTGGCCGTCGCGCTTATCATAGCAGCGGTGGTGTTTGTGCTGCTTTTTGTCGTGCTGCAGCAGAAAGACAAGGTGCCTCCGACGGTCTCGATCAAGTCCCCATCACCAAACCAGGTGTTTGAGATCAACATGCCGGTGTCCGCGGGCAAGCAGATCACGATAAACGTGTCCGCGTCCGACGATAAGGGCCTGGACAAGGTCGAGATCCTGTCGGGCCAGCAGGTACTGAAGACGTTCAAAGCGACTACATCGAGGAAGGAATCGAAGGTCGAAGGGACCAGGCAGGAGGATTTTGAGATGGCCTGGACCACCAAGCAGGGAGATTTCAACCTGGTCGCAAAGGCGTACGACTGGAAAGGCAACACGACGGAGAGCGACCCCGTGCCGGTGAAGCTGCAGTTGGGCGGTGACGTAAACAGCGCTCACTCGTACTGCCAGCAGATCGATCAGCTCATCAATGAATACAGCGACTACCGGCAGAAGTTCTCAAACGCTTACGCCGAGGCGCCAAAGGGAAAGATAACATGGGACGCGGCCGGGTCGGTGTTCTCCACTGTAGCCAACGAACGGAGGTCGTTGCTGACCAGGTTGAACAGCATGACACCACCATCCCAGTTTGCCACGGCGCACCCCCAGTTCAAGACCATGGTGCAGGATGCCTTGAACTCCGACGAGGCGGCGATAAACTGGGCTTCGGCGGAATACGCGAATCAGTACTACTCGCAGTATGGCAATTACACGCCGGCAGACACCGCAACCTACAAGAGCCAGGTCGACTACTGGAGTGACCAGGCCCAGGCAGCCGCGTCCACTCTCAGCAGCGAGTACAACAACCAGAGAAAGTCGCAGCTTGATATCAATGACCCGGCTCCCAACCCTTAACCGGGAAGGCGTCCACAGTGGTTGATTTGAAGCAGAGCCGTGGAAGGAAGCGAAGATGAACTGCCCCGAGTGTGGAAAAGAGATAACCGGAAAAACCAGGTTCTGCACAGGGTGCGGCGCCGGGCTCCCGGACCCCGGGTCCGGGAAGACCCCGGACACCACGGTGCGTAAGCCATCCCCGGAGAAGACGCCTTCGGGTGCGGGCCCCGGTAGCGATATCCCCGCCGCGTTCGGTCGGTACCGCGTCCTGCGGGAGGTAGGCAGGGGGGCGATGGGAGTCGTCTACCTGGCACGGGACGACAGTATTGGCCGAAACGTGGCCATCAAGGTCCTGGAGATAAACGATCGCCTTCCCGCAGACGAGAAAGAAGAGATGCGCAGCCGCTTCGAGCGGGAGGCTCGCGCGGCCGGCATGCTCTCCAACCCCAACATAGTAACTGTCTTCGACTTCGGGGAGGAGCAGGGCACACCTTACATAGCCATGGAGTATCTAGAGGGAGCCACCCTCACCGAGGTGGCGCAGGATGCTCCCCTCTCCATACCGCAGGCCACCGATATCGTTACCCAGGTGCTGTCCGCGCTTGCCTACGCCCACGGGCACGAAATAGTCCACCGTGACATAAAGCCCGACAACATCTTCCTGCTCCCCGACGGGCGGGTGAAGGTGGGCGACTTCGGGATAGCGCGCGTCGCTTTCTCCTCCTCGATGACCCAGGCGGGCCAGGTTATTGGGACGCCGGGCTACATGAGTCCCGAGCAGGTGAAGAGCGAGGCCGTGGGACCGGCAAGCGATATTTTCTGCGTCGGCGTGCTGCTCTATGAGCTTCTCACCGGGGCCCCCGCCTTCGCCTCGACCTCTCCCACCAGCGTTATGTACAAGATAGTGCACGAGGAGCCCACGCCACCTCACGTCGTCAACCCGGGAGTGCCCCCCAACCTCGAGGCGGTGATAGCCCGCGCGACGGCAAAGAACCCCGCCGCCCGGTACTCCTCCGCCCGATTGATGGAGGATGATATCCGCTCCGGGACAATCCCCGAGCCCTCCTCCCAGCCCACGGCACACGACGGGACCGTGATCCGCGCCCCACACGACGGGACAGTGATCCGCGCCCCCCACGACGGGACCACCCTCAGGGCCAGGCCGGCGGGGGAGGCAATGCCCGCGGCCGCGATGGTCCCGGGGGTTCCCGGCACCACCCAGCCTCCAAAGAAGAAGAGGACGGCTCTCTGGGTCGGGATCGGGAGCGCGGGCGTACTGGTTATTGCGGCGATCGTCGTAGGGGTGATTCTGCTCGTGGGTGCAATATCCGACAATGGCACCGGCGGCGAGAAAGGTGGAGGCAAGACAACCGGTGGCACAACCGGCACGCAGACCGGCACGCAGGAGCCCGCGGCATCGGACATCACCGGCTACGTATCGAACGTGTTTGCATCCTCGAGGATGACATCCCAGGTCCCGGGTGTCAGCTACGCCGAGCTGAACATGATCGACAACAATCCCGGCACGGGGTGGGCCGAAGGCGTCTCCGGGTACGGTGAGGGGCAGTACATCGATTTTACATTTCGCGAGCCGGTCTGGATAAAGGACGTCAAGGCTATCCCGGGATACAAGAAATTCTCAGAGGTTGACCGCTACCTCCAGAACGGGAAACTGGCGCAGGTCATCCTCACCTTTGATGACGGCTCAAAGCAGACCGTGAACTTCAGCCGGGCGGCGAACTGGGCGAGCGCCGACTGGCAGGTGGTTCCCCTGACACCGGTCAGGACCCAGAAGGTCAGGGTGACGATAGCAGCCACATATCCGGGGCAGAACAGCGGCAGTGGCGCCGCGACCGACACCACCGTCTCCGAATTCCACTTCGAGGGATGGACGGCGGCGGTCTACGACGAGTACAAGAAGAACGAGTGAGTGTTTTCTCGCGGGGCGAGAGGGTTTCGAGAGAGGGTCGCTAGAGCCCGCCTAGATGAGCTTCAGGATCATCTCGGTCGGGTCGAGAAGGTTGGAGGGGCGCGTGCCGTACCAGCCGCGCGTCCAATCTTTCGTGCCGGCGGCATATTGCTCGAAGTGCAGTTGCTCCGTCCCACTTACCGTGCCAATAACCTCGCCCTGTTTTACAACGGAACCGACCTTGACCGCCGGTGGTTGCAGCTCGGCGTAGTTGGCGACAAAATCTCCGTGGTCGACCAGCACGCCGTAGGTCACCTCTCCTGAAGCGCGCGTGTAGAACGGGGCTATTTTCAGGACGGTTCCGTCTTCAATTGCCATTATCGGCGCGCCCACGCCGGCTGCCGGATAGATATCGATTGCCGCATGCGTCCTGCTGTTGCCGTCGCGTGGCGCCCCGAAGTAAGGGTAGTCCTGGGAGCCGGACGGCCAGTGCCCACAAGAGATGGAGGCATCCTTTGTGAACGGGTAGATGGGATTGCCCTGGATCGGCGAGACGAGCGAAGCGGAAGGAGCGGGGGCGGGGCTCGAAGCCTGAACGGGTTGGCTCGGCGCGGTCGCCTGCGCTTTCGTAGACGACCCTGAAGCCCTGGTAAGCGGAACACCTTCGAGTTGAACGACGACAGCAAAGCCCTCGTACGTGGACGATCCGGCCCCGGGATCCTGTTTTACCACCTTGAGCTTGTCGAGGTTCTTGATCATGCTTGTATCCTGCTGAGAATCGATCTTGATGACAAGCTTTGCTTCTTTTACTTTCTTACCGGCCTGGGCGTAGGTAAGCCCTGTGACCTTTGGCACTCTGCGCGAGCCACCGCTGACGGCAAATATGAATGCCAGGAATCCCGCAATTATGCCCACGATGACGAGGACGACAATTACAATGAGCCGGTTCTGCCGCCTCTTTCTTTCAAGGTGGCGCTGTCTGCGTATTTCCTGTCTTGAATATTCCATGTCTGATGAGCTACCCATCGGGTTATATTAACTTTCCCGTGCCTGGCAATACCCTTCAACGATAGGCTCGCCGTCACCTTGGGGCAACATACTGTTCTTTACCGAACGAAAGACCGGCCAAGGAAGTTGTCGAAGTACCGTGTCGTGCTCCCCGATATGATAATGTGAAACAGGCCCAGTAATATCTGGGCAACATTTTATTTAGGAGAGATTGTGGAACACGAGCCAGTACTTACTTCCGAAGGCAGAAAAGCACTCGAGGAAAAACTGCAGTATCTTGAAACAACCAGGCGGCGCGAGGTTTCATTACAGATGAAAACCGCGATCGACCACGGAGATCTGTCGGAGAACGCCGAATACGATGAAGCCAGAAATACTTACTTCCAATTGGAGCGACAGATCAACGAGACCGCGACGCTTCTGGCGAGGGCCAGGGTTGTTGAGGACAGTGATATAAACACGGAAGTGGTTGGTATCGGGTCACATGTGGAAGTAGAGGAAATTGAAGGCGGAAGCAAGAAACAGACGCTCAGGCTTGTCGGTCCGACCGAATCGAACCCCGGGGAAGGTAAAATATCTCACCTCTGCCCGATCGGAATGGCTCTGATGCATTCAAAACTCGGCGATGTCATATCTGTCAAGGCGCCGGGAGGGGTCAAGAAGTACAAGGTCATTGCGATAACCAAGTAAAGATCGGCATCCAGTTGATTCATTACAAGCCGGAAGGCTCGGGTGTAATCTTCAGGCGCGCGGCTCAAGCGCCTCCCCGTGACTGGTCGCCGAAAGGAGCAAGAGAGATGAAGAAGATCCTGGTCGTGGCGGTTGCACTGGCACTCTGCGTGGGAGTCCTGGCGGCGGCAGGTTGCGGTTCCACCGATAAGGCAAAGACGTACATGGAGCAGGGTGACGCTCTCTCGAAACAGATGAGATCGCTCACAAATGACGTGACTTTCGATGCGACGGCGCTGCTCGCCGATCTCGGAGTACAGTTAAGCGATACGGGCAACATAAACCCTCAGACCATAACAAACGCGGCCAACAAAAAGATCGACTCGGTCATAGCCAACGGCAAGAAGGCAAAGACCGAGTACGACAAGATACTCGCACTCAACGGTGTTGAAGACTACAAGGCGTACGCGGAGCAGCGCATCAAGGCGATTGACAGCACCGTCGCGGTGCTGGACGCCGTAAAGGGGCTGTTGGACAAGATCGGAGACCCGGCCAATAAAAAATCTCTGAAAGACACCTCCGCACAGTGGGCGAAGTCGAATATACGGGTCGCTGTGGACGCCGTAAGAGCTTACACGAGCTGGAGTAACGCGGAGAACATAAGGAAGGAAAAGAAGCTCGGGCCCATCGAAGTCGTTGAGAAAAAGCCCGCCGGGGAATCCGTACCTGCCAGCGCCCCGTAACGGGCACCGACCCGAAAAACCACTATCAAGTAGGAGATACCGAAGCGCTCTATAATCGATATTGTCACGCGTTAACCCGTTCAAGCGGTCTCTGGACCAACCCTTCAACCCGGACGACATAGTTCAGGTGATCAGCATGATGCAGCTCAGGGGGCTGCTCGACGGGTTCGAGTTGGTATGCATAGATGGGAAGACCGCGTCCTTTCATGAGAACGATAGTAAGCGTTATCGAGTGCAACCGGATCTCAAGTGGCCGAAAGCTCATCCACCCTGCTCTTGACGTCGCGGAAGGTATAGTCCTTTGCCAGTATCTGCTCGTATTGTTTCCTTGCCATGGACTTCTTCCCGCTCTTCTCGTAAACCTGGGCGAGAACGTATCTTGTATCGAGAAGCAGGGTCTCACTTCTGTCCTTGCGCTTTGCGAGTGCCGCCTTCAGGACAGTCAGAGCCGCGTCATAGTACCCTTGACGCATCATTGCCTGTCCGAGATAGAAGAGTATTGCGACAGAAACGTTATCCGTGTTCTCGGTTCCCTGGGCCTCCGCGATAAGTTCTTCATCCATCTCGAGATCGTTGTAGAGCTCAACCAGCGACAGTCTAATAACGGGGTCGGAGTATCCCCGACTCACAGCCTGTTTGACTATAGCCAAGGAATCCTGGAGCCTGCCCTGCTGCTGGTAGACCTCGGCTAGAGTGAGATAAGCGGCTCTAAGGTCAAGCCTGAGGTTTGCTTTCACTTCATCTGTTATCGCCAGCTCGAAATGGATGCTGTCAGACCCGAGGTATTTGCATAGCAGGGGAAACTCTGAAGCCCCGGAACCTATAACCCTCTCGAGCCATGCGGCCGCCGTTGAGTAGTCCTGCCTATTGATGAGCACGAGGGCGGACAACAGGTAAGCATCGATGCAACCGGGATTCAAAGCCGCCGCGCCCTGGAAGTGGGCCAGCGCGTTCTGCTGGTCGTCTTTCAACAGGCACTGTGCTCCGTCGATGAAATCCTTCTCGAACGGCTGCTTGAAAGCTTTGGCCAGAAAGCCAAGGGTTGCAGCAGCGGGAGGCGATGCTCCTGGCGGTAATGGAGCCACTCTTTGAGGTTCATTGTTCTGTGCCGGCTTACCCGAGGCGCCTTTCTTCCAGTCCTGGCGTTCTTCGTATCTCATGCCGGTCCCGGGAATGCCAACCGACTCTCGTACTCCTCGCGGACCCACGCTGACTTTGGCCCCTCGAGGACCGACACTCATTCCAACGCCCCGCTTGCTTATATTCATCGTGAGTCCGGGCGCGATTTTAACCCTCCGTTGGAGCCTGAATCCCATTTTGCCTCCTGAAACAGAAGTTATACTCCGGCGTGATCCGACGTTTCCCCATAACCGCTTCCCGGCATCGTGATCTTATCATGTTCAGTTTTGGTATCACGCTTCAACAGTTCTTCAGGGACGGCGAACTCGGCCATCTGGAAAATCGTCCTATAATGATAGGTACTGACCTGTATGTTCGTGTGAGGTTTTGGCTGTATACGTGAAGGAGAGATGTGAAATGGCAGGTTTACTGGGCGTAATGAGCGTCATGGCTCGTTTCGGAGG
>DATCGY010000021.1:0-4831 GCA_036508635.1 Candidatus Anoxymicrobiaceae bacterium
ACCGGCCGACAGGTCCACCGACGCGGCGAGCTGGTTACTGAAAAAGACTAACGGCCAGTGGGTGGTAATCGACTTCGGCACCAGTGTCATGCCTTCCGACCATCCGGACGCTCCGGCTGAACTCTTCCAATAGAGGTTCGACCCGTCTTGCAGCATGACGGCGCCGTTTCCGAGCCCGTACATGAC
This sequence comes from Candidatus Anoxymicrobiaceae bacterium, assembly GCA_036508635.1. GTDB lineage: Bacteria > Actinomycetota > Geothermincolia > Fen-727 > Anoxymicrobiaceae > FEN-727. The sequence goes on from DATCGY010000021.1 coordinate 187, forward strand.
CTTGGATTGCGGCAGGAGCCTTGAGCGCCGGAGCATATACCCGCAGGTAAAGTAACCGGCACTCAGGCCGACGAACCACCAGCCGTATTAACGAACACTGGCCCTGTAGCCCCTCAGAACAAAGGAAGGGCCAGCGGTGTGGCGGCCGTGAAAGCCAGCAGCGCATCATCACGCGTCTTGTAGTAGTTGATGCCGTAGATAGCCGCCGCAATAACCGTCCCGGCTATACCCAAAAGCGTGAAGTGGAAGCTCCTGCCCGTTATCACAATCCTGTTAATTAAGTAGATATTTAGCGGTACCAGGGCTGCGGCGATCACAAAGATGATCATCGAACCCAGGCCGATTATTCCGGCGAGCATTATGAACGTCCCCACGAAATACCACCACTTGAGGAAGCCTCTCTCGATGAGCTCACCCAGCCGGTGAAGTCGGGCATCTGCCGCGGAGGGTTAGGTGGTATGGGCGGAGCGGACCGCTGTTGAGTTCCAGGCTGCTGTGGGGGTTTGTGGTCCGTCGTATGATGCCGCCTGTTCGACTCGTAGTACCTTGCCTCCAGGAACCGCAGGTACTTATCGATTCGGCCGCTTGAAGGATCAAGGCTGTGGGCGTAACGGGTGGCGCGGATGGCCTCCTCGAGGCGCCCTTCCGCATATAGGACCATCGCCATTACGTGATGGGCCGCCGGATATCCCGGCTTCAGCGCCACGACCTGTTGGGTAATCTCAAGAGCCCGAAGGGTCATGCCCGCCCGGAGCAGGCTTTCCGCCTCGTTCAGCCGGTCGCGAAGGTCCCTCTCCCGTTCGTCGTCACCGAGCCTCGACCCGCACCTGTCGCAGCACCCGTTGCCGTCCGTCCTCGGTAGTTTCCTTCCGCAAACTGGACATTCCAACCCACACCCCCCCTACCTATTGTTTCCTAATATGATTTTCGTCTTACGTGAAGGCGAAAACTATTCCGCGCGGGAGGCATAAACGGTGGTATTTGCAGGGTAGAAAACGCGGCTTCATCCCCCTCTCAAGAGGGATGAGAGGCTTGCGCGTTATCGCCAGGCGCGACTTCGATTGTTATTCCCCGTGAGAGATGGATCGGGGGTTCTTTTCACGGCTGGAAAAGGTCACGCTTATGCCTCTCGGGAGGTACATCAGACCAAGCCATCCTTGACGGCCATAAGGATAGCCTGGGTGCGGTCGTCTATCTGAAGCTTTCGAAAGATGGCTTTAATGTGGGACTTGACGGTATGCTCGCTTATCAAGAGGCGTTCTGCGATCTCGCGGTTGCTCAGGCTTTCGGCGATGAGCCTCAGCACCTCCATCTCCCGACGGGTTAGCTGGTTGTAAGGCTCCGAGCGGGCGACGTCCTCAGGCGCCTCCTTCGCCTCGGGTAGCGCGGCGAGCATTTCGACCAGTTTTCTCGCCACCGGCGGAGAGATCAGGGACTCGCCCCGGTGGGCGGCGTCTATAGCGTCAAGGAGCTGCTGGTTTGCGGTCGCCTTGAGGATATAGCCGATCGCCCCGGCCTTGATGGCGCGGGTGGCGATCTCGCGGTCATCGAACATGGTCAGGACCACGATCTCACCCTCGGGGTTTATCTCCTTGGCCTTCGTGATGAGCTCAATCCCGCTCATGCCGGGTAGCTGGATATCAAAAAGGCATATGTCAGGCATGTGTTCCTCGATGAGTGGAACCGCGTCCTCGGCGGACACCGCCTCGCCCACCACCTCGATGTCGTCGCGCACGTCGAGTATGCGCCGCAGGCCTTCGCGAACTATGTCGTGGTCATCGACAATAAGGACCTTGATCGGCTTCTCCCCCATCCGGAGCTACCTCACCTCAGAGTTAGCGTCACAGTCACCCTGGTGCCGTTGTTCACTTCGCTTTCCACGAGCAGCTCTCCTCCCATCTCCTCGGCGCGCTCGCGCATGCTCAAAAGGCCCAGGCCCGAGCCAATCTCGCCGGACGCCCCGGGGATGCCCACGCCGTCGTCGAAAACCATGAGCGTGAGCCGGGCATCGTCGCGCATCATGCTTACCGTTGCCGTGCGGGCCTTAGCATGCTTACGTACGTTATTGAGGCACTCTTGCAGGATGCGATACAGGTTGCCCTCAAGTAACGGCGGGAGTCTCTCGCCTTCGTCCATGTTGCTCTCGAGGGAAGTCTCGAGATCTCCCTCGGCGTTTATATCGCTTAACAGCTTCGCCGCCGCGCCCTTGAGCCCCAGCACCTCCAGTGGGATTGGTCGCAGGTCGTCTATGACCGCCCTGAGCTCGTCCAGACCTTCATGAGCCCGCTTTGTGAGTTGGGTCAGGTCGTTCCTGGCGACGGCGATGTCCCGCTCCAGGTTCTCGAGGGCAAACTCCGATAAGTAGACAACGCCGAGGAAGCTCTGCGCCACTCCGTCGTGCAGCTCGCGGGCAATTCTCTTTCGCTCCTCTTCGTGGGCTTTCGCCACCTTCTCCATCAGCTCGTTGACCCTCTGCTGCTTTTCCAGTATTTCCTGGTAGAGAGCGCCGTTCTTGAGCGCCACGGCCATCTGCGGCGCCATCGCCTCCAGCAAGGCCCGGTCGCTGAAGGAGAAATCGTAGCCGGATAGCTTCTCCCCCAGCAGGAGCGTGCCGATCTTTTCTCTCTCGAACACCAGCGGTATCTGGAGCACCTTGAAGGCGGCGTCCACGTCACGGCCCCGCTTCACGTGGAGAATATCGTTGTCAAGACGAATCTCCATGTCGCGGCCGCCTATGTAAGCTGGCACAAACCCCGAGAATGATTGTTTGCCCCACGATTCCTCCCCGAGCGGCTCATAGAGGAGCGCGACGCCTGTTATTCCCATGTCCGCCGTCAAAGTATCCGTGACCCTCCTGCTGATCGCGTCCACGCTCGAAAGTTCGGAGAGTGACCGCGCCAGGGAAGCAAGGATTTGCCCATACTCATAGTCTTTGCGGAAGAATACTCTGTCGACCGCTTTCATCAATAGTCCCCGCAGCGGCTCGAAGACAAACACCAGCGCCAGAATGAAGGCGGCTGTGATCAGGTATTCCTTGGCGCTGAAGTAACTGCTGATGAAGCGTTCGGAGATGATGATGGTGAGGACGTAGGCGCTGGTTATGAGTACGGTCAGGGTGAAGTAGACAATGCTCCGCTTGAGGACCTGTTCCACCTGCGTGAACATCTGATGCTTGAGAATGCCGTAAGCGAAGATTGCGGCTGCGATGGTGAAAAAACAGGGCGCGGAGGAGAGCTTGTAAAGCCCGGCGTTCTCGAGGATGTTTACCAGCAACGGGATGGCGACGGCGGCAATCATAATCTGGGCGATGCGCTTCTCCCTCAGTCGCTTTGAGCGGTAGTAGTTGAAGATGTAGAGGGCGAGCGCCGCGAACAGCAGCGCATAGGAGAAGAACGCGTACGCCCAATAGAGCCAGCCCTTTATTGTTAGATGGTCATTCACACGCACGACCCTGAACTTGAGTACCCACTCCGTGGTGTAGAACGAGACCAGGATGAAAATCGCCGGTATGTAGAGGCACGCCAGCAAGGCCTTTCCCCCGGTGCTCCTCTTGAGCAGGAAAAACACCGCAGGGAATATCAGGGCCAGGTGCAGGAATAGGACAGGGAATAATATCTCGCCGGGAGCCTGGAACTTGACCCAGAACGACCAGGCGCGGACCGTATGCGAGATGTTGTACATAGCGTCGCCGAAAGACCAGACGGCAACCGATGTGGCGATGAGAGCGAAGAGCTTGTTTTCCCTTCGACGTGGGTTCTTGTAAAGGACGTAGGCCGCCAGCGCGATGTTTAGAGCTGTCGCCACGAATGACAGGAAGGCTATGATGTTGCGCGCATGTTGTCCGTTCAAGTCGACTCCCGGGTCACCCTTGCATTGATATTATCACCCGGTGGTCAAGAAATAAAAAAGCCGGTGCTCGGGAGGGGCCGCACCAAATAACCCCCCGCTCGCCGTTTCAAATCCAAAAGCCCGGCACTAAGTGCCGGGCACGTATCGCGCTGGTAGCGGGGGCCGGATTTGAACCGGCGACCTCTGGGTTATGAGCCCAGCGAGCTTCCAGACTGCTCCACCCCGCATCGGTTATTCTCTTATTCTGTTGTATGCGCACATGTAATGCAACCAGCGAAAATCTGAATTGCATAATCATAAGCACCAAGCCTTGAACATCAACAATTAACTTAAGAAACATTAAAGGTAATTAGCAACAACGTCGATGTTAATGCGACTAAAGTTGACAATAATTGACAATGCAGTTGACCGCTAACACACTGACACGGGATAATTATTAAGTGCCAGGGAGCGAGATGCGGTGCTGCTCGCGCCTTATGCGGTATCATCAACGTTATAGTAGACAGCGTGCGAAGGGGTTTGCACACTAGATGCATTGTGAGAGCGATGAGAAGGACCAAGACTAGCGTCATATCGATCACATTATCCGTGGCGATCGCGCTTTGCTCGATCGCCCTCATTCCCGCTTCGGTGGTGCGGGCCGTGCCCGGGGGAAACCTCGAATCCAAGAGCCAGCAGGCCGCACAGGTCGCGCGCGAGATCGACTCGCTTGACCAGGAACTCGCCGTCTCGACCGAGGCCTACAACCGCGTCAAAGTCGACCTCGACAACATTACCGAGAAAGTCGATTCCACCC
>DATCGY010000022.1:0-12273 GCA_036508635.1 Candidatus Anoxymicrobiaceae bacterium
GTTCAAGCTCTCAAGATGCTTTGACGGTGGTGCCCATGCCCGGACCGAGAGCAGAATCGAACTTTTCTTCAAGCACAGGGTGCTTGACAGGTGGATCCCGTTCGGAAGTACCGTCTGCCCTTTCTGCGGCTACTCAAGGGACGAGGTAGTTTCCGGGGCGCTAACCGAGAGACGCGGAGGTGCCGGTCACGATGCCGTGAGAAAGATGGCCAGGTTGCTTCCGTTCTTCAACCGCACCAGGCGGAAGTGGACTTTCGCGATTTATTCCGCTGATCGCGTCTGAGCAGGGTTAAGTTCGAAGAATGAACGCGGCTGGCATGATCAGTATGATAAAAGAGGTAGCATTGCAGGCGCTATTAGAAACAAAGACGGGCGCACGGTTGCTGGAACGGGTCAAGAGAAGCCGGGCAAGATGGCGTCACCGCAAGATCCGTCCCGAGTATCGATACCCGCATCGAACGATCCGCAGGGGCTCGATATCCATTGGCGAGGGAACGGCGCTCGGCATGATCGAGATCGATCTCACCGGCGATGTGACGATCGGAGAGCATTGCATAATAAGCAGCGGCGCGAAGATATTCACGCACCGCCACAAGTTTCTGGAAGGCGAGGTCCCAAATATCGTCGAGGAGAAACGAATATCTTTCTCAAGCCTGAAGATCGGTGACAATGTCTATGTCGGCGAATCCGCGATGATTCTCCCGCAGGTGGAAGAGATCGGTGACGACGCCATAATCGGGGCGTGTGCGGTGCTGACAAAAAACGTCGGGCGGGGGCAGATATGGGCCGGCAACCCTGCGCGGCTAATAGGCAACAGGTCGGATACGGGGGATTGAGCGCCAGCTTCCCAGGGAGGCAACGGCATGGAGGACGCTGAAAAATGCATATTATGCTCCAGTGATAATCTGAAGACCATCTGGAGTCACACTTTCAGGAGACCGGGCCTTCCAGGTGGTCCCGCGCCGGGCGCGGTTAGTACCTACGTGTCTGACAGGCTCTCGTTCCTTTTTGAATGCCTGGTCGCGGACTCCGACGAGACGTCGTTCCGCGTCGTGGAGTGCCGGGAATGCGGGATGGTGTTCAACAACCCCAGGCTTACAGTAGAGGAGATGGCCGAGAAGTATCGTTACCTCTCGAATACCCCGGGTACCCAGGCTGCAATGTACAAGCCACATCCTCCGGGGCGCGGCGAACGCGCGGACTTCATTTACGGCTGGATACGCGACGTGCGACGCCCGGAGCCCCGGTCTCTGAGGATTCTCGATTACGGAGGGGGGGACGGGCTGAACCTGGTTCCCTTTGCTCAGGAGAACGACTGCCTGGTCGTCGATTACGTCGAACACCCCGTTCCGCCCGGGGTGAGATACGCGCACGGAGACGTTGAGAGCATGGCCGGCGAGGAGGCCTTTGACCTGATACTCTTATGTCACACGCTTGAACACCTGGTACAACCCGTTGAGCTGGTCCGCCGTTTGGGGTCGCATCTCGCGGACGAAGGGCTCTTATACCTGGAGGTCCCTGTAGGAGTGTTCAGGGAATGGAGGAAACAGGCTGAGCCGCTTACCCACATCAACTTCTTCTCCGAGGCTACCGTCGTCCGTTGCCTCAGCGAGGCCGGCCTTTTTCCAGGCAGGGTTTCGACTGACTACAGGCAGGGAACGAGCGGGCGCTCGTGGGCCATCAGCGCTATCGCTTCAAGAGAGAAACCCGCCGGAGATCATTCCCTCAAGTGTCGTGGCACCCGACGCCAGATGGTGAATCCGGCCTATTACATCAGGCCGGGATTGAAGAAGTTGAGAAAGATGGCACGGCGCTCCTAGGGGCGTTCGGGTACGAAACAGGGCTGGGGAGCTGATCAACCGAGGCTCTCGAACTCCGAGATCAGGTCGACGATCTTCTCGCAGGCGTGCCCATCACCGAACAGCGGGGCGCGCGCTCCGGCGGGCGAGAACGACCGAAGCGCTTCTTCGAGGAGAGCCGGGTCCGCGCCGGTCACCACGCACCAGCCCGCAATGACTGTCTCGGGCCATGCGCCGACCTTATCGATGCTGACGCATGGAACTCCGCAGAAGAACGACTCCTTGCTGACCCCGCCCGAGTCCGTTACGACAATGCGCGCGTTCTTCATCAGGGCAACCATGGCCGGGTAGTTTACCGGCTTAACGAGCAGCATCATATCGTCTCTCTCCAGATCCCCGAGCATGCCGAACCTTTCGAGGTTCGCACGTGTTCTGGGGTGAAGAGGCAGGACGGTTTTCTCGCCGCTCGAACGGACGCCGTCGATTATGTTCCTCAAGGATGTTTCGCTATCCGAGTTGTGGGGTCGATGCATTGTCATCAACACATATTTCCCTTGCTCGATTCCATACGATTCCAGGACGCCCTTGCCCGATACCACCGCGGTGCTTGTCTTCAGGAAGATGTCGTACATGACATCACCGGTAACGTGTACCTCTTCGGTGATGCCCTCGTTTCGCAGGTTCAAAGCGGAGTGCTCGGTCGGGGCGAAGCGTAGTTTGGAGAGGCGGTCTGTCACAACCCTGTTGACCTCTTCGGGGATGCTCATGTCGTATTGCCGAGGACCGGCTTCTACGTGGGCAATAGGTAGCTGCAGCTTTGCCGCGGCAAGCGCACCGGCAAGCGTCGAATTGGTGTCGCCGTACAGTAGCACCAATCCTGGTTTTATCTCACCGAACAGATCTTCGAGCCCCACCATCATTGCCGCGGTCTGCCTGGCGTGGGAGCCTGAGCCGACGCTGAGGTTGTAATCCGGCTCGGGTATTTTCAGCGCTTCGAACTGCTCCGCGCAGAGTTCATAGTCGTAATGCTGCCCGGTGTTGACAAGAATCTCCTCGTGGCAAGATCGGAGCACCGGCGAGAGCGCCGCCTCCTTGACGAATTGGGGCCTTGTGCCCACAACGCATGCAACTTTCAAGCTCTGTCTCCTTTACGTGGGACAGCGGTCCGAAACGATGAACCAGTTTATTCCATAGACCTTTACTACCCGCCGTTCCACCGCCTGGTTAGTCACGCCGCGCCCCTGAGATGGTATCCAGTATCAAAGCAAAGTCATTCGCGTGTTTATCCCAACCATAGCTCTGAATATCAACTTCGTGACCGCGATAAGCGACCGCGCCCGTCGCGCGCCACTCCTTAAACCAGTCTGCCAGGACCGCCTTGACTTCCTGGTGAGATGATACCGAAACGCCGGCTCCAGTTTGTTCCAGCAGCTCGTCAAGCAATCCTCCGGCCGGGTTCCATGCCAGTATCGGGCGGCGAGCGCCCAGATACTCGAAGACCTTGCCTCCGTAACCGGTAGCACTATATGCGTCATCCCAAGCGAGAATGAGCAGCGCGGTAGATTCCCGCTCGCGCTCTATCACTTCCTGTCGACTTACTACATCGTTGACTTCGAGCACTTCGGGGTGCGTGAGGGAGGCTTTCACTTCCTGCACTACGGGATCGTACGGGCCATAGAGCCTGACCAGGAGCTCGTCATGGCTTATCGCGCCTTCGTTGAGGAGCTCTTCTACCGCTCTCATGAATCCAGCGGGACTCCTTTTATCACCATAGAACATTCCGGCATAGGTGATCACGAATCTGTCCCTGGAGGGCTCGACGTGGCCGCGGAAATCATCTGGATCAAAAGCATTCGTTATGCAGTCTACCCCGCCCTCGCGGTCACCGTGCAGCTCTCTCAACATACCGGCCAGCGGTTCTGAAACGGTCACTATCGCACTGGATCTCTCCAGGACTTCTCTTTCCAACGCCCGAGTTGCCTTTAGTTCGAACGGGGTGAACTGGAGATAGGGGTTCTGGGTCCAGGGATCCCTGAAGTCCGCTACCCACGGCAGGCCGCTCAGACGTTGTAGCGCGGCTGCAAGGATGTTATCTACAATAGGTGGCGAAGAGCTGTATATCGCATCGTACTGTCCGGACCGGAGCTCCTTGAAACCGCACATGAAAGCAAAAGGGATCCAGAGATTGTACCTGTCGGGGAACGAAGCCCAGCGCTTGAGCCATCGAAGAACTCGCTCGAGTGGGCTCCTTTGGCCGGAGCTGCCGCCGGCGGATCTACTCAGAAGCGTTTCGGCACCCGGCCCCGCGGCTTTCATGAAACCTTTGCTTACCATGAAGTCTTTCATCGAAGTCAGGATATCGGGAAACGGCGCCCTTACGATCTTTACGCCGGGGAAAACCCCCTCGGATGCATCGCCTTTGCTCCACCGGGTCCTCTCGCGGCCGACCGTGAGGATTGTCGGTGACCAACCACAGGACGGAAGATACCTGGCCAGCTTCGTGGTACGTATGCTCCCCCCCGCTCCGGTGGGGGGGTAGTTGTAACTGATCATCAGGACTCGCTTCGTCGGCCCCGATATTTCTCTTACTTCACCGCGGCTCTTGTCGCTCATGCATCGCCTTTCCGTTCCCCGTGCCTTTTTCGCGCGTGCTTTATGGCGCGCCCGACGGCGGGGATTCGTTGCGCCAGATCAAGAGCAAACCCGAACTCGCTCTTTGAATATTCTCCGATGATAATGAGCACAAGGAAATAGAGCATCGTGCCCCCCACGACCATCACCAGAAGGCCGATAAACCCATGGAGCCCGGCACCCATCATCCCATACAGGGCCGCGGTCATGGTTCCCGTCGCGAGACAGATTCGCAACGAGCTGAGCCACGGGAAATCCCAGGACATCAGCCTGATCGACATCACTATCAACATGACCATATACAGCAGGTAAGACAGGAACGTCGCCCATGCCGCGCCGGTGAACCCGTACTTCGGTATGAGGAAAAGATTGAGCCCTATGTTGGCGGCGGTCGCTATGGCCATCGGGATGATGGTCTGCCTTGTTCTTTTCTTTATGAGGAACGCGTTTGCGGGAATCCACGAGATGTAGAAGAAAGTAATCCCAAGCGCAATGGGAAGGTACGCGGGCTCTGCCGGGATGTACTTGGTAGAGGTCGCTACCCTGGTGATGGGATCGCGAAGGACCACGATTCCTACCATTGCCGGTACCAGTAGCATCAGGGTGTACCTCGTGATCTTCCCTATTAGAGTCACGGTCCTCTCCTCGCCCTCGCGCTCGTACACCTGCATTATCACGGGCGCGGCGGCGAGCGCCACGAAGCTCGAGATTACACCGAGACTATTCGTCACCAGCGTATACACCATTGAATAGAGCCCGACCTGGTATGAACCCTTGAACCCCTGCAACATGTACCTGTCGACAGCCGAGAGAACCTCGGAGAGAAAAGTGACGAAGATCAGGATAAATCCAAAGCTGAAGAAAGCCCGCTGCAGCGTTCGCGAGCTCTTTTTCCATTTGTAGTACTTGCCGGTCTTGATGACAATAAGCTCTATGGGGATGGCAATGATCAGAACGCCGAGCCAACCCCAGAATGGTCCCTTGACTCCCTGCCCCAGCCAGACGGCGATGCCCGCTCCGACGATATACCGGCAGAACGCGACGAACACCGATAGCGAGGCGTACTCCCAGGCCTGCTGCCGGGCGCGCATCAGTGCCTGGCCGATGTTGAATATAACCCATAGCGCAAAGACAGCGATGCCCAGGCATACTAGAACCCGGTATTTCCCCAATGGAAGCAAAAACGCCGCGACCGGCAGCATGATGCCCAGGAAGAGAACAAGGTAGATGGGAGTGAGGCTCAGCACGGTCGAGTAGAACACGTCGAGCTCTTCACGGTCCTCGTGCTCCGGATAGAACCTGATGATGCTGGTGGCAAGCCATGCGTAGAGTATCGGTGATCCCAACGCTATGGCCGTGTTTACGAGTGAGAATATCCCGTATTGCCTCGGGGGGAAGATGCGAGTGAGAATGGGGATTGCTATGAACCCGATCACGGCGACAACCGCGTTTGACGCCAGGTACCACGCGGAGTCCCTGCCTATCTCGATAAGCCTTTCCTTCAAGCGGATCCCCTGTCTGTCACCCCGTTCACGCTTGCACCGTATTCGTCACGGCGCATACACGCTCAATCTCCTCGTCGGTCACACCGGGGAACATCGGGAGTGAGAGCACCTCCCTGGAGGCCTGTTCGCTCTGGGGAAATGCCCCCTCCTCGTAGCCAAGGTCGGCAAAGCAAGGTTGCAGGTGAAGAGGAAGCCCGTAGTGAACAGCCCTGCCCACTCCTGCACCGGAAAGCCTGTCGGCGACCGAATCGCGGTCGGACGCACGGATCGTATACTGGTGATACACATGTGTTCGCCCGGGGGCAACAGGCGGTGTTGATACCCCTCTCAGCCGCTGATTGTAGAGCCCGGCGATCCTGATGCGCTCGTCATTCCACCTGTCCAGACGGGGCAGCTTCACCCTGAGCAGCGCGGCCTGTACCTCGTCCAGCCTGCTGTTGATTCCCAGGACTTCGTGAAGGTACTTGGTTCGCGAGCCATGCGCGCGCAACATGCGGATGCTCTCCGCCAGTTTTCCGTCGTTGGTCACGATCATCCCGCCGTCGCCGGCGCAAGAGAGGTTCTTTGTCGGGAAGAAGCTGAAAGCTCCCGCCGCTCCAAACGAACCCACCTTCCTCTGGCCGTAGACGGCTCCGGTGGCTTGAGCACAGTCTTCAATGAGTTGGATTCCATGCCCGCGAGCCAGTTCGAGGAGGGGGTCGATGTCCGCCGGCTGGCCAAAAAGATGTACTAATATTATCGCTTTCGTGCGAGGCGTAATCGCTCTCTCGACGAGCGAAGCATCCAGGTTGAACGTACCGGGTTCAATATCCGTGAAGACGGGCCTGGCCCCGCAGTTTGCTATCACCTCCGCGGTCGCGATGAAGGTGAAGGGAGTGGTTATGACCTCATCTCCGGGACCGATTCCCATCGCCTTCAGGGGTAGAAAGAGCGCATCCGTTCCCGACGCGACTCCCACCGCGTGCTCTACACCGATATAGTCCGCAAAATCCTGCTCGAATCTCTGAACCTGGGGACCAAGGATGTACTGGCCACTGCCAAGGCAAGCGCGCACGGCGGCATCCATCTCGTCCTTGACCTCGCGGTATTGCCGAGTCAAGTCGATCATGGGCACTCTCAATCCGCTGCCTTGATCCATTACTCTCCAACCTTTTTCAGTGGCCGAGCCGCCACCCCGACATACACCTCTCCGGGTGCGACGTCCTTGGTAACGACCGAGCCGGCCCCAACCAGTGCTCCCTCGCCGACTGTCACACCGGCCATGATACTCGCATTACTGCCGATTGCGCAGCCCTTCTTCAGGGTCGGGCCGACATGTTGTTTGTTCGTTCCAAATATCTTTCGGTCGTTCATGAAGCATGCACCCGGTCCGACGAACACCTCGTCCTCGATAATCATATCGCCGGTTATGTGAGCGGCGGTCTGGATGCGTACCCTCCGGCCGATGGAAGTGTTGCATTCCACTGAGACGCACCTGCCGACTACGGACTCATCCGCAACATCGCATCCTTCTCGAATGGTCGCAAGATCCGCGACCATGACCTTCTTGCCGATCACGCTTCCCGCATACAGCACGGCGCAAGCACCGACGGTGGAGCCATCGCCGATCTGAAACGGGCCGACATCCTTGACTTTCCTTCGGCTTGCGACACCGCTGGCCGGTCTCTTTCCGATTACTACGTTTTGCGCAATCTCTACGTCGCTTCCGATGATGGAACCTTTACATATCACGGAGCCGTGGCCGATCGCCGTCCTTTCACCGATCATCACATCGTCTTCGATGACCACGTTACATCCCAGGTCACAGCTTTCCGGAACAGTGGCGGACTCGGCTATGGATCGACACATCGGACCTCCCTAGAGTCGTACCGGCGCTCCGCCGGCTTCGAGCGATTTTTGCCCCGCTTCCAGAACCCTCAAGACCTCGAGTCCTTCGCTCCCGCTACTGAGTGGTTCCGTGTTGTGGCGAATGCAGTCTACGAAGTGAAGGCATTCGCGACGGAGAGGCTCCTCCATTGCCACCGCCGGCGAGACCACGTCACCTGATCGCAGAGTGAGTGAGTCGGCGAAGGACAGGTACTCTTCACCAACATCGACTCCCTTGTCATATATACGCAGCTTCTCGGATGAAGCCATGTCGTCAAACACGAGCATCTTTTTCTTGCCGACTATCGTTATCTTGCGCTCCTTGTGCGGGTCCAGCCAGCTGATGTGGAGGTTGGCGATAACTTCATCGGGAAACTTGATATTGCAGAAAATCACATCTTCGATTCCGTCCTGGACGTAGTTCATCCCATGGACGGAAACCTCGACAGGCTCTTTTCCCGTCAGGTGAAGCATCACGGAGATATCGTGGGGCCCAAGGCTCCAGAGGCAATTCTCGTCGTGGCGCACCCGGCCGAGGTTGAGCCGCTGGCTGTACATATACATGATGTCCCCAAGCTGGCCCGAGTCAACGTACTCCTTGATCCAGTCCACAACAGGATGATAGAGAAGAAGGTGGCCAACCATGAGAACGCGTTCCGTCTCACGGGAGATTCTTACCAGCTCCTCGCCTTCCTTTACTTCCAGGGCCAGTGGTTTTTCAACGAACACATGCTTCCCCGCGAGCATCGCGAGCTTCGCGAGCTCGTAATGCGTGGTGGCGGAAGAGACTACTATAACGCCGTCGAGGGACTCGTCACCCATGACTACGCTCGCGTCGGTCGTACCGCGAACGTTTGGGTAGCTACGCAGTATCTTTGATATCTTTTCGTCCGCGGAATCGCAGACCCATACGAGCTCGACCCCTTCCATGGCGGCGAAGTTCCGAACGAGGTTCGGCCCCCAGTACCCGAGGCCGATTATACCGACCCGTATATTCCCGTTTTTGTTACTCATCTATTTCCTCTCAAGGTACGGTGGGTCAGACTCCATTTCTGCCCAGGGTATTCCTGGTGTCGACGATCGGAGCCTTTGCCGATGACAGCAGCTTGCGGTCAAGGCTCGAGTGCGCCGTCAGTATGACTATACAGTCAGCGGCCGCGATCTCATCCGGCGTCAGGGAAACCGATGTGTATGAGTTCCCATTGATGTTGACCTCAGGCACCATGGGATCGCAGTAGCGCACGTCAGCGCCACGCCCGGTGAGTATCTCAATTATCTTGAGGGCCGGCGACTCCCTGGTGTCGGCCACGTCTTCCTTGTAGGCGACGCCGATCACGAGCACGCGCGAGCCGTTGATGCTCTTGCTGAAGCGGTTCAGCTCCTCGATAGCCCAGTCGACGACGTGGAAAGGCATGTTGCGGTTTATCTTTCCCGCGAGCTCTACGAACTCCGGGTAGAAGCTGAACTGCCTGGCCCTCCAGGCGAGGTAGAACGGGTCCACCGGGATGCAATGTCCTCCCATCCCCGGCCCAGGCTTGAACGACATGAAACCGAACGGTTTTGTGGCGGCGGCCTCGACGACCTCCCAGATATTTATGTCCATTCTCCTGCACAGGAGTGACATCTCGTTCACAAGCGCTATGTTCACGGCGCGAAAGACGTTCTCGAGAAGCTTGGTCATCTCCGCGGCATCGGGGGTTGACACGTTATGGACCGCGCAGCCGAGCGCCGAGTACATCTCCGCGGCGACCTCTCCGGCGTCGGCATCATACCCCCCGATCACCCTTGTAATGTCGCGAACCATGACCATGTTCGGCCCGGGGTCTATTCTCTCCGGAGCGTAGGCGAGGAAGAGATCGACGCCGGGCTTGATCCCGGCCTCCTGCATCCTGGGCATGATCAACTCGCGGGTAGTCCCCGGGTAAGTGGTGCTTTCAAGGACGACGAGCTTTGGCCGCGCCTCCTTGCCGTCACCGGCGAAGAACGAGTCCGCGACCCCACCGACGGCGTTCATCATGGCGCTCAGGTCCGGCACCTCGTTCTCGTCGAGGGGTGTTGGAACGCACAAGAGCACGACATCGCAATTCGCGACCGGTTCGAAGGTATTGTCGAACTCCATGTTAGAGAGCCCCGACAGCTCTTCCGGCAAGACCGTTAGATAGGCATCTATCCCAACGGTATCAAAACCGGCCTGGTTTACCGCGAGTGCAAGGGGCGCACCGACGTAGCCAAGGCCTACGACCGCGACGCGCGCGCTTCGCTCCCGGATTAGTGCAATCAGATGTTCTTTCATGGCTTAAGTTCCTCCACCAGAACCGGCATCCCCCTGATCCGATCTGATAATCTTATACTGTTCCCAGCCGGCCGGGAGCAGTTCGTCCCCGGCCCATTCCGAGTTTTTCTTCTCGAGCGATGCCTTGAAATACCCCCAGGTCCACGCCGCGACTCCGGCCGCGCATAGTGGGAGCGCCTCGAAGAACCTGCGAGCGCCGATAATTCGGAAACGAAGGCAACGTGCCACCAGCCTCCAGAATCTAACGAAAAAGAGCCCGAACGCCAGCGGGGGGCACTTCTCCACAATCGACCCTTCCAGGCCAAGCTCCATGCGCGCCATGGCGTTCCAGTAGCCGCGCGTGACTTGTCCCCGCAGGTATTCGTCAAGTTTGCAGGGGTTGAAATGCCACACGGACGCGTCGGGACAGAAGAGGATGTCGACATTCATGTCGTGAAGGTGCCTTGAGAAGATAAAGTCGTTCGCGCGCCGGGTGGCCGCGAATCCGCCTGCCGCGTCGTATGCCTCTCGCCTGACAGACATGTTTGCGGAACAGGCAGTTGTATCGTCGAGCACGTGCGCGGGCATCTTCGATGAGTAGCTGCTGTGAGAGACGAGGTACTCCGCGGTCGCGACAATGCTTTCGGTGTTGCCGTTGTCCATGGCCCCCGAGATTGCCGCGAATCCCCGGGCGTGCCCATCGGCCAGGCCTGACAGCCAGCCTCGCTCAGGCCTGCAGTCCGAATCAAGGAATACGAGCACATCGCCCGAAGCGAACCGTGCGGCGACGTTCCTTGCCTGGCCGCTGAAGATCTGGGCGGGCGGGACGATGAACCGGACGCCGTTGAATCTCCGCGCGAGGTCCGGCACGTAGTCGCTGTCTCCGCTCTCGACGACCAGGACCTCCACCTTGCCCCGGTAGTCTTGTTCCGCAATACCTTCAAGGCACAATTTGATCGTCTTTCCCGCATTATATCCCGGGATGATGATAGAGAAATCCATGCGAGTAACCTTGTTTTCCGTGCGGTCTTCTCTTGAGCGTCGAGGCGCTCAGCCCCCTCTCTTGGAGATGAGGTCCGCCAGCAGACCGATGGCGGCCACCTGTATGGCCGCGAGCACGAACAGGACGGTCCCCGTCCGAAGGTTCCAGTGAATGACGTCCACGATAAACCACCAGGTGCCCAGGATGCCCAGGATGATGGCGACCGGCATGAATACTTTGAGAGGGTTAAACCAGGTTACCGTTCTTATGACGAGCGTCAGGTAGCTCGAAGTATCTTTGATGGGATGAAACGTGGACTGGCCCTTTCGCGGGTAGTAGTCGATCTCTACGAAATCGACCTGGTATCCGCCGGCAAGCATGGCAAGGGTTATTGTCGAAACCCATGAGTGCCCCCAGGGGAGTATCTCCATGTATCTCATGAAGACATCCCTCCTGATGGCCCGCAATCCGGAGTTGAGGTCAGGTATCTTGAAGCCCGACATGACCTCCGCGAGTTTCCTGATAAACCACTTTACCGGGCCGCGGATGAACTTGAGCGTACCGGATTCTTTTTTTCTTGCTCCCACGACCATGTCAAGGTCTTCGGCCTCCATGGTATCGAGGAGCCTGGGGATATCCTGGTTTGGATAAGTAGCGTCACCGTCGGTCACCACGAAGACGTCGCCCGTGGAGGCCTTGATCCCCGTGTTCCTCGAGAAGCCGCCGCCGCGATTCTGCCTGTGGGTTATGAGCTGGACGTCAGGGAACTGCGCGACCACTTCAGCGGTGTTGTCCGTCGAGGCATCGTTGACCACGATCACCTCGTAGTCGCGACCCGATTCATCCATCGCCTTGATTATGGTGCGCAGGTCGCCGGCGATGGCTTCTTCCTCGTTGTATACCGGGACGACGACGCTGACCTTCTCTATCTTCACGTACTGCCTCCTTGCGCGCTCTGATTGAACTCGGTAGCCGGCCCTTCCCCTCTCGATTGGCCTCGCTTTGCGATCTTCCGCAACGCGTAACCCAGGGCGTGGCAGGCGAACTCGAGCATCAGGATTCCCATCATCGGGATGAACTGTTTGCCGGGAAAGGTGCGCTTAATTATAAGCCATGTGCGCTTCATGCGCCCACCCACGTGCCCCCGGCTGAACTCCCTTATGGGCCTGACCTGCTGGAGATCGTATACAGATCGGCCGCGGTTGACCTGCCACTTGA
>DATCGY010000023.1:0-15732 GCA_036508635.1 Candidatus Anoxymicrobiaceae bacterium
CGATCATCAGCAGCACGCCATAGGTGTACCTGCGCTCCTTGTTCTTGAGCGCTGGGGAAACAAACCCGAGAATCTCAAAAAGGACCACCGGGAGCACCAGTATTATCGAGCCGAAGAGCGCCAGCTTGAACCTGACGAGGAACGGCTCCATGGGTGTCATGTAGTTTAGTGTGAGAGCCCCGGCGGGCGCCTTGAGGATGTTCAGGATGTCCCACGCGAAAAGCCATGCGACAGCGAACGCCACTATAAAAGCGATTGCGCTGACTATTAATCTGCGCCTGAGTTCCTCCAGATGCTGGAGGTAGGTCATATGGCCTTCTGCCACTGAGTTCTCCCCTGGGAGACTATTCCTTGGGAGCCTCCGTCGGCGTGTCGGGCGTTTCGAGACTCTTGGTCACTTCTTCGTGCACTTTGTCGGTGGATTCGCGGAAAGCCCTGAGCGCCTGGCCTACCGATTGTCCAACCTTGGGAAGCCTCGAAGGCCCAAAGATCACCAGCGCGATGATCAGGATGACTATCAGTTCTGTTGGCCCTAGTCCAAACATCTCTTGCCCCTTTTTTCGGAGAGTTTTTCGCCGAACTGTCTTGATGTTATAGGTGGCTTTCACCAGTGTCAATCGAATCATGCGGGACCCGAAAGTCCTTTCCCGCCTTGTCCTTTCAGACCGAGTGTGCTTGACCCGACCCGGGTTGGTGTGCGATTTTTGTCAATCGCAGGACAAAGTTCTTTTGGGACAAAGGGAGGTCCAGGTGAAAGTAGATGTGGTCACCGGCGCATGCGGGTTTGCGGGAAACTACGTGGTCAAGCACCTGCTGGAAAAAGGCCGAAAAGTCAGGGCGACTGACCTTGCGCATGCGTACTCGTCGCCACAATCCGTTGAGTTCCGGGAGATTCTGGATATTGACTACGACCGGGACGGGGTGGAGTGGGTCCCATCGGACCTGACGAAGCGCGAGACACTTGACGCCCTGTTCGAGGGCGATGTGGGCACCCTGTTCCACACCGCGTCACTCTACGACTACTCCGCTCCATGGGAGATGCTCGAGAAAGTCAACATCGGGGGTGTGACCAACCTCCTCGATGCCGCGATGGACGGCGGCATAGAGAGGATGATCCACTGGTCGACCTGCGGCGTCTTCGGGCACTCCAACTTCCCGGCACAGTACATCGATGGCAGGCCATGGCTTCCGATGGCGGAGTTCATCTGGAACGTCCTCATCAGGCCGTGGGAGAAAGAAGGCAAGTACACGCGCCCCGCTCGCAAGCAGACGAACCAGCCCATGACCGAGGACCGCTCGAACCCGAAGAACACGCCTGGCCTTGAGCCTGTCGGAACGCGCTTCAGCAACGAGTACAGCCGGTCGAAGTGGCTGCAGGAGCAGATCGTCTGGAGATATCACAGGGAAAAAGGCCTGCCCGTCACGGTAGTCAGACCGGCCCCCATCTACGGTCCCGGGACCACCTACGGAGCGACCGGGCTCGTTATCGCAATAGCCGAGGGCATTCTCCCGTTCTACCCCGCCTCGAGCAAGTTCCTGCTTTTCGGAGGTAACGTACACGCACGCGACATTGCGCGCTCCGCGGTCTTCCTCTCGGAGACGCCCGAGTCGATAGGCGAAGATTATAACGTCGCCGACAGCTACCTCCAGACACACAGGGAGGCCATCGAATCCACGGTCAGGCTCCTCGGCAGGCGCGTGCACTTCTTCCCGTTCCCCATCTCCTGGTGGCAGAAGCTGGTGCTCGGCATGGCGATCAGTGCGAGCTGGTTCGAAAAGAAGTTCCCCGGGCGCTATACCCGCACCCGCATCCTCGACCTCGGACAGATCGATTACCTGACCATGGGCATCTGGATAAGCAACAAGAAGATCACCGACCTCGGCTTCGAGTTCGAGTACGCCGACTTCAACAAAGGCCTTGCCGAAACCGTATCCTGGCTCATCCTCAACGGCAAGATACTCTAAGACCCGGCGTCACCGAGGTGGGGTCAGGTCTTTCATTGTTTACTGTTGTCCTCTGCTCCAGATTAACGTGGCAGTAAACAATAAAAGACCTGACCCCCGTTTCAAGCTCGCTTGTAGACGAAGTCGGCGAGTTGCCTGAGGTTGCGGCATTCGGTGACTTCTTTACAGGTGGATTCGTACTCGCTCATAATGCTGTCGCCGGTGTCCCAGCGGCTGTTGGGTTCTGGATTCAACCAGTATATGGCGCGCGCCCTGTCGGAGATGCGCTCGAGCGCCCATGCCCTTGGGTCCTTGGCGTTGTTGCGCGCGTCCGAGAGGATGAGAACGGTCGAGCGCGGCGTGAGCTCGGCGACAAACTCCTTGTAGAACAGCTCCAGAGCGCGGCCGACGTCGCTGTGCCCGTCACCGTCCACTAGAACCCCCTCGCGGTAAACGCGCTCGATGGCTTCGTCGACCTCGCAGAGGTGGAACAGTTCCGTGACCTCGTCGACCCTGTCTATGAAAGCGAAGCTCCTGACCGCCTTGAACTGCTGGTGAAGGCTGTAGACGAGCTGAAGGGTGAAAGTGCTGAACGTACGGACCGAACCGGACACATCGCAGAGGATGAACAGCTCGGGTTTGGCGGGGGTGCGTTTCTTGTGCTTGACGTCCATGGGAACGCCACCGCTCGATATGCTGTGCCTGAGCGTGTTTCGCACGTCAACCTTGCCGCGCCTGCCCTCGCTCTGCCTCCTGGCGATCCTCGCGGCCAGCTTGCGCGCGAGCACGGGCAGCACCCGCCTCATGTCTTCCACCTGCCGGAGGGACGCGCTCGAGAACTCGATCTCCTCGGGCCTGAGCGGCACCTTTCGAACGGGCCGTACGGCTTCCTCACCCCGTTCGGCGATAAGGCGTCTCCTTATCTCGCGATCGAGCGCGGCGCGGAATAACTCGAGCCTCTCGTTGAGCTCCTCGAGTGCCAGCACCGGTGGCATCTGGGGCGTCAGGTCGCCCTCGGATGCCATCTCGCGAAGCTGCTCGGAGAGCTTGCCGAACTTAAGCATTTCCATGCCTCGAAACATGTAGTACCCGGAGCCCGCCATGAACGCCAGAGGTCTCGACCCCCTCCCGAAGCCTCCCTCCATGTTGCCGATCGCCTCAGCCGCCATGCGCGCGAGAGCGGCGATCTCGTCCGGGGTTCCGGACGCAAGGGCCTCCGCGAGCATCTCCGTGAGCTCTTCGGGCGTAAGCGGGACGGAAGACGTGTCCTCGGCACTCTCAGCATCATCTTTGCTCTCCTCCGCGCCGAGCATCGCTGCCACGCCGAGGAAGTACTCGTCGAAAACGGCGTCAAAAACCGGATAGTCCGTTTCGTTCTTGACCAGGGTCGCGCGGAGAGCAGAGTGGAACATCGCCGCCGTATCGAGGGGGACGACCTTGAGCGCCTCGCACGCGTCCATGCTCTCGGCGAGCGATACGTGCATACCGGCGGCCCTGAGCCGGCCAATAAAATCAACTACTCTTTCGTCTACCTGCATGGTCGGTCCCTCGCGCCTCAGTCCTGTGCCTGGCGTGCGAGCGCCTTAAGGTTTGCCTGCACTTTTTCGAGGTCTTTCTGCTCTTTGACAAGAAGGCTGAGCGTTTCGCTGATGAGGTTCTCGTCGACCACATCCCTGCCGAGCATCGCGAGCGCGGTCGCCCAGTCAAGGGTCTCCGAGATGCTTGGCACTTTCTTCAGGTCCATCTGCCTGATGTATCTCACGACCGCAAGCACGCGCCGGGCGAGCTCCTCGTTGACGCCCGGTACCCTGAGCCTGATTATCTCGAGCTCCCTTGCCGCATCCGGGAAATCGATGTACAGGTACAGGCACCTCCGCCTCAAGGCCTCGGAAAGGTCGCGCGTACGGTTGGAGGTAAGGACAACGAACGGCAGGTGCGTAGCCTTGACCGTGCCGAGCTCGGGGATCGAGACCTGGAAATCGGAGAGCACCTCCAGGAGAAAAGCCTCGAACTCGACGTCGGCCTTATCGACCTCGTCGACCAGGAGTACGGACTGGTCCTGGTTGGTTATCGCTTTGAGCAGAGGTCTGGGAAGGAGGAACTCGTCGCTGAACAGGTCGTCTTCGAGCTGCTCCCACGATGTGCCCTCGCCCCGGTCCGCCTGGATCTTCAACAGTTGTTTCTTGTAGTTCCACTCGTATAGCGCCTTGGCCTCATCGAGCCCCTCGTAACACTGGAGCCTGATAAGGGGCATGTCGGTGAACCGGCTGTAAGCCTTTGCCAGGTCGGTCTTGCCGACGCCCGCCGGGCCCTCGGCCAGTATCGGTTTGTTGAGCCGTCCGGCGAGGTAGAGCGCGGTCGCGATGGAATCGTCACAGAGGTAGTCGGCGCCCTTCATCCCGGCCTTGATGTGTTCTATGCTGTCAGTTCCAGTGACGTCTGCCGTCATCGCTCATCCACCTTCGTTTGTAGTTTTCGGCGTTCAGTGCGGCCGCGTTCCGGCGGCACTACAGCAGCGCCTGTTTTCCGGCATCGAGCAAGGCCGCAAGCTCGCTGACCCTGTAGGCGACCGAACGCGCCGATGCCATCCCGAGCTCGTCTTCCAGGACGAGCAACCTCTCGCCTTTCAGGGTTGCTCCCTTGCCCTCGAGGCTCGAGTACGCGGCGCCGCCGAGTACTCCTATGTCGGGAGTCGCAATCACCATGTTCAAGACCTGGAAAGCCGTAGTGACGGTGACCAGAGTCTGCTCGAGCCCGGCGTTCCTGAACCAGGCGACGGCGAGCGCTCCCCCGACCTTGTTCCTCATGGCTCCCCTGGTTATGTTGCCATGCACGAATACACGCAACCTGTCTATGAAGTCGGCCGTCGTGCCCGATAGCCTTCCGAAATGAACCGGCGTTGCGATAATCACACCGGAAGCCGCCATCAACTCGGGATAGATCCCGGTCATGCCGTCGTCCTGGAAGCAAAACCGGTCGGGCTCCTGTTTTCTTAGACACCAGTTGCATTGCCGGCAGGGATTTACCTCAATGGACGACAGGGAAAAGCGCCTGATGTTAAAGCGGGGGTCTCCGTCGTACTCGCCTAGAGCGTGATCGAGAAGGGCTTCCACGTTGCCCCCCGGGATCAGGCTCCCGTTGATGGCGACGATCTTCATCTGCTGATACTCCTCCCGTGGAGATTCTCGAGGCTACGGTCCGTCCGTCTCGGCCATGCCACATTTTATGGTACAACCCCGGATGTGTCCGTGGTGGCCCGGGCGGCAGGCTCCTGCGTCAGTAACCCAGCTCTCTGAGCCTCTCGTCGGGGATCCCGAAATGGTGTGCGATCTCGTGCAGTACAACCTTGCGGATCGTGTCTTGCAGATCCGCAGACGTCCGTTCGCAATACTCCTCGATGGGCTCCTTATATATGGATATGTTATCAGGAAGGACCAGCGAGTAGCCAATTCCGCGCCTGGAAGGCGGGACCCCGCTATAAAGCCCCAACAGCGTGTACCCCGGACCCGCGCCGGCGGATTGCAGCTCCTCGGGAGAGGGGCTGCGCCTCACAACTACTCCCACGTTGCCTTGCTCGAGCTTGCTCGCAAAATCCTCCGGAAGGCCGTCGAGCACCCCGGCGACGGTTTTCTCGAACTGCTCCAGCGGCATCGAAGGCCTCATAGCCCAAGCTTCTCCTGGAGCCTGGTGCCCATGGTCAGGATAGGGGCCCACATCGGAAGGGCGATGCCCAGGAAGCTCACCTGTATGAACTCCATGATGACGCCGCCAATGGGGGTGGTGTCGAGATATACGTACTCGACCGTGAGCCCGAGCTGCGCGATCTTTCCGTAGAGGAGGACCTCGATCCCGGTCCTTTCCGCCTCGGCGAGCCTCTCTTTGATGTTGCGCACAAAGAACCCGAGGTGGTGAAGGCCTTCACCTTTCTCCTTGAGAAAATCCGAGTACAGCGCGATCTCCGCCAGCGGCTCGATCAGCTCGAGCTGCACGGAGCCGGCCTGGGCCATGGCCATTTTCGCCTGCATGTCTATGGCCTCTCCGCGAGCGACAGCCACATCGGGAACGGCCTCGACGATGGACCAGGGCTGTATCCCGAAAGTCGACTTGAAGTAGTCGATGGTCTTATCGATGTCGTTCACTACGATGCCGACCTGACCGAGCCTTGAAGCCTTGAGCGGGACGCCTTTCTTCCCCACTAGGATCACCCCTTCCTCCAGAGCGGCGCCGGTCACACGGCGCCACGTACTTGCGTATCTATCACATCTTCAACACGCGGAGCCGGATGCCTGTTAGAGCCCGACCAGGAACGGGTTGGTTCGCTTTTCCCAGCCTACGGTGGTCGAGCCCATATGGCCCGGATACAGCTTTGTCTCGGGGTCGAGGACGAAGACCTTTTCTTTGACCGAGGTCATGAGGACCTCGAAATCGCCACCGGGGAAATCAGTGCGCCCTATGGAGCCTCGGAAGACAAGGTCGCCATCAAAGAGAGCGCCATCGACCAGGAAGCTGACGCTTCCGGGTGAGTGGCCCGGCGTGTGGAGCACCTTGAGCTCGAGCCCGGCAAGCTCGAGAACCTGGCCGTCCTCGAGGGGTTTGAACTCCTCGGGGAGCTGGAGCTCGTCGATGCCGAGCATCGACAGGAACCCCGCGGGCATCATCTTCACCACCTCCGCCTCTATGGGGTGGAGGTAGACGTCAGCGCCGGTTGCGTTCGCGACCTCAGCCGCGCCTGCCAGGTGGTCGGGGTGGCTGTGTGTGAGCAACACCGCGTCAAGGCTCAACCCGTTGTTCTCGAGGAACTCGAGTATCGCGTGGGTTGAGAGGCCGGCGTCTATCACCACCGCACTGTCCGAACCCTCGGCCCAGACCATGTAGCTGTTGGTGCCGAACGAAAGGTCGGTAAATGTCTCGACATTGATCTGCTGGTTCTGCTCCATCGTCTAGTGCTCCTTGAAGTTATCCGGCGCCACCGGCTGCCCGCCGCACATCCCGCGATGCTCTCGCCGCGAGGCTCGCCCGTGAGGCGTTTTCACACGCCGTAGAGGATTTTGAAAGTATAGCAGATGCCACCCGAACAGGAGGCTCTCATCCCAGGTCTATGACGTTGACGTCGGGGCCCGCCAGGTTGTCGTAGCGGTCGGTGCAAGTCAGAACCAGCACCTGCTGGTCTCTTGCCACCTCGAGCAGCACGTCCCAGAGTGCGCCGAGCCTTCGGACGTCGAAATACGAAAAGGAGTCGTCGAATATCAGCGGGGGTTTATGGCCACCGGAGAGGAGGTCGACGAGCTCGAGCCGGGCGGCCAGGTACAGTTGGCTCGCGGTGCCCTTGCTCAGCGTGGCGAGTACCTCGTCGGCGGGGATCATATCACCTTTTTCGGGCGAGAACACGGAAAGTGCCAGGTCGCTCTCTCGAACATCGACAGTGTCGTACCGCCCACCTGTCAGTCTGGAGATGGTGCGGCCGACGCTCTCGGAGAGGACCGGCACCGCTGAGGAGAGTAGCTTCTCGGCGGTCTCTTGCATGCCATCCCGCGCAATGGTGTGTACGCGCAACCGGCGCCTCGTCGCCTGCTCGGACTCCCAGAGCCAGGCGAGCTCTTCCTCGAGCCGGGTGGCCTCTTCGAATTCTGTGGCTGTGCGGATGAGGTGGAAAGCCAGTGCGTCGCGCTCTTTGCGCATCGCTTCGACATCGCCTGAAAGCGCCTCGCGCTCGCGGCTCAACGACCGTAGCTCCTCGGGTGCGAGATGGAACTGCTCGAGGTCGGCAAGCCTTTCTTCGCACGAGGCGGCATCGAGTGAACCCTGGCGACGTTCTTCGTCGGCCTGCTCCATCGCGCGGCCCCCGAGCAGTGCTTTGAGGCCGGCCTCGGCGCGATCACGCTCGGCGGTAAGCTCGGAATACGCGGCGAAAGAATCAAAGAACTGATCGGCGCTGCTATAGCCGACTGAGTCGAGGAACTCTCTCTCGCGACCTTCGAGCTTCCGGATCTCGCCGTCTGTGTGCTGGATACGGTCGACGAGAAGGCGCTGCGCGTCAGACACCGGCGGCACCGTAACGGGCGCGGGCTTTCGACCGCGCGATGCTGTGAGCACCGCGACTGCCACCATCAAACCGACCGCGGCGAGCGCGTACAGGGCCGGCTGGATAAGCGCGCCAAGGAGAATACCGAGCACTACCAGCAAGGTCCCGAGACCCACGCCGGCAAGCGAGGCCACCGACCTCGACGGTTGCTTGGCGGGCTCCGGCTCGGGCGTCTGCTCAACCGGCCGGCTCGCCAGCTCGTCGCGCAGGCTCACGAGCGATTCGCGCAAATCACCAGCCCTGCGTAGCTCGGGCTCGGCCCTGGGGCCGACCTCGCGGAATTGGCCGAAGTTGGCGTCGATCTTTTCGTCGACCCTGGCGAGCTCTCGCGCGGCCTCTCTCACCCTGTCCGCGGCCTCGAACCGCGCTCGGGCCTCGGCGGCTCTTCGCTTGAGCTCGGCGATGGGGCGGTTTTTGTCGAGCAGCTCGTTGAGCTCTTTGAGCCTTGGCTCGCGCCTCTCGAGCTCGGCCTCTATTTCGGTGAGCCTTTCGCGTTGCTCTTCGAGTTCGCCGATATTGGCTGAGAGCTCTTTTTGCTTTACGATGAGCGCCTCGCGCTCTTCGACGAGCTTCTTGATCGAGCCGGGATTTGTGGTTGGCCTCTCGAGGCCTCGCTTGAGCGAATCGACCTCCGCAGAGAGTTTTTTTACCGCGTTTTCCATGAGCTTGCTCTCGCGGCCCCCTACCACGATTTCCCTTAGCATGCCCGCTATCTTGCGGGCGCCGGAGCTGTCCTCGGCGAGGCTGACCATCTGGTCGTGGGTAACGCAGGCGGTGCGCAGATACCTGGCCGGGTCGCTGAATCCGATTAGGTCGAACACGCGCGAGTTTACAGCCTTGAGAGACTTAAGGCTGGGTCCGCCTTCCTCCTCGAGCAGCACGGTGCGCGCGGTGAAGTCTTTTACCAGGTGAAAAGCTGAACCTTCCTGGATGAAATCGAGCTCGATGACGGGGGCGTCGTCGGTGCCCCATCTCATGTAGGAACGAGCCAGGCTGGTGTCGGGCTGAGGCCTCGCGAAAAGCCCCGTAAGGATCGCAAGGACGAGCGTGGACTTGCCCGATTCGTTGGGCCCCCGGACGAGGTTGATGCCCTCGTCGAACTCGAGCTCCAGATCGGTGAAACGCCTGAAGTTCTCGGCGCGGAGCTTTAGGATCCTCATGACTCGCCCTCCCCCAGCAACAGGGAGAGCCCGACCAGCATAGCCTCACGGATCTCTTCCCGTTCGGTGGGCGATGCCTCGCCGAGGCGAGAGTGGAGGACGCTCAGAAACTGGGCAGCGGGCGAGCCCTGGGGATATGCGCCCGGGTCGATAGTCGCCGGGGCGGGCCACGATCGGTCGTTTACCTTGACGAGGAAATATAGGTCAGAGAGCGCCTCGATGACCTCTGAGACGTCGGGATAGTCGGTGGGCCTCAATCCTTCGATGTTGAGCTGCATCACGATGCCGGGATCGCCCCTGGCCTCGAGGAGCGCGACGAGGCCGCCGCCCGCGGCGTCTTCGGCCTTGATCGTCATCTCCTCGTAGGCGAGCCCGCCCGTTCGATAGGGCGTGACCCTGATCTCTTCTTCGTCGAGGTCGATTATCAACACGTTGCCGCTTTTGCTCTTTTGCATGCGAACCATCTCGGGGCTGCCTGGATAAAACGCGGTCACGTCGCCGGAAGAGCGGTTGGAGAATGAATGGATGTGGCCGAGGGCCAGGTAGTCGAGGCCCGATGAGGCGACCTCTTCCGGCGTGACGACATAAGTGTCGTCGACCAGGTCGGGCATCTCGAAGCTGGCATGGATCATGCCGATTCGCCAGCGGATGTCGTCTGCGACCTCGAGCGACTCGAGGGGTCGATGGTTGCGGAAAGGCCGCATGTTGGCATTGCCGTAGACCACGCAGTCGAGCTGCTCGAAACGGACCGGGGTCATCTCTTCGCTCGTGAAGACCGTCAGGCCTTTGATGCCGGTGAGCTCGGGCGACATGTATATGGAGTCTGGGCCGTAGGGGTCGTGCGTGCCCGGAGATATGCAGACCGGGATGCCGACCGCCGAGAGGTCTTGCAGCCTGTAAGCAACCTGCGCCAAAAGCGTCTTTGAGATGTCGCGGGAATCGAACAGATCGCCCGCAATGAGCAGGAGCTCGACTTTCTCGCGTATGGCGAGGTTGACCGTCTCGTCAAACGCCTGGAGCAGGCGGGACCTCTGGAGCTGGCCTTTCCGCCCGAGACCCAGGAACTTGGCTCCGAGGTGTACGTCGGCTGTATGAAGGATCCTGAGTGGCATGAGCAAATCGTCCGTTCCGCGTGCGTGCGGTTACCAGCGATGATTATAGCAGAGGCACCGGACAGCCGAATCGCCGTTCTAGTGACGTTTCCGGGAGTGAAGAGGCTGGCCGCAAAACTGGCAGCTCTTGAACAAACTTGGGACGGACTGGCCGCAGCTCGGGCACCTGATGATCTCGGGCATGTCCGCCTGGCCGCGCTCGCTGTGCCTCGCTCGCACGTTGCGCTCCCCCGCGAATCGGAAGTACAGTGCCCCGAACAGCCACGTCACGGGCCCGCCCACGAGCCCCGCAAGAAGCCACGCATTGTAGCTCTGCCCGTTTGACCTTGCGATGCCGGCCGCCGAAAAAGCGCAGAACAACCACAGAAGGACGGCGACCGACGTGATCCCGATTATCGCTATCGCGTTACTCGCAGCCAGGGGCATCGCTACCGACCTCCGATGATCATCCTTCGAACCCGGCTCCTTTGAGCCTGAACTTACAGTCCTCGAAACGGCCCAGCCCGGGTATTTCGAGGTCCACAGTACACACGATACCGTCGAACGCGCCCGCCTCAAACCCCTTCTGTATCATGTCGGCGACGAGCGAGCGGTCGAGGTTCGTCATGATGCCGACGTAGAACTCGGGGTGCACATTGAACATACTTGCGATGATGGCAGGGTCGAGCGTCTCGAGCAGGCCGAGAGTCCACTCCATGCTCTCGTGGGTTATCTCGCTGATGACGGCCTGGTCGAAATGCGTCAGCAAGGCGGCGATCCATTCAGAGTTTTCGTTGACGATGCACGCCGCGGCCGCCGGGTCCATGTAGGGAAGCAACCGTGAGACCCATTCGGTGCTGGCGTCGGCGACCGTGGCGAAGACCTCGGGGTCGAGCAGTCGTGTGACCTCGGCCATGAACTCGGGCATGCTGTTCATGACCTCGGCTATCGTCTCGGGGTCCATGTTTGCGATCAGGCCCTTGATGAATTCCGGGTTGTTGTTCGACGCGGAGGCTACGATCATGGGGTCTATGCGCCTGAGCATCTCCTCCAGGAAATGCGGGTTTTCGTTTATGGTGTTGGCAATTACCTCGTGGGAGAGCTCTCCAAGCAGGCGCGCGTAGAACTCGGGATTCTCATTGAACGCATCGGCCAGGACCTTCGGGTCCAGCGTCGACAGGGTCCCGGTGAGCATCTCCTCGTTGGACATGACCTTCCCCGCCGCCGCCCCCATCGCTTTGAGCACCCGCTTTGTCGGACGTCCCACCTGTTGCTTCTCCTCGCCGGTCGTCTTTTTATCGGGCATTGCTTTTTGTTACTCCTTCAATCAGACCTCTGTGCTCGTCTCCGCGTGCTCGGCGACGAGTTTTTTTATGTCCAGCGGGTCGCTCCTGGTCGGGTCGAGGACCAGCTCGATGGCGTCGTACTCGCAGGCGCTCTCGCAGACACCGCAACCCATGCATTTGACCGGGTCGAGGACCGCGGTCTCGCCGACTTCGATGGCGTTGAACGGGCATATCTCGACGCAGTCACCGCACCCGGTGCAATCCTCGCTCACCGTGGCTACGTATCCGCTTGAAGCGAGCATCGGAGTTCCCAGCATGTTCCATGCCTTCATCCCTACGCAGCAGCACGGGCAGCAGT
Source organism: Candidatus Anoxymicrobiaceae bacterium (assembly GCA_036508635.1). Classification (GTDB taxonomy): domain Bacteria; phylum Actinomycetota; class Geothermincolia; order Fen-727; family Anoxymicrobiaceae; genus FEN-727. The sequence goes on from DATCGY010000023.1 coordinate 11,922, forward strand.
TGCATATGGCGTAGAACCTGCCACCGGCAACATCCTTGAAGAACGCGTTATGGACATGCCCTCGCTTATCCTCCGCGCGCAGTATCTCTACAGCCTCATCGGATGAAATCTTGCGGGCTTTGAACGAGCCGTGCTCGAGGATGAACGACGTGATGGGGTCGCCGACCGCCAGGCAAACCTCCAGCGGCTCGCACGGGTTCTCCTGGAGCGAGCGGCACGGGCAGTCGAACACGGCTATGTTCTGAGGGTTCTTGAGTACTATGTCGTGGGCTATCTTGAAGGGGATGACCGTCTCCTGGGGTCCGAGATCGATGTCTTCCCGCACCATTACCAGGTCTTCAGCGTGTGAGAGCGGCATGACCTTGCCATGATAAGTGGAGGTCTCGGCGCTCAAGGCTTCGCGAAGCACCTTGAGGGTATACAGGTCGAGTATCTCGGCTATATCTTCGGGCAAGTCGGTCTCCGGCTCTTTGGAGACGAGGTTCAGCGGCTTCCCGAGCTTGTGCAGGTAATGGTCGATGTACTTGATGTACATGTAGAGGTGAGCCGTCTGTTCGGCGTGGTCGAGCCCGAAATCCTTTGAGGCTTTTTTCGTCGAGTCCTTCATCCTCAGCCACCCTTCCCGTCGCCTCAGCAGACGACGCCGCTTTCCCTCAGCCTTTCGATCTCGTCGGTGGAGCACCCCAGCATGCCGAGCACCTCGTTGGTGTGCTCGCCCAGCGAGGGCGCCGAATGCCGTATCTCACCCGGCGTGCGCGAGAACTTGAACGGGATGCCCAGGGTTTTCATCGTCCCCACCTTCTCGTCCTCGACCTCGATGACCATCTTCCGCGCAAGGACCTGCGGGTCCTCTGACATCTCGGCCATGTTGAGTATGGGGGTCACGCAGGTATCCTCAGAGCCGAAGATCTCGGCCCACTCGGCCCTTGTCTTTTCCTTGAACCTGGCGCGGAACCAGGCGAATATCTCGTCGTACTTGTCGAACGAGAACTGCATGTCGGCGTATTCAGGCTTACCGAGGAGCTCGCACGTCCTCTTCCAGAACTTGCCCTCGAGCGCCCCGACCGCCATGTAGCCGTCCGCCGCCTCGTAGATGTTGTAGCAAGGTGTCGCGCCCCACAGTATCTGGCACCCCCGCCCGGGCGCGGGCCCGCCGACGAACAGGTCGCCGGTGTTGGCGGCGAGCCACGAGATAACGCCGTCCATCATCGCGACGTCGACGTGCTGGCCCTGCCCCGTGTTCTTCATATGGATATAAGCCATGAGTATCGATATGACGCCGAACATCCCACCGCCCGCGAGGTCGGCGATCTGGACCCCGGCGACGATCGGAGGCCCGTCCGCGGCGCCCGTGGCGTCGAGTATCCCCGCGTAGCCGAGGTAGTTTATGTCGTGACCGGCGACGTCACGATACGGCCCGTCCTGCCCGTAGCCGGTTATCGAACAGTAGATTATGGAGGGGTTGACCTCGCACACCGTCTCGTAGTCGAGCCCAAGGCGCTCCATTACACCGGGGCGGAACTGTTCGACCAGCACCTCGGCCCATCCGGCAAGCTCGAGCACGAGCTCTCTGCCCTCTTTCTGCTTGAGGTCGATGGCGATGCTTCGCTTGTTGCGGTTCACGATGTGATGCATGACGCTCATGCCCGAAGAAGTGAACGGCGGCGTGAACCGGGCGTAATCCCCGCCCTGCGGGTCCTCGACCCTTATCACTTCGGCTCCCATGTCCGCGAGGAGCATGGTCCCGAACGGTCCGGGCAGTAACCTCGTAAGGTCTAGCACTTTCATGCCTTCAAGCGGTGACGGCAAAGGTATCCACCTCCCGGAGGGATTGAAATCGAAGTAAGAGTATCACAGAAAACGCCGGGCGGCTCAACACAACCGGCCGCTCAGACCGCGAGCTCATAAATGCCCAGCACGAAGTAGAATAGCAGCATCACGGCCAGCGGAACGATTATCAGGTTGACGTTGAGCTCGATATGCGGGGGCCTGTATATCAGAAACAAGAAGACAGTGAAACCGATGGCCACGAACATGCCGAGCCCGTTGAACAGCCTGTACTGCCAGTTGAGAGAGGTCGACAGGACGGCCCACAGCCCCGCGGCGACACACAGCACACACACCGGAATCATCGAGTATACGAGGTTTCTCTGGCCGAACACGACGCCGGACGTGTGGTACCCGGCGGCTTCGTCGAAAGGCACGTCGTTCGCGACGCTCGGGATGTAGAAATTGCATCCGAACAGCCAGCCGAAGACGACCGGCTGGATCGGAGGCAGGTTGGACGATGCGATGGCCATTCCCGCGCAGAGGATGAGCACGGCGCCGGTGGCGTTCGTGGCGATGTCGAGAACGGGTTTCTCCTTGAAACGGAACCACGGGTGGGAGTAGAAGATGCCCAGCAGCACCACTGCTCCGATCATGAACGCCGCGAAGCGCATGTTTACCAGGAAAGAGAAGACGATGCAGCCGACCCCGGTGATCGAAAAGAGCAACCACGTCTCGAGCTTGCTCATATCGCCGGTGGCGAACGGCTGCTTGCTTATATCCTCATCTTTGTAGAGCCCGTCGTGCAGCTTGTCGGCCGGGACGTCGGACCAGAAATTGAGAGAGCTCGAGAACATCGACCCGCATAAGAATGCGATGTAAGCGAACAGCACGCTCGCCCACGAGATTGGGACCGGCCTGGCCGTGCCCTCCTTGACCATGCTGAGACCCGCTGAGAGAGCCAGCACGAGGGGGAACAGGTAGATGAGGAGCGTCTTGAGACGCAACAGCCGAATGTACTTCCTGACGTAACCCAGGAAGCGCTTACCGCCCAAAACCCCCCCAGTTGCTGTTAAAACCGGAACGTTCTCCATCCATCGGCCTCCGCCTCTTCGCGGCAATCCGCCACGGGCACCTGTTAGTACGTTCGATGTCCAGTAATCGTGTGACCGCGAGCCTGGAGTAGATACTAGCATAATCAGCGGGCTCCGCCACGCTGTCTTTCGAAGCCGGGATGCATTATCTTTGAGCTTATGGCGCTAGATATACGCATAGCCCGCGACTCCTCGTTCTGTCCGGGAGTCGGGCGGGCGCTGAAGATAACCGAAGAGATCCTGTTCAATGCCGACGGACCGACTTACACCCTCGGCCCGCTCATCCACAACCCCGGGGCCGTCGAGCGGCTTGCGATGATAGGCCTGGATGCGCTGGACCCCGATGAGCTGGAGAGCGCCGACCTCAGCGGCGCGAGCGTGATTGTCCGCTCGCACGGCATCGACATCCAGACAGAAAAGAAGTTGGAGGAGTTGGGAGCAGAGATAATTGACGCCACATGCCCTACAGTCAAACACGCCCAGGAGGCCGCCCGGGAGCTCGCAGACGACGGCTATACGGTGGTCGTCCTTGGAAAGGAGGCCCACCCGGAGGTGCGCTCCATCATTGGAAGGGCAGGCGGCCCGGTGACGGCGCTCGCGAACGCGGATGACGCTCGACGGTGGGTCGAGGAGACCGGCGGAAGCCCCGGCCGTGTCGGTATCGTATGCCAGACCACCCTCTCAAAAGAGCTTCTCGACGCCGTGGTCTCCATTCTGAAAGAGAGCGCGGAAGAAGTAGAAGTGAAGAATACGCTCTGCGAGTCGGTCATGCAGCGAAGAAAAGAGGCTATCGACCTCTGTGGGACCGTCGACCTCATGATCGTGGTCGGCGGCCACAACTCGAGCAATACCGCCCAACTCGCCGCCACCTGCGCCACTACGGGCGTCGCCACCCACCTCATTGAGTACTCCGATGAGATACAACCCGAATGGCTGGAGGGCGTCGAGTC
>DATCGY010000024.1:0-8228 GCA_036508635.1 Candidatus Anoxymicrobiaceae bacterium
CCTCACCGATATCGACAACACCCCGGTTTCGGAGCTACCGTCCGAGCTGGAAATAGCGAGCCACGACCGCCTGTACCAGGTTTACAGCGCCCTGCAGAATGGCATGGGCATTGAAGAGATATACGAGCGTACAGGCATAGATCCATGGTTCGTCGATAACCTTGCCCAGATCGCGGAGATGGAAGAGACGCTCGGCACGCAAAGCCTTGCGAGTATCCCGGATGACTTGCTCCGTGAGGCCAAGCGTTACGGTTTTTCGGATGTCGAGCTCGCACGCCTTTTCGCCACGACGCATGAGGAGGTCAGGAGCAACCGGATTGGGCGCGGTATCAAAGCGGTCTTCAAGAGCGTGGATACGTGTGCGGCCGAGTTCGAAGCTTACACCCCTTACTATTACTCGACTTACGAGGACGAGGACGAGGTGCGCGACACCGACAAGCAGAAGGTCATGATACTCGGCAGCGGCCCCAACCGCATCGGACAGGGCATCGAGTTCGACTACTGCTGCGTGCACGCCTCTTTCGCCTGCCGGGAGATGGGGTACGAGACCATCATGGTCAACTGCAACCCCGAGACCGTCTCCACCGATTACGATACGAGCGACCGCCTCTACTTCGAGCCATTGACGTTCGAGGATGTGATGAACATCGTCGAGCGCGAGCGTCCGATGGGGGTCATCGTGCAGCTCGGAGGCCAGACCCCGCTGAAGCTCGCCATACCGCTGGAGAACGCGGGCGTACCCATCCTCGGGACGCCTCCTTCAGCAATCGATGACGCCGAGGACCGCGAGCTCTTCGGAAAGCTGCTGAAGAAGCTCGAAATCCCTCACCCTCCGGACGGAACCGCGACCTCGGTCGAAGAAGCTCTCGAAGCCGGGCGGCGCATCGGGTACCCGGTGCTGGTGCGGCCCTCCTACGTCCTGGGCGGGCGTGCCATGGAGATTGTCTACTCCGACGAGACGATGGAAAAGTACATCAAGTCCGCCGTCAAAGCTTCACCTGAGCACCCCGTCCTCGTCGACAAGTTCTTGGAGGACGCAAAAGAGATAGACGTCGATGCGCTCTGCGATGGGCGAGAGGTGTTCATCGGGGCGATAATGGAGCATGTCGAGGAGGCTGGCATCCACTCCGGTGACTCCGCCTGCGTCATACCCCCTCCATTCCTGAGCGAAGAGTTAATGGAGGTCATCGAGGCGCACACCGAGCGGCTCGCGCTGGAGCTCGGTGTAATCGGGCTCCTAAACGTACAATACGCGGTCAAGGACGACAGGGTGTACGTCCTCGAAGTCAACCCGAGGGCGAGCAGGACGGTTCCGTTCGTCAGCAAAGCCATCGGCGTACCGCTCGCAAAGATGGCGACCAGGGTAATGCTCGGCCAGACGCTTGATGAGCTGGGCCTCAAGGAGGAGCGCTTCTCCCGACTCAAACACGTTTCGGTCAAGGAGGCGGTCCTGCCGTTTGTCCGCTTCCCGGGAGTCGATACGGTGCTGGGCCCGGAGATGAAATCCACAGGCGAGGTCATGGGCATCGACGACTACTCCGCGCACAGCGAATCGGGTATCGGCATGGCCATGGTAAAGGCGCAGATAGCAAGCTATAACCACTTCCCGATTTCCGGCACCGCTTTCATCAGCACGCCTGACAAGAAGAAACCCGCGGCGGTAAACATCGCACGCAGGCTGGTAGACGAAGGGTTCAAGCTGCTGGCCACCGAAGGAACTGCCAGGAGCATCGCCGAGCGCGGTATCCCCGTAGAGGTTGTAAAGAAGGTGGGCGATGGGACTCCCGACGTCGTCGACTTCATCAGGGAAGGAAAGGTCGACCTCGTGATAAATGTGCCCGAGGGGCGCGGCAGTCGGGGAAGCGGCTACAGCATAAGGACGGCCGCCACGATGAACGGCGTTCCGTGTATCACGACGATACAGCTTGCCGATATCGTGATAATGGGGATAACCGCGCTCAGGACGCGCGGGCTCAAAGTAAAGAGCTTGCAGGAGTACCACATGGAGATCTCCCGGCATAACGCGGAGCGCTCAAGTGGTTGAGGTGAGTTCTCCCGCAGGACGCCTGTTCGACGCCACGTTGCAGGATGTTCGACGGGTGGCTTCAGAAACATTCGCGCTCGAGTTTGAAACATCAGCAGGCAATCAGCTGCCGGCCACGGGGCAGTTCTACCAGGTGAGATGCGGCGGAGACAGGGAGCACATGCTCCGAAGACCTTTCAGCGTGCACTTCGCCGAGGTGAGCGCCAGCGGCATGAAACTCGGGTTCCTTGTAGAGAATGTCGGATGGGGTACCGGGTGGCTTTCGTCTCTTTCCGTGGGCGAGCACGTAAACATGCTCGGGCCGCTCGGGAAGGGCTTCACGCTACCCTCGGCCGGCAAATCGATGCTGGTCTCAGGCGGCATCGGGATAGCGCCGCTGCTCTATGCGGCTCGCGAACTCGACGCCTCGGGCAGGGCTTACGACATGCTCGCGGGCTTCAAGACCGCGGCCAAGGTGATTGACCTGCTCGGCGACCTGTCTGGGGGCGTCGAGGTCTACACTGACGACGGTTCATCCGGGTCGGCGGGTATGGCGAGCGAAGGCATTGCAGGCTCCCTCGGCCGGGGCTATGACGTAGTGCTGACGTGTGGGCCAGAGGCGATGATGGCCGAGGTGGCCGCGCTTTGCGAGGCTGCGGGCATTTCTTGCCAGGTATCGCTGGACGCGCGCATGGGATGCGGCATCGGCTCGTGCCGGGGTTGTGTCAAGAAAGGCGCACGGGGCTCAAACCTCTGCGTCTGTACCGAGGGGCCGGTCTTCGACTCATTCGAGGTGGCGTGGAGGGTGTAACCAGAAAAGCTGCGATACCTGTGTATCGACTAGTATCGAGCTCAAGTAGAGGTTAAGGATATTGGCGGAAGTTGATCTGCGGGCGAACCTTGCTGGAATAGGTCTCAAGAACCCTGTGTTTCTCGCTTCGGGGACTGCCGGCTACGGTGTGGAACTCTCCGGGTTGATGGATCTTTCACGTCTCGGAGGAATAGTCCTCAAGTCTGTCACGATAGAGCCCTGTACCGGAAACCCGGAACCACGCATCTGGGAGACCACGGGCGGTATGTTGAACAGCATCGGTCTCGAGAACGTCGGGGTGGACGCGCTCGCCGATGAGGTCCTACCATTAGTAAGTGACCTTGGCGTGCCGGTCTTTGCGAGTATCGCAGGCGACACCGTCAGGAATTTCGCCAGGCTCGCTGCCCGGCTCGAAGGCGCCGGGGGGCTCGCAGGACTCGAGGTCAACGTATCCTGCCCTAATGTGGAGAAGGGCGGCATCCAGTTCGGTTCGGACGCCGGTGCGACCGCAGCGGTTGTAACCGCGGTTCGCGAAAACTGCGGCCTGCCGATGTTCGTCAAGCTGTCGGCGGCGGTCACTGATATCGCCAGGATAGCTGAAGCGGCGGCCCGCGCCGGGGCCGCGGGGCTGTCCCTGATTAACACGATCCCGGGCATGGCCATAGACCCGTTATCGCGCAGGCCGAGGCTTGGCATGGTCACCGGGGGGCTGTCCGGACCGGCCATAAAGCCTGTCGCGCTCAAGTCGGTATGGGAATGTTATAAAGCGACGAGCCTGCCGATCATAGGCGGCGGAGGTATTTGCGACGAAAACGACGTCATAGAATTCCTGCTCGCGGGCGCCGCGGCCATCTCAGTTGGCACGGCGACGTTCCAGGATCCCGACAGTGCGATAACGATACTCGACGCGCTACCTGCCGCCATGCTCCGAGCCGGTTCCAACAGCGTGATCAGATTAGTAGGCGCCTTGAGGACCATCTGATAGGAGAATAAGTAAAAGAACGGGAAATGCTCTTAGATTTATGAATTGTCATTTGAAAGGAACGATATGGAAATACGCGAATTGAGCCCGCTGATCCTGGCTCTTGATACCTCCGACCTCGATGAAGCAAGGGAGAAGGCCGCGCGAGTGCGCGAAAGCGTAGACATAGTAAAGGTCGGACTGCAACTGTTTGCAAGCGCGGGTACGCGGGGGATTGAAGCGTTAAAAGATGACGGCTTCGAGGTGTTCCTGGACATAAAAATGATCGACATCCCCAACACTGTGTCCTCGGCGATCCGCGCACTCTGCGACCTCGAGCCTCTCATGCTGACGTTACATACGATGGGCGGCCAGGAGATGATGCGTGGAGCGGAGATGGCGGTACGGGAACACTGTCATGGTACAAGTATCCGCAAGCCCCTGCTGATCGGAGTGACGGTGCTCACGAGCCTTGATATCCTTGCGCTCACCAAGATCGGTATAGGCGATTCGATCGAATCGCAGGTGGAACGCCTCGCGAAACTCGCCAAGGAATCGGGCATGGACGGCCTGGTGACGTCTCCGCTCGAGACGCTGAAGGTCCGGCGCGAGGTCGGGCCCGAGATGTTGCTCATAACGCCCGGAGTGCGGCTCGAGGGGACCAGCCAGGATGACCAGAAGAGGGTCGCGACCCCGGCTGACGCCTTGAGCGCCGGCGCCGACTTTATCGTGGTCGGACGCCCTGTGTTCAGGGCCGGGGACCCCGCGGCGGTCGCCGTTGAGATGCTGAGGAGCGCGGGGAGAGATTAGACAAGGCGTGTTGCGGAACGGAAGGGAAGATGGAGGAGCAAACCGTTTTTGATGTTATCCCGTGCCTCGAGTCGACAGGCGCGCTCCGGAAAGGACATTACAAGCTGTCCTCTGGAAGGCACAGCGATTCATACATACAATGCTCGCAACTGCTGCGAGACCCGGGGATGGCGGTGGAGGCCGGCAGGGCGATTGCCTCCAGGGTAAAAGACATCGACCTGGTGTTTTGTCCGGCGCTTGGAGCTGTCGTAATCGGGTTTACCGTAGCCATGGCTCTCGACACCGAGATGGTGTTCGCCGAGAGGGTAGGTGAGGAGATGGCGCTCCGCAGGGGGTTCGAGATTCCCTCCGGGTCGAGGGTTCTTCTCGTCGAAGACGTCATCACCACGGGCGGGTCGATTATGGAGCTTGCGCGCATTGTAGAAGATGCTGGAGCCGAAGTAGCGGGACTGTCGTGCATCGTAGACAGGAGTGGGGGCCTGGATATTCCATACGTTTTGACGCCTCTCGTTCGGCTCGATGCAGAATCGTGGTCGCCCGAAGAATGCCCGATGTGCGAGGCTGGCGTCCCGGTGGACGCCCCGGGCAGCCGCTTCAGTGGCAAGTAAAAGATTGTATTGGGTGCCAGTGTTCCTTATAATTTCGGTGTTCCGGACGGGAGGATGGCGGCCTGCACTCACGGCATCCCGAACCGCGATTCCAGCGGAGGCCGATGAATGGTGAAGAAGGGCAGGATATTCGTCATAGCAGGCCCATCCGGGGCCGGCAAGGACACCTTGATAAAGCGGGCCATCGAGAATCTCGACGTGCACCTGTCAGTGTCCGCGACGACCAGGAAGCCCAGACCGGGTGAGGTCGAGGGCAGCGACTATCGCTTCTTGAGCGACCGGGAGTTCGACCGGCTGGTCGCCAGTGACGCCTTCCTCGAATGGAAAGACGTCTACGATAACAGGTACGGCACGCTTAAGTGCGACGTCGAGGACGCGATCAGCGCGGGGCTGGACGTCATCCTCGAGATAGATGTGAAAGGCGCGCTGGACATCAAGTCAAGGGTCGAGGACGCTGTCCTCGTGTTCATAATGCCGCCCTCGATGGAGGAGCTCGAAGCCCGGCTGCGCGGGAGGGAGGCGGACCCGGAGAGCGAAATTAAGACGAGGACGGAGATTGCACCCTGGGAGATCGAGATGGGCGAGAAAGAATTCGAAATAGTGATAGTGAACGACGACATAGACAGGGCTGTCGGCGAGCTGGCGATGGTACTGGGAAGGTGAAAGGCCTGATATGGAAGAAAAAATGACGATGGTCAACCCCAAGATTGAGGACTTGCTTGAACACTCAGAGAACAAGTTCACGCTTGTCATCGAATCCGCCAAACGTGCGAGACAGATCACCAACTTCCAGAAGCGCCTCGGTGAAGGGGTGGGCGGTGTCGCTCCCATGAGGCTCGAGGACATATCCAAAAAACCCCTTACCGTCGCGTTGGAGGAGATAGCCGACGGCAAGATAGAGTACGACAGGCCGGACCCGGACGAGGAAGAGCCCGAGGAGTAGGCCCATGGCTGATCCCTCCCAGAAGACCGTCGTGCTCGGGGTCACCGGGGGAATCGCGGTCTACAAGGTAGCCGAGCTGGCACGTCTGATGGTGAAGAACGGGTTGAACGTCAAGGTTGTGATGACGGAAGGCGGCCAGCAGTTCGTCTCGCCGCTCACGTTCAGGACTCTCACGGGCAATCCGGTCGCGACTTCGATGTGGGCGGACCCGTCGTCTCCGTTTCCTCACATATCCCTGCGCGACGAGGCCGACCTCGTAGTGATAGCGCCCGCGACCGCGAACATCATCGCGAAGATGGCAGGAGGCGTGGCGGACGACCTGCTGTCAACGACACTTCTCGCCGTCAAAAGTCCGGTGCTAGTTGCACCCGCAATGAACACTCGCATGTACCTGCATCCCGCGACTCGGGACAACATGCGGACGCTCAGACAGCGTGGTGTCGTGTTCGTCGAGCCGGGGGATGGGTCGCTTGCCTGCGGGGAAGAGGGTCCAGGCCGCATGGCCGAGCCTCCCCTGATATTCGAAGCTGTGGCACGCGAACTGGAGCGCTCCCGGGCGCTCGAGGGGCGCACTTTGGTCCTCACCGCAGGTCCAACGCGCGAGCATCTGGACCCTGTACGTTTTATCTCAAACCCCTCTACGGGAAAGATGGGATACACTCTCGCGGATCGAGCGGCGAAACGCGGCGCCGAAGTAGTGCTCATCTCCGGTCCGACTGACCTCGACTGCCCGGCGGGCGTAACGCTCGTAAGTGTGGTGTCAGCTGACGATATGTCGAAAGCAGTCAAGGAGAATCTTCCCGGAGCCGACGTGCTTGTCATGGCGGCCGCCGTGGCGGATTTCAAGCCGGCGGCGGTATCGCCGACGAAGATGAAGAAGACGGACGGCGTGCCGGCGATCGATTTCGTTCCGGTCGAGGACATCCTGAAGTCAGTGTCGAAATCCAGGGGGAACTGCCTGGCGGTGGGATTCGCAGCCGAGACCGACAACGTTATCTCAAACGCCAAAGTGAAGCTCGTCGAAAAAAAACTAGACCTGATAGTAGCCAACCAGGTCGATTCTCCGGGAACGGGGTTCGGAACGGACACCGACCTGGCCGCGGTGATCGCGAGCGAGTCGGACGATGTCAGTCTGAGCATGATGTCGAAGGTCGAACTGGCCGACCTGATCCTCGACAGGATCTCAGATCTCTTGAGCGTGAATTGAGGCGGACCTGGTATTTCTGGTGCCTTTGCAAGCTTGCTGAATCAAGTTGGCGCACGGATGTGACGACTATTAATATGGCTGGGGTCGGGCTCAAAGGTAGGTTACATGAAAAAGCAGATATCGGGCGTTGTGAATAACATCTCGACGAATCCGTTCCAGACTTTTTCGCGTAAGCGAGGCAGTAATTCCACGCTCCTCACGTTTGACATAAGCTTCGACCTGTGCGACGAGGACGGCCAGGTGAGCCACGTCTGGTTCCAGAGGTCGTTCAGGTTGCCCCCGCCCCTGGTCGATGGAGACCATATCGAAGTTCAGGGCCGTAAAGGCCATTTTCTTGGCCTGATAGGAAAGAAGAATCTCTACGCGGTCAGGATAATCGACAAGACTCGTGAAAAAGAGTACACTCCGTGGCGCAACAAAGATTTGAAGGGTAGTGCGCGCGGAGCGGCAAACTCCAGTGCCGCGGAACAAACGTCCGCATAAAAACACCCTTCCTCCCGCCTGTTACGCGTCGGAGTGGCGGAATTGGTAGACGCGCAAGGTTGAGGGCCTTGTGGGGCGATGCCCTGTGGGGGTTCGAGTCCCCCCTCCGACACCAATGATCACGCAGCGTACGTAAAGTCAATTAGAAGTAGTCGCGTGCCCACACGGTGTCCCTTCTATCCCGATCCCTCGGAAAACGCTTGCGAGATTGCCCAATTGCGCGTATTATATATGCTAGGTAGCGCATATGTGCATGTTTGGGAGGGATAGGAATGACGGAACAGGTAGAGGCCTTCAAGGCGCTGGCCGATGACACCCGGCTGCGGATCCTCAACCTTCTTCTCAGTGCAGGTTCCGAACTCTGCTGCTGCGAGCTAACTGA
>DATCGY010000025.1:0-14504 GCA_036508635.1 Candidatus Anoxymicrobiaceae bacterium
CAGGGTAGTCTACAAGGGCCTTGCCGGCGCGACCAAGGTCAACGTTGTAACATCGGCGACGCCGCTGTCGCTCCTGAAGAGCGGCAGGATGCTCGCCAATACGGTCTCTGGAGCAACACCTGTCGGTGCGACGTGGATCACCAGCAGCGGCAGGCCGAGCTTCTGGTCGATGGCACTTGGCCTGAAGGCCGGGAGCATGGGCGAGGTTTCCGTTCTGCTTCTGCTCCTCGGTGGCCTGTACCTGATCTATCGCCGTACGATCGACTGGAGGATACCCGTCGGCGTGCTCTGCGGCGCGCTGTTCATCTTCCTGATCACGTGGAACCACCCGGTGTACCAGATGCTTTCGGGCGGCATATGGCTTGGCGCCTTCTTTATGGCGACAGACTGGGTGACCAGCCCGATGACGAAACGTGGCAAATGGATCTATGCCGTGGGTATCGGCGTGTTTATCGGGTTGATAAGGCTTGTGAGCCCGCTTCCCGAAGGTGTGGCCATTGCCATACTGATCTGGAACGTGGGGACGCTGGTGCTCGATCGTTATGTGGCCGAGCCGAAGTTCGGTGAGATCAAGAAGCCCTGGTTCAACAGGGTTCCGGTCCTGCCGAAGGCAAAGCCGGCGGCGCAAAAAGCCTGACAACGACGGCATAAGACAGCAAGAGATAGGCATACGCGCCCCCGGCGACCCCGGGGGCGCGTCTCTATCGCTCGGGTGTTAGAATTAAACAACGTGAATCTCTCGCCGACGAGCCACATTTATAGGACATGTCTGACTGTGTAATCATCGGAATCGGTAATCTCATAAAGAGCGATGACGGCGTTGGCGTTCATGCCGTGAGGTACCTGGAGGGCAAGGTGCCGGGCGATGTCGAGCTGATCGAGGGCAGCGTTTTCTGTGCCGACCTGTTCGTTTTCATAGAGGGGCGCGAGAAGGTGATCTTTATCGACGCTATCGACGCCGGCGATGAGCCGGGCGCCATATTCAAGTTCACGCCTGACCAGGTGCGTAACGAGAACAAGGGCGTTTCCATGTCTGTCCACGATTTCGGGTTGTACGAGCTGATCGCGATGGCGAGGCTTATGGACCAGTGCCCAGAGGATATAACGATAATCAGCGTGCAGGTAAAGAGCATAGACACCGGTGATACGCTATCGGACGAGGTAAGAGCGGCGATCCCGAGGGTGCACGAGCTGGTGCTCGAGGAGATCGGAACGCGCGGGGGCAGATGAGACACCTTAGGATAGAGGTACGAGGTATAGTCCAGGGTGTTGGCTTTCGTCCGTTCGTCTACCGCATAGCGCACGAACACGGGATCAGGGGAACGGTCTCGAACAACCCACTTGGCGTCGACATAACTGCAAGCGGAGAGGGCGACCAGATCTACCTCTTCCTCAAGGACCTCAAGGACGAAGCGCCGCCCGCGGCGGTCGTGGAGAAGGTCAGCGTCTTTACGATAGAGCCGTTCGAGGCAGCCGCTTTTCAAATCGTCCCGTCCACCCGGCAGGGTGAAAAGCACGTTCTGATATCTCCGGACCTGGCGACGTGCGACGAATGTGTATCCGAGCTTTTCGATGAGCGTGACAGGCGGTACCGCTACCCGTTCATCAACTGCACCAACTGCGGGCCGCGCTTTACGATAATCGTCGACACGCCGTACGACCGGCCGAACACCTCGATGGCGAAGTTTCCCATGTGCCCGGAGTGCAGGCGCGAGTACGACGACCCGGCCGACAGGCGTTTCCACGCCCAACCGAACGCCTGCCCCGTCTGTGGGCCCAGGGTCTGGCTGGTCGATGCGGACGGGTCCCCGGTCACCGGTGATGCCGTGAGCGAAACCGCGAACCTGCTTAAAGAGGGCCGCATAGTCGCATTGAAGGGACTTGGAGGCTTTCACCTTGCCTGCGATGCGACCTCCGACGAGGTGGTGTCACGTCTTCGCGAGCGGAAAAACCGTTACGGCAAGCCGCTCGCTGTCATGGTGCCCGACGTCGCGTCCGCAAGGCGTTACTGCGGCGTCGACGAGCCGGCCGAGGGGTTGCTGCTTTCCGCCAGGAGGCCGATCGTGTTGCTGCGCGAAAACGAGAACTCCGTACTCTCACGCGATGTCGCAACGGGGCTGTCGCACCAGGGGTTGTTCCTGCCTTACACGCCCTTGCACCATCTCGTTCTGGCCGAAGCGGACATACCTCTCGTGATGACCTCGGGGAACGTATCGAGCGAGCCGATCGCAAAAGACAACGACGAGGCGCTGCGGAGGCTCTCGAGCATCGCCGACTATTTCCTGCTGCACGACCGCGACATCCTCGTGCGCTACGACGACTCGGTGAGCCGCATCTTCAAGGGAGCCGAGTACCCCTTGCGAAGAGCGAGAGGTTACGCGCCATATCCCGTGAGCGTGACCCCCGCGGCGCCGGTTGAGGTTCTGGCGGTGGGCGCCGAGCTCAAGAACACCTTCTGCCTGCTGCGCGACGAGGAGGCTTTCCTGAGCCAGCACATCGGTGACATGGAAACCTTGGGTGAGATGGAACATTTCGAGGAGGCGCTGGCTTCGATAAAGCGGCTCTTCGCGCTAGAGCCGAAGGTCGTTGCCCACGACCTTCACCCCGATTACATGACGACGCAGATGGCGCGCGAGATGGGTATGCCCGCGGTAGGGGTCCAGCACCACCACGCGCACATCGCGAGCTGCATGGCCGACAACCGGATCGAGGGGCCGGTTCTGGGTGTTGCCTGGGACGGCACAGGTTACGGTGAGGATGGAACTGTCTGGGGCGGCGAGTTTCTGCTCTGCGACGGATCGGAGTACCGCAGGCTCGCCCACCTCCACCAGTACCCGATGCCGGGAGCGGATGCGTGCATCTACAGGCTATACCGGATGGTCATGGGAATCCTGAGCGAGCTTTACGCGGACCCGGACGAGGCGCTGGAACGACTTCGCCGCAGGTTTGACATCGAGGACGACGAGGCCGAGTCGCTCGCTTTCCAGCTCAAGAACAAGGTCAACTCTCCTCTCACGTCGAGCGCGGGCAGGATGTTCGATGCCGCCGCGGCGCTTTCCGGTCTCCGGGCCGAGGCCGTCTATGACGGACAGGCCGCGAGCGAACTGGAGTCCTGTGCCCGGATCGTACGCGAGTATTACAATTTCAGGATAGACAGGTCGGCCCTTCCATGGATCGTGGATACACGGCAGGTATTCCGGGAGCTCATGGTAGACCTGGATAGCGGCAGTACGGCACCAGACGTAGCTGGCAAGTTCCACGCGACGATGGCACTTGCCATTGTCGAGACGTTAGAGGCGTTGCGTGACGAGACCGGCATCAACCGTGTCGCGCTCAGCGGCGGTGTATTCCAGAACGAGCTCCTCACGGGATGGGTCATCGAAGGCCTCAAAGCTTCCGGCTTTCAGCCCCATATCCACCGCCGCGTCCCGTGCAACGACGGCGGCATCTCCCTCGGCCAAGCCGTAATAGCCGCAAACAAGTACAATATATAACCGACTTGAAGCAGGTCCGATAGCAGGTTCTTGAGTAGAAGGAAGAGTGACATGTGTCTGGCTGTGCCGGCTGAAGTGGTAGAGGTACATGATGGAGAGATGGCGACGGTCGATGCCGACGGGGCGCGGGCGAAAGTCAGCGTTCAGCTGATCGACGATGTATCGGTCGGGGATTTTGTCCTGGTCCATGCAGGGTTTGCGATAGAAAAGGTCGACCAGGAGGAAGCTGAGCGGACGATGGAGTTGATCAGGGAACTCGAGGCGCTATCGAGGCACGATGAAATATCTTGATGAGTTCCGAAGTCCGGGTGCTGTCAAAGGTCTGTTGGAAAAGATAAAGAGCCGGCCCGGTGACCTCACTCTCATGGAGGTCTGTGGCACGCACACGATGGCCATCTCGAGAGCGGGCTTGAGGCCGCTCCTGGAGCCAGGGGTGCGGCTCATCTCCGGCCCGGGCTGCCCCGTGTGCGTAACCTCCGATACCGACATAGACCGCGCGATCGCGACCGCGTGCATCCCTGACGTGACGATGGCGACTTTCGGGGACATGATGCGCGTGCCGGGGACCGCGGGTTCTCTCGCGGATGCCGTGGCGCAAGGCGCAGTAGTAAGAGTCGTATATTCACCCCTCGAAGCCCTCGAGCTCGCCAGGGATAACCCAGAGCGCCGCGTGGTGTTTCTCGGCGTAGGGTTCGAGACCACCGCTCCCACCGTCGCGGCCACGCTTCTGCAGGCCCGCGAGCAGGAGCTTTCCAACTTCCACGTACTCTCGTTTCACAAGCTCGTGCCACCGGCCCTTCGCGCGCTTCTGGCGCTCGATGAGTTCGACGTGGACGGGTTCATCCTGCCGGGTCACGTCAGTGTCATCATAGGCAGCGACGCTTACGGGTTTGTCTCGAGCGAGTTCGGAGTCCCATGTGTGATAACCGGGTTCGAGGCAGCCGACATCCTTCAGGCTGTATATCGCCTTATGGTGATGAAAGGGGAGGGGCAGCCGGCCGTCGAGAATGAATACTCGCGCGCCGTGCGCCCGGCAGGCAACGAAAAGGCTCTCCGCGTCATGGGCGAGGTGTTCGAGCCTGCCGACGCCGAGTGGCGGGGGCTGTTCGTGATCCCGGGGAGCGGGCTGGTGCTTCGCGAGGAGTTCCGGCGGTTCGATGCCGGCTCATGGGATGTCGAGCTGCCCGAGCCCGCTCGCGACAGGGGTTGCCGGTGCGGAGAGATCCTCTGTGGCAGGATAAGGCCCCCGGAATGCCCGTTCTTCGGCAGGGCCTGTACCCCGGACAACCCGATAGGACCGTGCATGGTGTCCAGTGAAGGGACGTGCGCGTCTTATTTCCTTTACTGCCAGGAGGACGACTAGTGGCAGGTGACGTCATAACCATTGCCCATGGAGGTGGCGGGACCCGAATGCAGGACCTCCTGCGTGAGATCATCTTCCCCCTCCTCGGCGGGGACACGCTCAATGCGGCCGAGGACGCCGCCTGCCTGGAGCTGCCACCGGGCAGGCTCGCTTTTACCACGGATTCATTTGTCGTCAAGCCGCTCTTCTTTTCCGGCGGAGACATAGGCAAGCTGGCGGTTTGCGGCACCGTTAACGACCTGTCCATGGTCGGAGCGCGACCGCTCTATATGACCCTGGGTCTCATACTGGAGGAGGGACTCAAGCTCGAGGATCTCGAGCGTGTCCTGCGCTCGATAGCGGAGTGGTCAGCGGCCGCGGGGGTAAGGGTGGTTGCCGGAGACACCAAGGTGGTCGAACGCGGCATGGCCGACGGATTGTACGTCAACACGGCGGGGGTCGGTGTCATTCCCGATGGTCGTAGCATCTCGATAAGCGGCGCAGCGGTTGGAGACGCCCTGATCATCAACGGGTACATCGGTGACCATGGCATCGCCGTGCTCAAGGATAGGGATGGGTTCGGTTTCCAGCTGGACGTGGGTTCCGACTGCGCACCCCTCAACAGCCTGGTTGAGACGATGCTCGGCGCGGGCACGGTTCATTCGCTGCGGGACCCGACCCGCGGGGGGCTTGCGGCCGCGCTCAAGGAGATGGCGGACGCCTCCGGTCGCGCGATGGAACTCGTGGAAAAAGATATCCCCGTACGGGGTGAGGTCCGCGCGGTGTGCGAGATGCTTGGCCTGGACCCGATGTTCGTGGCCAACGAGGGCAAGCTCCTCGCGGCCGTTCCGGAAAGCGATTCCGCGGCGATACTCCGGGCAATGAGGTCTCACCCTCTGGGTGCCGACTCCAGCGTCATAGGGCGCATTACAGAGGGCAGGAAAGGCAGGGTGAGCGTACTTACCCCGCTCGGCTCCGCGCGCCTCGTGCGCATGCCTTCAGGCGAGCAACTGCCTCGCATCTGCTGAAGACCCACAACCGGCTCGAGCGCGCTCGTCTCGTGAGGCCTGGAGGCTTCACGGGGATGGAGGCGAAACCTCTATAGGAGAGCAGCGAGACAGGGGGAGGCATGGAAACAGACGAAGCGATCAGGACCCGCAGGAGCGTACGGGAGTTTACACGGGACCCTGTGACCGATCAGGAGCTGGACCGCCTTCTCGAAGCCGCCAGGTGGGCACCGTCGGGCCTCAATAACCAGCCATGGCGTTTCATGAAGATAACGGACGCGGAGCTCATCGAGAAGCTGTCGATGATGACGAGGTATCGCGGGGTCGTCGCGGGGGCGGGGGCGCTCATCGCGGTTTTCCTGGATGCAGGCTCGATGTATGACCGCACCAAGGACCTGATGTCGGCGGGAGCGGCCATCCAGAACATCCTTCTGGAAGCGCAAGACATGGGGCTCGGGTCCTGCTGGCTCGGTGAGATCCTGACACGGAGTGATAGCGTTAAGAGCGAACTTGCCGTGCCCGACGATTTCGAGTTCGTCGCGCTCATCGCGCTCGGGAGGCCCGTTGAACGAGAGAGGGTGGGCGTCAGGCATCCGCTCTCAGAGCTCGTTGTCCCGCTGCCGTAACCGCGAAGGAAGCTTTTTCCGACATGTCGTGCGAAATCAATGAAAGCCGACTCGCGCCGTGGTAAGTTATTTTTTGGAAAACACCCTTTAGGATCACCCGGATCCTGCGTTCACGATGGGCCTCGAGTCTGGCAGTGCGAGGAGCCGCTGACTGGAAGAGGAGAGCAATGGCGGTATCGATAGTGAAGACGGACAAGACGGCCGACGTGAGGCGCGCGGTCGAGCTGCTGGGCGGAATGAATAAGTTCGTCACCGGTGGAGAGAAAGTCATAATCAAACCAAACATATGCGCCGCAAAAGACACCTTCACCGGCGCGGTCACCGACCCGGAAATGGTCGCGGAGGTTTGCCGGATGGTGGCCGAGTGCGGCGCGAACCCGGTTGTGGCTGAGAGCCCGATATATCCTTTCAAAAGTTCGCGCGTGTACCAGCGCTCCGGCTACGCTGATTTCAAGTCGAAGTACGGGTTCGAGTTTATAGATATCGACTCCGCCGACAGCCGGGAGATATCGATACCGCGAGGACGCGCGATCAAGGCATCCGTGGTCAGCGATGCCGTCCTGAACTGCGACAAGCTCATTAACATGCCCGTCCTCAAGACGCACCTGCAGACCGTCGTCACCATCGGCCTGAAGAACCTGAAGGGAGTGGTGGTCGGCAAGCAGAAGCATATCATCCACCTCCAGGGTCTTCACCAGGGCATAGTCGACCTCAACACCGTCGTGAAGAGCGACCTGACTATCGTCGACGGCATCATAGGCATGGAGGGTACGGGAGGGCCCACCAACGGCAGGCCGGTCAAGATGGATGTCGTAGTGGCGGGCGATAATGTCGTCGAGGTGGACGCCGTGGCTACGCGCGTGATGGGAGGCGACCCGATGAAAGTAGAGCATATCAGGTTGGCCTCAGAGCAGGGGCTGGGGTCGCTTTCCGGTTTCGAGATGGTGGGTGACAGCCTCGAGTCGGTCACCGACAGGCGCGACCTGCCCAGGATGCCCGGCATCAACAAGATCCTGATCACCGACATCGGCGTCAGGGTCGTGAACCTGCTGCGTGAACCGATCATGCTACTCACCGGAGGTGAGCGGGTCGTTCGGAAGGTGAGACTCGGAGAGCTCATCATAGACGAGGCGCTCTGCGACGGCTGCCGCCTCTGCGTCCCGGCGTGCCCGGTGGACGCGCTCGCGTACGGCGAGCAGCTCGACTGCGACTACAAGCTCTGCATCCAGTGCTTCTGTTGCGCCGAGGTCTGCCCCCGGGGGGCGCTCAAAAAGAAGTTCTAACATCTCGAACTGAGGCAAATTGGCTAAAGACATGTTCCTGCGGTGCGATGCCGCGATAAAAGAAAAATACCTGTCGTTCCCCGGGCTCGAGCGCGAGTTCCAGCAGGCGCTTTCCGGCGAGGCCGAATACGTGGTCCTCGACCTCGAGACGACCGGCTTCGACCCCGTGTTCGACCGGATAATCGAGGTGGCCGCGATACGGGCGCAGGGAAGAGACATCACCTGCCGCCTTGCAACCTTGATAAACCCGGGGATGCACATTCCATCCCACATAAGGATTCTAACAGGCATAGACGACGATATGGTCGCCGATTCGCCGTCTATCGATGAGTTCTTCGGTCAACTCGAGGAGTTCATCGGAGATCGTATGGTGGTGGCGTACTCCCGCCTCGAGCAAGAGTATCTCGCGGAGCTGTACCCCGGCCTGGGTCGCGGGCGATTCACAAACGAATACCTCGATGTCATGGACCTTGCCGTCATGCTCGTTCCCTCCCTGAGCGGTCACCGGCAGGTTCAACTTGCTTCGGTATGGGACATAGATACCCACAGCGTCCACCGGGCCACCGACGACACCGAGACCCTGTTCCATGTCTTCAACATACTGCTCAACGGCCTCTACAATATGTCGCTGCCTATGATCAAGGCCGTCGTCGACCATTCTCCGGCGCATGCGGGAGGGTTCGCGGCGCTCCTGTCCAGGGTCCTCGAGGAGCGCTCCGGAGGCCGGCAGGTCGAAACACTTCGTCTCGACCGCGCTGTCCGCCGTGACCGGTA
Organism: Candidatus Anoxymicrobiaceae bacterium; assembly: GCA_036508635.1. Classification (GTDB taxonomy): domain Bacteria; phylum Actinomycetota; class Geothermincolia; order Fen-727; family Anoxymicrobiaceae; genus FEN-727. Next base: position 8,527 of record DATCGY010000025.1, read on the forward strand.
CTGGGAGGACATCCCACCGCTCGAGGGTCGCGCCACGCCCTCGTCCGTGGACCCGGACGAGGTCAGCGGCGTCTTCAGCGTAGACGGACCGATCGCAGGCCAGTTCAAAGACTACGAAGAGCGCGACGAGCAGCTCGAGATGGCCGAGGCTGCCAGACGCGCGCTGCAGGATAGAGAGATAATGCTCGTCGAGGCGGGTACCGGTACCGGCAAATCACTCGCCTACCTGGTCCCGGGGGTGCTGTGGTCTCGCAATACCGACCTCCCCGTCGTGGTCTCGACGCGCACGCTCAACCTGCAGGACCAGCTCTTCACAAAAGACCTCCCGACGCTCGAGAAGGCGCTGGGAGAGGGTTTCTTCAGGTACTCGGTCCTCAAGGGATACGGCAACTACATCTGCCTTCGCAAGCTCCAGGCGCTGGTGAGCGGAAAGAAACGTCTGCGCGACCACCAGCTCGGTGTCTTCGGCATGCTGCTCAATTGGATCACCGAAAACGAGACTGGGGATGTCTCGCTGCTCAACGTCTCGCACCTCCGCGGCCTGGACGACCTGGTGATGGCCAATCACAGGGAGTGCCCCGGCAACAGATGCCGGTTCGCCCGGGACGGCTGCTGCTTCTACCGCAAGGCCCTTTACCGCGCAAAGCGCTCTCACGTAGTCGTCGTCAACCATTCGCTCCTCCTCTCGGGCGTAAACATACCGTTCACGAGCGCGGTCATCGACGAGGCACATACCCTCGAAGACGTGGCCACCGAGCAGTTCACGCTCCTGACCGACTACCGCGAGACCCGCCGGTTTCTCGAGTCACTGTACTCGCCGATTGACCGCTCCGGCTTCCTTGTCGACTTTGCCGACGGGCTCAAGGGCCACATCGAAGGCGATGAATACGACAGGACCGTTTTCGAGATAGGCGAAGCCGAGGAGGCCGGCGAGCTGTGCATGGAGGAGCTCGAGCACCTCTTCGTTGCTTTGTGCGAATTCGACGACGGAGACGATACCGGCATGACCGACGTCAGGTTCAGCGAAGGCCAGGTGCAGTCGATCGAGTACACGAGGCTCGTGTCGCGAGGCGAAGCGCTGGCTACTGCCTTCGACAAGCTCTACGTGCGGCTCGCCCGTCTGCTTGCGGCTGTGAACAACTCCGAGGATGCCTCGGACGTCCTCCAGTACCTTGCCCAGGACCTCGAGGGCAAAGCCGTGCGTGTATCCGAGCTCGAGGCCACGCTCAAGGTCGTCCTGTCCACGGAATCGGACGGTCGGGTCCGGTGGGCGACGGTCGGTGGTCAGGAGCGTTTCGAGCACCAGGCGCTGCGCGCGTCTCCGATACACGTGGGCGCGATGCTCAACGAGTCGCTGTACGATGCACTTGAATCGCTCGTGATGACATCGGCGACGCTGACGGTCAACGGCTCATTCGACTTCTTCAGCTCACGGGTAGGGCTGGATATGGTGACAGACCGGATCGTCGAGATGATCGCCCTCGATTCGTCGTTTGATTACAAGCGCCAGATGCAGATACTCGTCCTCCACGACATGCCCGACCCCACATCGGGGAGCTACGCGGGTTACCTCGCCGACGTGCTGTGCGATGTTATAAAAGCGGCCGGCGGTGGGGCGCTGGTGCTGTTCACAAATCGCCGGCTGATGCGCGATACGTACGAGCAGGTCGTAGACGAGCTGCGACGGGAGGGGCTGCCCGTCCTGTGTCAGCTTCCCGGATACTCACGCCGGCGCCTGGCCGAGGAATTCGTAGAGGACCCCGCAGCCAGCCTCTTCGGCACTTCGAGCTTCTGGGAGGGCGTCGACGCGCGCGGCGCGACACTGCGCCTGGTTGTGGTCACGCGCATACCGTTCGAGAGCCCGGGCAGGCCGGTATTCGAGGCGCGTAGCGAAAGGGTGCGCCTGGAGGGCGGCTCCGATTTTATGAACCTCAGCCTGCCGCTGGCTGCGCTCAGGCTGAAGCAGGGCGTGGGCCGCTTGATACGCACGCGGCGGGACAGGGGGCAGGTGCTTCTGCTGGACAGCCGAATCAACTCCAAGCGGTACGGCCAGGTGCTCTTGAGGTCTTTGCCCGAAGGCCGCAGGAGGAACGTGTCGATCGACGAGGTGTCGAGGGCGATATCAGACTTCCACGGAAATCCTAATCGAGGATCTCAACCTTGACGGTGCGCTTGCCGTAGGCGTTGCACTCGGCCAGGGTGTCGAAGCAGAGGTCGATCCTGTTTCCTTTGATAGCGGAGCCTGTATCTCCGGCGATGGCGTTTCCATACCCCTCGACGTAGACCCTGGTGCCGAGCGGGATGACCCGGGGATCGACGGCGACGACTCCATGCTGCGCCCGGAGGCCGGTCGCGGTGCTATCGGTGAGACCCGGTTCCTGCGGCGAGTAACCGGTGGCGACCATGACGAGGACGCGTCCGGTGCGGTTGCCGGTCACGACCGTCGGGTTCATCTGGACCATCTTGGTCTCGACCCTCGTCGACTGTGCCTGGACCGCGGCGGCCTTAGCACCTGCCTGAGCCAGCAGTTGCTCTTTCTCGGCCTTACTCTTGACGAGCCTGTCCTTGCGCGTGCGGAGCTCTGAGGCGAGGCTGCTGACCTCGGCTGCCTTCTTATTGAGCTCGGAAGCGGACGCCTCGAGCGAGCCGGCCTCATTCTTGACTGTTACGACCAGCTCGGAATCCTGCTTGTGGACCTTTTCGACGTACTCGTTTCGCTGGATGAATTCGGAGACGCCGTCGGAGGTAAGCAACATCGTGAGGGTGCTGCTCTTGCCGTTCACATACATGCTCCTCACCCGCTGGGCGAGCGCCTTGCGCTTGGCAGCGAGGCGCTTGCGCTTGGCGGCAATCTCATCGTTGAGGCTGCTTATCCTTGCGCGCAGGGACGATGATTTCCCCTCGAGAGTCGCCAGCTTGCTATTGAGCGCCTTGACCTCACTGTCGAGTGATACGATTTCGCGGACAAGCGTGTCCTGGTCGCTGGACTTGGCCTGGGGCGAGTTCTGTGCGACGGCCCGCTGCCCCGGTGCCATGGGTCCGAGTACCATCACGAGAGGCAAGATAAGGGCAATGAGAGCGAAAATGCCCCTCACGACAAGAAACCCGCCGTTTGCCGGCGGGGTTGGCAAATTCTGATAAGTTCTAAAGCCGGTTCTTCTTCCCAATAATCTCACCCTCTTCGGGTCCGGCTATTATAGGGCATCCGTCGGGATGAATCAAGCGCAGGCCGCTCCAGCAAAGGATTCGCGAATTACAACCCCCTATATTTCCCGGTATAAAGCCATTGTTTAGTAATACAAGCTTATCTTATGCCTTGATAGAGGGAATTATTTACCGTCTCGTCCAGAAGAAGCAGTTCAAGTAATCGCCTGTAGACCCGAGGCCCGGGCCCGTTGCGCGGCCCCTCGACGTATAATTAGCGTTGAATCTGAAGGGCGATGTGGAGATCAAAATGGGAACGGACGAACCTGGCGGCAGGAGGCTCTCGGGCGACCTCGAGGACGCCGCAAGGCGGGGTGATACGCAGTACCTGCTCGATGCGCTTGACGATCCGTCGTTCGAGATCAGGATCGCCGCGGCGGCCGGGCTCGGCGAGCTCGGCGGCAACAAGGCGGCGTTGGCACTGACGTCAGTGGCGAAAGACCGCTGGGGACAGCGGCCCGAGGTCAGGATCGCGGCCCTCCGCTCTCTCGGGCGCATCCGCGCTCCGGGCCGGTACGCTTCGACACTCGAGGCGTTCATAAACAGGGATAACAGGAAGGTCGTAAACGCCGCCCGCAAGATGCTCCAGAAGGTCGACCCCGAGGGGTACCCCGCGCGGCTTGCCGCGAGCGGCTCCGTTGACCACGGGGCGATGCGCATCTACGGGATCAGCCGCGAGCACACCGCGCTTCCGCTCATCCGGGAGTACCTGGAGACCAGGGTCGAAGCCGGAGATCTCAAGGGCAGCAGCAACTGGGGGAAGGTCTACGCGGCCGTCCGCGCTCTCGGCAACATCGGAGGGCCGGAGTCCGCGGCCGTCCTCGAAGAGCTGATGGGAGCGCTCGACCCCGAGCAGTCGCGCGAGGTGGGAACGCTCGCAAAGGGCCGGATGGACAAGATAAGGGATGCGTCTCGCGTGTCTCTGGAGCAGATCAAGAAGGGATAGCGCCGCTTTCCGGATCACAATTCGACGATTGATGATTCGCATTGTTGCGTGAGCCGACCAAGCATATAATACGTTGAAATATTAGGAGGGGTCTGGAGGTTTTATTGAAGGCGGTTGGCGTACAGGCACGTTCTTTCGGCTGGCTGGGCGACAAGAAGCTCTCGCGGGTGATGCTTATCCTCGGGGGCTCGCTTCTTTTGGCGATATTCCTGGCCCTCACCGGCTACCTCTTCGTCCAGGACCTCTTTGCCTTTGGGTCTTTCCCCGCCAGCGTAAAGATAGTGGGGGTTAGCGTCGCCGGGCTCAACAAGGCCGAAGCGATCGAGAAATGCCGCACGGAGCTTGCCGATGTCGCGACCCGCCCCCTGACCCTCAAGGTCGACAACGAGAAGTACCAGGTCTCGGCCCAGGAGATCGGCATGATGCTCGATTACAAGGGCATGGTCGAGAGCGCATACAAAGAGGCCTGGAGCGTGAACGTATTCGAGCGGATGGTACGCCGGTTCGCGAACAGGCCCAAAGAGATAAACGTTTCTTTGCTGGGATCCGTGGATAATGAAAAGGTCCACGGTTGGGTCTCGACGGTGATCAACCAGATAAACCGTTACCCGCATGACGCCTATGTCGACGTCACCAGCGGCAAACCCGTGATAGTGCCGGCCAGGGAAGGGCGCAATACCGACATCAAAGGGCTGCTCGCCGACACCGACGCCGCGTTGATGAGCCCGGAGCGCGCTGTGAACGTCAAGGTAGGACGCGTCGCGGCGGGCATGCCTGACTCGGTGCTTGGAAAGCTCATCATAATAAACCTCAGCGAGCACAAGCTCTCGCTCTACAACAGGGACCAGGTGCTGGCCGAGTTCTCCGTCGCCTGCGGTTCCTCCACGTATCCAACTCCGATCGGGATGTGGAAGATCGTTGAAAAGCAGAAGAACCCGACCTGGCACAACCCGGGTTCGGCCTGGGCGAAGTCCATGCCTGATTCCATTCCCCCCGGGTCGGGCAACCCGCTCGGTACTCGTGCCATGCCACTGAACGCTTCGGGCGTCCTGATACACGGCACCCCATCACCGTGGTCGATCGGACAATCCGTGTCTCATGGCTGCGTGAGGATGTACATGGCGGACGTGGAGAAGCTCTTCGACATGGTGGACGTTGGCACGCCTGTGTACGTGATCAGGGCCTCGGGTGACCCTGGGTTTGACGTGACCAAGAAGCCGTTCTGGCAGAAGTAGGGGCGGCAGTTGCCCCGTCGTATTATTCCTGCTCTTCGTCGACGCTACCCGCCTCTTCTTCCGTGTCTTTCTGGCGTGGCGACTCCGCGGCCGGAGGAGTCGTCCCCGGGCGTGCTCCCGAGGGTTTTTCTCCCCAGAGCTTGATGTTGTCCGGCCCCATGCTCTTTGCCAGCTCGAGCGCCTCGTAAGCGTTGGAGAGCAGCGTATGCTCTTCGCTCGCCGAGCTCGGGAAGTTCGCGACACCCGCACAGACCGTCAGGCTCGCTGACGCCTGGTCCTCGGATACCGGGAAGGGATATGTCGCAACATCCCCCCGCAGCCGGTCGGCGAGCCGCAGGGCTCCGAGGCGTGTGGTTTCGGGCAGGATGATACCGAATTCGTCGGCACCGATTCGCGCGACGTAGTCGACCTCCCTGGCGCCCTTCTTGAAGACCGATGCTATGTCGGACAAAGCGAGGTTGCCGAGCACTTGCCCGCAAGAGTTGTTGTACTCTTCGAGGCTGTCCACGTCGAACACTACCAGCGAGAGGTTTATCGAGTAGCGGCTGGCGCGCATGACCTCGTCGCGCAGCTTGCGGTCGAACTGCCGGCGG
>DATCGY010000026.1:0-3715 GCA_036508635.1 Candidatus Anoxymicrobiaceae bacterium
AGCCCATTCCGGGCTCCAGTAGCACCGTGTGGCCGCCCGTTTCGATGAGGAGCGAGTTGGAGTTGAGATCTATGCGGTTCATGGAGTCTGGCGTGGCCTTTCTCTCCCAGAGGACCCTCGGAATGACCCCGAACATCGAACCACCGTCAAGGCGAAACCGTGACGAGACGAACGGTGTGACTTTGATGTCTCCGATGTCGATTTTCCGCCCGCCGGTAATGCCTCCCGGCACCCGACTGTTATTGTCTTCCATGTCTTCCTGTTATATCTTGTTTACGGCTGTTAATGATTGTTAACGCCATGTCGATATAATAGCAAACGAAACAGGCCGTTTTTCAGAATTGTGCAGTTTTGATGTCTCAGTCTGTGCCGTCATGTTCAGCATGATTGTAAAGGGGACTGCTCGATGATACGACGTCTGGCTCGTTCGACCGACCGACAGCGTGGTTTCACCATCATCGAACTCATGGTAACGATATTGATACTCGGCGTGCTGGTGGGCATGGTCATGATGACGATGGCTATATCGCGTACAAAGGCACAGCAGGCTTCCTGCAAAGCGAACCTCCGGATCATCGCCGACGCGATCGCTCAGTTCCAGACGACACACGAAGGGACGCTGCCGGCGACGCTGGACGTGCTCGTCGACGAACATTACATCAAAGAGAATTTCAGTTGGACGTGTCCGTCGGGTGACTATGGAAGTCAATCCGGGGACTACCGCAAGTACTACAACGCGGTGACGGGGGAAACATCTTGCCCCAGGCCCGACCACAACCCTTGAGGCGGCGCTCCGGGAGAACGGGAGGACGGGAGTTTGAAATACAGCAGGTTTGAGATACTGGCAGTCGTAGTTGTGGCGGTTGCGGTTATCGCTTCGATGTTAGCCACGATCTCCAGCAGCAACAGGGTCGCCGATATCGCCGGTCAGGCGATGATAATCGTGGTGTTGGTCGGAGGCCTCCATTGGGGCCGTAGAGGCGCACTTATCTCGTTCCTGGCGGCGACCACCTTTTACGCGATATTCGCGTTCGGGGCCCGGGGAGACATGTCACTCGCCTCAGCCACCGAGATCTTCCTTGTCAGGGTCGGCGCCTACGCCGGAGTTGCTATTGTCGCCGGCGAGCTCAACGTCCGGCTGAAGTACCTCTTTATCAAGCTCGAGCACCACGACTACGTGGACGATATCACGAGCCTGTACAACGCGGTATATCTCTCGAAGCTGATCGAAAAATACATCAACGAGTTCGACCGCTACGGTTCAAAGTTCTCCGTGACCAGTTTTACCGTCAACCAGGAGCTGCTCCTGCCCCTAAAGAAAAAGGCACGGGTCAGACTCATCAAGGACCTCGGAAACTCGGTCATCCGTGGCAACATCCGCGGCGCCGACGAAGCGGCCCGCCTGCAGGGTACGACGTTCTCAATCCTGTTCCCGAATACCAGCATCGATGGCGCGACCTGCGGGTCACTGAGGGTCAAGGGTAAGATCGCCAGCTACCTCGACCGCCACGGTCTCGACACCGAGGACGACAAGACCATCCGTACCGAGATACTCGAATACCCACGGGACAAAGAGGCCCTCGAGACCCTGGCCGTCACGCTTCAGAACAACACCAATGACAAATCCTGAAGCTCCCTGCATGCATTCTCAGTCTTCAAAAGGCCATGCAAACATGAGACGCTCACTGGTATCCTCAAAGCTGCGGTAAAAGGCGGCGGTAACGTCGTCTCCCGGCCGCACTGAAGCTTCGACCTCCCTGCAGCCTCGCCTCCGGGCAGCGGCCTGCGCCGACCGTATCAGCTCGGTGCCGACACCCCGCCGCCGGTGTGCGCTGTCTACCAACAGGGCCTGTATCCTTGCCTGGGCCCTGGAGCCATAGAGCGTCAGTACCCAGTTGACCGCTACCAGTCCGACCGCGTCGCCGTCTTCGCATGCCAGGAGAAACAGCCAACTGTCGGAGTCGAGGAGCTCCGCCAGAACCCGGTCCCAGCGGTCCCTGTCGGTCTCGGGCTTCCATCCCTGGGTTTCCGAGAGATCAAGCAGGAGCCCGGTAACCACGCCGTGGTCCTTGACTCCAGCCCTCGTGATTTCGAACATTCGCGCCGCTGCCCCCTTACGTGATATCGGTCAATCGGCCGCTTTATCATTGATGATAGAATATCGGCAGATAGAAGCCAACTGGCCGTCAGCTCCATAGCCAGCCTGACGGCAACGCAATCAACCTGGCGAAAATGGTCGCAAAGAACAGAAAGAGAACCTGGAAGTTAAGAGCCGGCGACCTGGTGGTCGTGGCTCTCGTTCTTGCAGCCGCCATAGGCTCGACGATCCTGGTATCACAGGCGCATGCCGGCGAAAAAGGCTCGCTTGCTATAGTTGAGGTCAATGGTCACGAGGTGCGTCGCGTTTCCATGGGCGATTCGCAGGCCGCGAGGACTTTTACCGTCGAAGGTTGGCAGGGCTCCAGTACTTTTGAGGTCAAGGGAGGGCGCGTTCGCATGATCAAGAGCGCCTGCAGAGACAAGGTATGCGTCGGAATGGGCTGGGTGGACACGAGCGGCCGAAGCATCATCTGCCTGCCGAACCGCGTGGTGATACGCGTGACCGGCAACAGGAAATCCGGTGGTGTAGACACCGTTACGGAGTAGGTGGTCGCTTGGCTCCAACGCGCCGCGTCACCAACCTCGCGCTCCTGGTCTCGATCGGCCTTGTGCTGAGCATCATCGAAAGCACGTTTCCGCCGCTTCTCCCGGTACCCGGGGCCAAGCTTGGCCTCGCGAACATCGCTACGGTGATTGCGCTCTACGTCTTTGGAACCGGCATGGCCCTCGAGGTCACCGTGATCAGATGTATCCTCGGGGGTCTTCTGAGGGGAAGCGTAATCGGGCTGTTCCTCAGCCTGTCCGCCGGACTCGCAAGCACCCTGGCCATGATCCTCCTGTTCGTACTGGCCGACCGGTTTATCAGCATAATCGGCGTCAGCGTGGTCGGTGCAGCCGTGCACAATGCCGCCCAGCTCGCGGCGGCGTACCTCCTCATCCGCAACACGGCCCTGTTCTATTACCTGCCCTACCTCATGATAATCGCCGTTCCCACCGGGCTCTTCGTCGGTTTTGCTTCGCGCCGTGTGGTTTTCAGCCTGGAAGGTCTGTCACTTGCGTGACATGACAGGGCCATCGGTAAGCGGCAAGCTCCAGATCCTGGTGGAGGGGCTGCATTTCGAGTATCCGGGTGCACCTGCGGAAGCACTATCCGGTATCGACCTCGAGTTGGAGCAGGGCAAGCTTTACGCGTTGCTCGGGCGGAACGGTTCTGGCAAGTCAACGCTCGCGAGGTGTATGAATGGCGTGCTCGCTCCCGGAAGCGGGCGGGTCATGGCTTGCGGGCTGGATACGTCGAGCGAAGCCGGCAGGCGGGCCGTGCCTGCAGCGGTCTCGATGGTCTTTCAGAACCCTGATACACAGATGGTAGCCTCGACCGTCGAGGAAGAGGTCGCGTTCGGGCCGGAAAACCTGGGGTTGGAACCGGACGTGATCCGGCGGCGTGTCGACGGTGCCCTCGAGCTGGTGGGCATATCCGACCTGGCCAGGCGGCAACCGCTCCGCCTCTCCCAGGGACAGAAACAACTGGTCGCGATTGCGGGCGCGCTTGCAATGGAACCCTCTTTCCTGCTGAGCGATGAATCGACCTCCATGCTCGATCACTTCGCGAGGACAA
>DATCGY010000027.1:0-3266 GCA_036508635.1 Candidatus Anoxymicrobiaceae bacterium
TCGACAAGTACGGAAACCTTAACAGCACCGCTATTTTCGGCGATGGTGACTATGCCAATCCCAAGACCAGGCTCCCGGGAAGCGGTGGGGCCAACGACATCGCCTGCTCGGCGAACAGAACCTTGATCATGATGAGCCAGCAGAAGCGGCGCTTCCTGGAAAAGGTGGATTACATCACCTCCCCCGGTTACCTGGACGGTCCGGGCTGCCGGGAGAAATACGGTTACCCGGGAGGTGGCCCGGCGGTGATCATCTCCAACATGGCGATCTTCAGGTTCGACGAGGAAACGAAAGAGGCTTACCTGGATTCCGTGCATCCCGGGGTGTCGGTGGACGACGTCAGGAACGAGGTCTCCTGGGACCTGAAGGTGAGCCCCGACGTTAAGTCCACGCCGCCGCCGACGAAACGGGAAGCCGAGACAATCCGCATACTTGACGAGAATAAGATCTATACCGGGTCGGGTCTTAAAGACCTCACATTCCAGGCGTACATGTCAATGCTGGAGAACTCACACGACAAGCTTAAGGCGATGTTCGCGTGAGTAGAGACGGTGTTGTAGAAGACGAAGGGGGACTTACTAACATGAGCGAGGGCTTGTTGGAAAGGCTGTTCTCACTGAAGGGCGAGAGCGCCTTGATTACCGGCGGGTACAAGGGCCTCGGGCTGATGTTCTCCGAGACCTACGCTGAGGCGGGCGCGGATGTGGCGATAGTCGCAAGGACGCTCGATAAGTGCCAGGAAGCCGCGAGAGACATCGAGAGCAAATATGGTGTACGTGCCATCGGCCTGTCAATGGACGTCCACGACACCGAATCGGTAAACGGGGTCGTTCAACAGGTAGTCGACGAGCTGGGCAAGATCGACATACTGGTCAACTGCGCGGGTGTAGCGGGTAGCGAGAAACCGGTAATGAAGATGACGGATGACGACCTGGACGATGTCATGAACGTGGACTTTCGCGGGACGTTTCTCGCCTGCAGAGCCGCGGCCGGCGAAATGATAAAGCAAAAGAGGGGCAAGATCATCAACGTCGCGTCCCTCCTCGGCAAGATCTCCGCGCGCAACATGTCGGGTTACTGCGCCAGCAAGGCGGCCGTGATCCAGTTGACCCGCGTTCTGGCGCTCGAGTTGATGCGCGACAACGTACAGGTCAACGTTCTCTGCCCCGGTTACATCTTGACCGAGTTCAACCGCGGCTTCTTCGAGTCTAACGCCGGAGAGGGATTGATCAAGAAGATGATCCCGCTAAACAGGGTGGGCGACCTCGAGGAGCTAAGGTCGTCGGCACTTTTTCTCGCGACCTGCCCGGCCTTCCTGACCGGCACGGAGCTCTATATTGACGGGGGCCAAGGCATCGTATGACGTCCGCGAGGCATGGTGTTGGAAGGAGACCTTATGAGGTCAGGAGGCTGCACGGCACAATAGTGCGAGCCTACCCTAAGCCAGCTTTGTTGAAGGAAAGGAGATAAGAAGATGTTGAGGACCAAGGAGCAATACCACGAAGACCTCTTCGCGATGAAGCCCAATATTTACATCGGGGGGGAGAAGGTGGGCAGGGACGACCACCGGCTGAGGCCGGGAATCAACGTCCTCGACGTCACCTTCGATCTGGCCAAGGATCCCAAGTGGAAGGGTTTGGCCACTGCGATATCGCCGGTGACCGGCGAGGAGATCAGCCGCTGGGCCCACTTGCCGCAGAACCCCTACGATCTGATGCAGAAGCAGAAGCTGATTCGGCTCTCCGCACGCAGGGTCGGAGGGTGCATCCAGCGGTGTATGGGGCACGATGCGATCAACGCTCTCGCCATCTGCACAAAAGAGATGGACAACAAGAAAGGCACCGACTACCACAAGAGGTTCATTGACTGGTTGCGGATGTACCACGATATGGACATGGACGGCTGCTGCGCGCAGACGGACAGCAAGGGTGATAGGACCAAGCGACCGAGCGAGCAGGACAACCCGAACGCGTATGTCCACATCGTCGAGGAGAGGGAAGACGGGATCGTGGTCAGCGGGGTCAAGATGTCGATCACCCAAGTGGCGTACGCCGACGAGATCATCGTTCTTCCGACCCGCGCCCTGGGGGAAGAGGACAAGGACTACTCCGTCGCTTTCGCAATCCCCGGGGATGCCGAAGGGATAAGCCTTGTAACCCGGCCGGTCTGGCTCAGGGAGAAAGACGATGAGAACGCGCCTCCCTTCTGCCAGTACGGCGTTTCCGACTCGGTGGTGATCTTCGATAACGTCTTCATACCGAAGGAAAGGGTGTTCATGGCCGGTGAGTGGGAGTTCGGCCGCAGGCTCGCGCTGCTGTTCGCGGACTCTCACAGGCACAGCTACTCCGGGTGCAAGCCGGGTGTCTCCGACATACTGTGCGGGACAACGGCGCTTGCCGCGGAGGCCAATAACATCCAGAAAGTGGCCCACGTAAGGGAGAAGCTGTCAGAGTTCGCGGGAGCCGCGGAGCTGGCCTTCGCTGCCGGCATAGCGGCCGCTGTCTTCGGCGAGAAGACATCAAGCGGAGTCTTCTTCCCTAACCCCATCTATGCGAACGTCGGCAGGAGGATGACCGGAGAGCTCATCTATCACGAGTACAACATCCTGACCGAGATAGCGGGCGGGATAGCAGTCACGTTGCCCTTCGAGGGCGATTTTCTCGCGGAGGAGACCAAGCAGGCGCTTGAGGAGTTTATCGTGCGGAACCCCAAGCTCTCTCCCGAGCTTTCGTTGAAGATTTGGAAGTTCGTCGAGAGCGTCGGGGCCTCTCCCATGTCCGCGTGGTATGAGATCGCCGGAGTGCACGGTGGCGGCTCCCCTATCATGGAAACCATCTCGCTCAACGCGGGGTACGACTTCGAATCCAAGAAGAACATCGCCAGGTATCTCGCCGGCATCGACGAGGAATTGGATGACTCAAAGGATATGGAAGTGGAACCGACCTTTGGCGACAGCTTGCTGGAAGACCACGCGCATCCGGAGACATAGGTCCGTCTAGCCGGAAGTTTTTGACCGCCTGAGGCCCGATCACCTCTATGTGCAGGTGATTGGGCCTCTTCTCGGCCGGTTGGCGTAGACACTAGCCCGGATTCTTCACGAGCACCCTTGTAGCGGCGCCGATTGGGCTATTAAAGATCCTCCCGAGCAGGGACAATACGGTTTGTCAGGACGCGCAAACCCCGCTCAGGAGGATCACCGTGCAGGTGAACGCTACTACGTCTCTCTCGCGGGTGAAAGTCACCTGCGACATGCCGGGCCTGACCTC
>DATCGY010000028.1:0-4334 GCA_036508635.1 Candidatus Anoxymicrobiaceae bacterium
ATGCTGACCGTTGTCTTGACCTCGATGAACCTCATGAGCTCGCCGAAACCCTCGTACGAGTTGATGTCGTAGCCCATTGAGTAACTGTTCGGCAACTTGACGACCTTCAAAGCCAGCGAGTGCCTATCGAGTCCGTCAAGGCGAGCCTTCTCGTGGTCCACTGCGACGGCCTCCCCTATTTCTCCTATCTCGGCCCTCCTGATGTCCGCCCCCGGCGTCACAAGCTCCAGAACGCGCTGCATTAGCGCCCCGGCTGGCAGGGCTGCAGTCGCCGGCTGCCGTGCGAGGATTTCTTCGATGTTTGCCTCAAAAGTAGATCCACTCAGCACACTGTTGGCGTAGTGGAACCAGTCTTCCTCTACGGACGAGACGGCGCCCAGTGTGAGGTTTTCCACGCCGTACAGCCTCTCGTAGGGCTCGAACCACCCGGTATCAGTCAGGAAGACCTCTATTGCAGGGTCTGCCTGATGGTTGGCGAAGTAGTACGATCCAGGGCCCCGTTCGAGCAGGTCCCCAAACACCATGTAGTCGATTATGTCGCCCGCATACCTAATGACATCGCCTGTCCAGTCGTAGTTGAGGCCGCGCCCTCTGTTCGTCAGGATGAGCTGCGCGGTATCGTGGGGGCTCCTGCGGTCTCTCGTCACCCTGAGATCGTTGAAAATGCAGTGGGTCGCCTCGGCCTTGTTGATGCTGAACTCCCGGCCCAGGAGCGCGGAACCTTCGTGCAGGACTTCGAGAATGTAGCGAGCGGGCTTGAACCTGATTCCTGCCTGTATCATCTCACGCGCTTCGTAGGCCTTGAGATGGCCGCCCGGGTACTGGAACCGCAAGAGGAAGTCCCGGAAAAATTCGATAAGGTCCTCGTGCTCGGCGAGCATCATGGCCATCGCCCCCGGGTGCCTCTCTTGGCCTTCTCTCTCGATCAGACCGAACAGGGCACTGATCTCCGTCCGCCAGTTGTGTATCGTCTTTGGCTCCCGGCTGGCATTGCCGGGATAGAGCTGAATAGCGGCGTCCAGCCGCGCGTTGAACTCGTCCTTGGGGGCGGGCTCCAAGCTCGCAACATGTTCGGCCATGAACAGGAGGATGTCCTCGGGGTTCCTCTTGAACCGTGGACGGACATGGTGGATCCGCTCGAAGTACTCACTCGGCACGGCATAGAGTTCAGGCATGGCTACCTCCGATTGTCTCTTGCAGTGAGGCCGCAACCGCTCGTGCCATCCTGGGAGGAACAGCGTTTCCGACCTGTCTGTACTGGTTGGTCTTGGATCCTAGAAACACGAAGTCGTCCGGAAAGGACTGGATCCTGGCGCACTCCCTTACCGTCAGGACCCTGTTGTACCTATAGTGAAAATGATGCCGGTGGCCTGTGTCAATTGTGTAGGAAGGCTTCGAGCTGTTGAACCGGGTCCAGGCGATGTGTACCTTTCTCGTCGCCCTCAGGGCTTCGGGGAGGTCCCGGTAGTCCCCTCCGTCGGGAACCAGCGAGATTATGCTTACGGTCCGCTCGGTGTGCTGAGTAGTGACGTGGTTGTAAATCCGGCTCGTCGTGCGCCGCATCTCCGCTTGGTATTCGGATTGGGGCTCCAACGGGTTCTCCGAACCGTCTTCGGTGGACTCTTCCGGAAGGTCCGATATCGCCTCCGAGCACGAAATCGGATTGCCGCCTTGCGTCCCGTCCGGGAAGCGAAACCGGCGGCTTCCGAGGGTACCCACGAAGAACACTCTTCTCCGGTTCTGGGGAACGCCGAGCTGGGAGGCCAGCAGGATCTTGTAGGACATGTCGTATCCCATGGCGGCGAAGTCGGCCGTGATGGCAGAGCAGATTGCTCCTCCAGCCATCGCCACTAGGTTTGGAACGTTCTCAAGAACGATCGCCGTGGGCCGCAAGTGCCGTACGACGCGCACGAATCCCTTGTAGAGTTCATTCCTCGGATCGGTCGTATCCCGTCTTCCGGAGATCGAGAACCCTTGGCAGGGCGGTCCCCCGATTACCACGTCGATAGGGCGAAAAGCGTCGAACAAGCCAGCTGACTTCGTCTGAGACAAGTCCGCATTAACAACTGCGGAACGCGAGTGATTCCGCCCGAATGTCCGCAGCGCGTCATCCCAGTTGTCAACGCCGGCAACAACGTCGTAACCCTGCTCCAGGAACCCCATGGAAAGGCCGCCGCACCCACAGAAGAGGTCCAGCACTCTCAGCCCGTTCCGTGGCATCGGCTCCAACTCGTTCAATCGTGTGATTCCCGGAGTGCTTGACACTTGCAGCCTGCCTCCATCTCTTTCGTCACAGACAGCCCCTTCCCGACAGCATTGCTGCGCGGCCCAGACCTGTTCGTCACAAATTGGCTTGTTCGCCCGGTCACCTGAAGGACTCCTCTGACGAGGAGCGCAGTAACAAAGCGGGTGGCCGCCATCGCAGAGAGATCTCCTGAACTGCGCACTTGATAGGCTCGCTGCGCCTCATTCCGTTCAGATTATAGCGGCAGAACTCCGGGAGACAACGTCACCCTTCGATATGCAGCCGCGTCGTCGGCCCAGTGATCCCTGCAATCCTGTCGGGGGCAATCCTCAAATGCCTGCCGGACGCCTTGACTCCCGCATCCATCTTGATACTCTCATAGTTGACAAGTTAGCGCATGTTAGCCGCGCAGCTCGGGGGGGGAACGATGAGAGTAGTAACTCTGGATGATTGGAACAAGGCCGACATCGTTGCAAAATACAAGGTCTGGGGTCAGTCCCGGAATGTCTTTCGCGGCTGGACGAAGGCCGAGATCCTCATCATTCTGGTTGCGACCGAGGGTGCCATCGTTGGCGTTGTCTCCGGGGCGGCCAGCCGATCAGCCCTGATGATATGGTCCAATGAGCTGTATGAGTGGCGCCTTCCGCTGGAAGACATTAGGCGTTACGATGGGGCGGCCGGAGAGGAGCTCAACCGTGGAGTCCGGAAGGCCCTTCTTGACGCTTATGGACCGAAGTACGGCTTCACCATGTTGAACCAGCAGCGCCTGAACGAAGAAGCCGAGGCCGCGATCACGATCCTGCTGAAGTAGCCGAGCGAGCGACAAGGCGTCCGGCAGCGAGAGAGCCGAAGTCTCGCACGAACCGACGCTCCTCCATGCGCGCCAGAGCGGCGGATCGGTCTGGCGATCAGTCTTCGGTGGAAGATGCTTGGCCTTTAATTGCATGGTGCGCGCACGCCCCTTCGTATTCTAGGTGCGCAAGACCCTCCACCCGGAAACATGCGCGACCTACCTTGTCTGCTCGCTGCAATCGGGGCTTCGCCGAGAGAATGACCTCATAGTGCGCCCCCGTCGGGAAGGAATCTGCTAGCAGTGAACATGCGATACAGCTGAACCGGTCATGGGGCCGGCGACCGAATCCTAGCCCGGGATTTCCTCAAATGCCTGCCAGTCGAACCATTTCCCGATGCCGAGCGCGGCTGCCCACTGATTGGACTCGCGTACGTCACCCTCGAAGCCGGTGTCCGGTTCCTCAAGGATGGCGCCCAGCCGCCTGCCCAGCGCCACAATAGAGGAATCGCTGTAGTCGCCGACCAGATTCTGGCCGAGCATGATGCCGACAGAAAGGAAATAGGCGTAGTTGACAGCGTTGCTGCCCACGTATACGATGCGCGGCGTGAACCGCTCGACGTCCGGCTCGAGGCCGGCGACGGACAGGCGCACCTGCTTGGCCACCGAGGCCGCCTGGTTGGGACGCATGCCGGGATACTTCTGATAGAGCCACGACTCGATGCGGTAGTCGACGTTCAGGTTCACGACCTGGCTTACCATCCCCTGATGCCAAATGGTGAACAGCTCGCGTGCAACGCGCTCGTCCCTGAAGTCCAATGCGACGCGAGCGTCGGCTGCCAGGATGCGGAAGACGCGGTCGACGTGTTCGGGCCTGGTGACGGGAACCAGCCGTTTCTCCGGGGGCGCGGCGAACAATCGCTGGACGTGCCCGCACTCGTGGGCGATGAGATGTGCCAGAACCACCGGATCTGCCTTGCGGAAGCGGATGACGTGCGCCGGCATGAACGACCTGGCCATGTGGACGCTGGCAAGAATCCACAATGAGTCGTCCCGGACGAACTCGATGGGCTTCCCCGTCAGCACCTCGGTCTGCTCGAGGATGGTGATGACGTCGCCCTCGAGTCCCGTCAACCGCTGAAGCTCCAGCAGTGTCATACCCGCGGCTCCCGGCGCCATGCACAGGCGACGTCGTACTCGGACGACAGGTCGAAGCCGATGTCCTGCTCCGGGGCGACCCTCTTCGTGCCTACATAGAGGAAGCAGATGAGCTGGAGCCCGCTGAAGCTGCCTGCCATG
>DATCGY010000029.1:0-2910 GCA_036508635.1 Candidatus Anoxymicrobiaceae bacterium
TCACACCCACTCCCACGTTGGCGACACCGTCGCGAGTCACCGGGAACACCCAGCCGCTTCCCGGGCTTATTGCTTTCTCAGGGTAGATCTCGAGGTAATCGCCGATGTCCTCGACACCCTCGTAGTACTGCCGGATGGAGATGCCCATGTACAGCGGGTCATTGACCAGGAGTCCCATCGCCTTTCCCAGGGCGGAGTGCGGGCCATCAGCGCCGACTGTCACGCGCGCCTCGAGCTCGATCTCCTCGCCGTCGCGAATGGCCCTGACGCCCACTACGCGGCCGCCGTCGACGAGCGGGCCGGTGACCTTGTACTTCTCGCGGACCTCGGCTCCCGCCGCCCGCGCATGGTCCAGCAGTATCTTGTCGAGGTCGACCCTCTTGATTATGTAGCCGTGATCGGGGAACCGGGGTGTAAACGGTATCTTGTTCTCGACGACGGCTTTTCCCGCGCCGGCGAACCGGAAGCCGTGGAACTTGTTGAACTGGCCGTCGAGCTGCTCCTGGAGGCCCATCTTGTACAGGGTGCGCACGGCGCGCGGCGCAATCCCGTCACCGCATATCTTGTCTCGCGGGAACTCCGACTTGTCCAGCACGAGCACCCGCACGTCCCGCTTTGCCAGGTGATAAGCAGTCGATGAGCCCGCGGGGCCGCCCCCCGCCACGATCACGTCGTAAACCATGTATCCTCCAATTCAGGCGTAAACAACACCGCTAATTATACCAACAGTGGGGGTCAAGTCTTGGGATGTGGGGTGTTTTCCAGCTTGACTGGAGGCGGGGTCAGGTCTTTTATTGTTTGCTACTACAGTTATCTTGAGCAGAGACCAGAAGCAAACAATAAAAGACCTGACCCCGCACCTTGATCCCGCCATTTATCAAGTCAAGTCGATGGGGTCCATTTCTATGGTTTCGCCGTCGGCCGGGGGGTCTTCGAGGTCGGGTGGTTCGCCTTCGGGGATCTCGTGCAGGAAGTCTATTCCTTCCGCCCGCAGCCGCTCAAGGAATTTTTCGGTGATATCGGATGTGAGCTTGAGGCCGCGGTTGCGGTCGGAATCTCGCCAGAAGCGGAGGACGAGACTGACGTGCTCCTCCTCGGATTCCACCAGGACGACCGGCTCCGGTTGCGGAAGCACTCCGGGGACCGAATCCATCACCTGTGACGCGATATTTCGTGCCCTGGCGATATCGGCGGCGTACTTGAGACCGACACGGATGTCGTTGCGGAGCGAAGGCGTCGAGGAATAGTTGATTATAGGGGTCGAGAAGACAGTCCTGTTCGGTATGAACACACGCTCACCATCATACGTCAGGATCATTGTGTCCCTGACGCGGACGTTCTCGACGAAGCCCTCCTGCTCGCCTACGCGTATCTGGTCTCCTATGGTGAAAGGATGTTGCACCAGCAGTATGACGCCGGCGAAGAGGTTACTCAGGATATCCTGCAGCGCGAATCCTATGCCTACCGAGGCCAGGCCAAGGGTGGCCAGCGCCGCCGAAAGGCTCATCCCTATCTCGCTCAGGGCGAGCATGACCCCCAGGACTATTATCAGAGCCCCGACCCCACGCCCGATAAGGATATCCACGTGCCCCTGCGTGCTGGTGCGTCCCACCGCCTTCTGGACCAGCCTGCCGATAAGCTTGGCAAGAAGGTAGGCGATGACGATTACCATCAGGGCTACCAGCCAATCAGGCCCTCTGTTCACTATCTTGTTCCACAGGTCGACAAACGGTTTGCTTATCGACGCTGCCGTCACTGCCGGCAAAAACAAATCAGCCTCCCGCGGCACTCCGCGCTACGATAACGGCTACCTATTATATAGGAGTGCGTAAAAGTGAACTCCTTCGGGCTTTGACGCGCCGTGTGGGCCATGGGTTTCAGCCCGGATCTCAGCCGGTTTCGATAAGCCGGCCCCTCATGCCACCCCGAGGATCATCGGGGCGCCGGAGCTTGCCAGCGGAAGGTATTATCGCCGGTTGCGGGTATTATTACTTGCAGGGCGAGGGCGAGATGGATGTGAAAGTCATATGCCGTTCGCTGAAAAAGAATTATCTGAGGATCTCCGGAAAGTGCGCATCCGCAAATATCTTTGCCTGGGTGGTGGAATCGGTATTCTTGGCCTGGCCATAGCGCTGTTTGCCATGGTTTTCGTAAGGAATGACTGGCCGGCGCTCATACTTTCCGCTATAGGCTTGTTCTGGAGCGTGGCACTCTTCTACCAGTACAATCGCACGCGCAAGCTCGAGGCACTGTTGAGTATCGCGATGAAGCCACAAGAGCCGTCCGAGCCGGGAGCGATGTCCGGGGACGACCTTCCGGAGGAGCCCGACGTAGATCGCCAACCCGTTGGAAGCAGCAGGGGAGGTGCGCGCGGTGAACCATGAAGGCCTGGCGCAGCTCTTGCGCTGCCCAGCCTGCGGAAGCGAGATGCGATACCGGCCGCGTGTGTACTCTTATTGCTGCGATGGACGCGTTCTTCACACGTACCGCGTCAAAGACCAGATCGCCGACCTCGTCCACGGGGAGCCCGAAGGGCGCCAGAAGCGCGTCAACAAGGCTTTCGAGCGCATTGCCGGGCGCATGTACGAGAAGAACGTGACCGGCGCCACCGCATTTGACCGTTTCATGTCGTGGTTGATGTGGGGGACTTCGAAGTTCATCCCGCTCCTCTTCGAGCTGCTCGACAGCGTTGCCTCCGACTGCGAGCCAGGATACTTTCTCGATATTCCGGTGGGCACGGGTGTTTTTACGGCGGGGGAGTACAGCCTCCAGCCGAACCTCGATTTTATCGCCGCGGACTACAACCGAAAGATGCTCGAGGAGGCTTTCGAGAAGGTGCTGGCTGAGGATTTCGGAAACGTGATGCTCGTGCGGACCGACGTCAGGAGCCTGCCGTTTGCTGACAGCTCC
>DATCGY010000030.1:0-4235 GCA_036508635.1 Candidatus Anoxymicrobiaceae bacterium
GTACCGTGGCCCTGTTGTCGAGGTGCGGGACGGTGATATCGCCCTGGTAGATGGGGACCAGGTCGGCTGGTGACGCGGTCACCTCGAAGAGGTAGCCGCTACTGAAAACATCGTTGTTTTTTACCCTTTTGACAAGCTTCAGCCCGGGTGGAAGGTGCGTTATCTCCTGTTCGGGACTCTCCCTTCCCTCGTATTCACGGAACATCTTGTCCAGGTAGACGACGTGGTCGATCCCCATCCTTCTGAGGATTCGTGGCGTATCCGGGTTGAACGGATTGTAGACGGTGCGCCTCAGAGCTTCGCCGTCAGAGTTATCGAGACCGCCGTTGAGCATCGGCTTCTGGAACATGGTCTGGTAATAGAGATAGCGCTGGGCGGTGAAGAACCCCCATTCAAAGGCCGGGTAGACAACCATTCCGCCCGCAAACTCCGACGTAGCCACAGTCTCGAACACCCCCGGTGGTTTGTCGGTCAGCGTAAAGTACTTGAACGGGGGTACGAGCGTGCTCTCCAGGAACAGGACCACCATAAGCAGTGCGATCAGCGCCGCTCCCCAGCCCGGCTTCATCCTTCGCTTCAGCCAGGCCAGTCCAAGGCTCGCGAGCAGGATGAGGCCGATTATCAGGACCGCGCCGACGCGCAGGTACCAGCGCAGCCACGGTACCACGTAGCGGAAGATCACGCTCGGCAGCGGGATGCTCGTCGCGCCGATCTTGAGGTACGGGGGCATCGACAGGATTAATGCGACCACCGTGGCGAGGAACAATCCCCATGCGAGGGCTCGATCATCGGCAGGGGGGTCCAGCGGTGAATCCTTGCGTTCCCCCGCGACTTTTTCGCCCGGCTCGTCAAGGTCGTCGCCATCAGGGCCGGTCTTTCTGCGGCGGAAGATCAGGACGATCGCGAATATCGCCAGCACCATTATGGTGAACCCGACGTACAGCGCGTTCGAGAAATAAGTGACCTCGTTTGGGGCGTATCTCTTCGTTATCCAGCCTACGATCCGGTTGTCCTTTTCTGGAAGCACGTAATTGAGCGGACGCGCCGCTCCGGCTATTGCGTTCTCGGTATCCCTGAGTCCACCCGGAGTGGACCTGGTGGGCCATTTGCCCTCCTGGCCGATCTGGCGCTGACTGAGAAGGAACAGCGGGAAGATAACCAGTAGTATCCCAAGGATGATGACCAGGACGAGGGCCACGGTTTTTCTATTTACCACAACCGGTTCCACGGCAGACCCCGGATGGTCTTTCGCGTATCTATGGGCGACAAGCCTCTTATAGGCGAAATGCCCTACCAGGAACACGACAGTGAAAACACCGATGAAGAACCCGTAGTGGATCGACGTCCCCATTACCATAAGGCCCGCAACGAATAGCAGCGCGGCATTGCGAAGCGAGGCCTTTTTCATAAACCACAGCAGCATCAAGATGAAGAGCGGCATCCACTGGGTCATCGCGAGGTTGACCGAGTATGTCGCCTGGACCGCGTGATACGCCGAGATCACGTACGCGAAGCCTCCGAAAAAGGCCACCGACCTGTCACGGGTGATGTGACGTACCAGGTAGTACATCGTGACACCCGAGAGCAGGAAGCTCGACGTGATGAACATGTTGTACACGACGGCGGGAGTCAGAAAGAGGAGGAGGAATCGAGAACCGTACTCGACCACGAATTCCGCCGAGACGGTCGGTAGCCCCTGGCCGAAAGGAAAACCGGTCATGGTCGAAAAAGAAGCGTGTGCGCCGAAGAGATGCGCACTGCGATACCACCACCAGACCCATATCTGCCCCAGGTTGTCGCTCGGAAAACCGTAGATGGACCGGGTGAAATGCGCGGCGACCGGCCATGTCAGGAAAGCGGCGACCGCCAGGTAGAAGAGAAAAATAGGCGCTTCCGGGGGGATGCGCCTGATCCATGTAACCTTTTTGGGAGCATGGCCTGCAACTTGCGCCGCGGCCGGCCGGCTACCCTCGTTTCCGTTCGGTGAATTGCGATCCTCTTCCGAGCTAACCACCCTCACATTCATTTCGGTTTGTTGATTAGTTTGATATCGGGATTGCGCTGACCTTTTCTTGAGCCCGGCCGCCGCCCGCGGGCTTCGGTGCTCCTGTTGTTGTATCATTTAGACGCGATATGCAGATTTATTGTTTTGCGCCAGCCGAAGGCCACCGCGCATTCTGATTTCGACGGAGGTAAACACCATCGCCAGCACAGCAGATTTCCGTAACGGGCTGGTCCTCGACATGGACGGTGCGCTATTCCGCATCGTGGAGTTCCAGCACGTCAAACCCGGAAAGGGCGCGGCGTTCGTCAGGACCAAGCTCAAGAACGTCGAGACCGGGCAGGTCGTGGACAAGACGTTCAGGGCCGGGGAGAAGGTCGAGGAGGCGATCCTCGAGCACAGGAAGATGCAGTTCCTGTACCTCGACGGGGAAAATTACGTATTCATGGACATGGTGAACTACGAGCAGGTGACAGTGGGTCCGGACGTGGTCGGAGACGCCGCCTCATTTCTCGTTGAAAACCAGGAGTTGTCGGTATTCCTTCGAAATGGCAAGGCTGTGACGCTGGAGTTGCCGGCCGCGGTCGTCCTGGCGGTGACCAAGGCCGATCCGGGCCACAAGGGCGACACCACCAGCGGCGCGACAAAACCAGTCACTCTCGAGACCGGGCTCGTCGTACAGGTCCCGCTCTTCGTCGAAGAAGGGGACACGCTCAAGATCGATACGCGTTCGACGCGCTATATCGAGAGGGTTTAGCGGTTGTCCAGGGGAGTCAGCAGCAGGAGCAAAGAGCGCAGAGCGGCACTGCGCATCCTCTTTGAGATGGACATGAACAAATCGACGCTCGTCGAGGTCCTCGAGGGCAAGAAGCTGGTCGGCGAGGATGACCCCGGCGAGTTCGCCATCGAGCTCGTTCGGGGCGTCCGCCAGCACCAGCCCGAGATCGACGGGGTCATCAGGGATTACTCGGAGGGCTGGGGGCTGGAGCGCATGCCCGGGGTGGACCGCACCATCCTGCGCATGTCTCTCTACGAGATATTCTTCCAGGACGACATACCCGTGGGTGCAAGTATCGATGAAGCGGTAGAGCTCGCGAAGGCTTTTTCGACCGAGGACTCCGGTAAGTTCATCAACGGGGTTCTGGGTCGGGTCAACCGGGAAAGGGAGGCGGGACAACTCACCTTGCCGGGCGTGTAGAAACATGTTATTTTTATATAGACCTTTAATCTAGTCCCGCGAGGCTAGCAAGGAAGGACAGTGATTAGATCGAACGCACATAACACCTTCTCCAGGCCAGGGAAGGGTTTTTTTTCTGCCGGCACATGTAATCAGGCGTTTGCCGCGAGCTTTGTGATTCCCTCGTTCGCACTACTCAAGACAGACACGGGAGCACCGGTGGCTGCCCCCCCGATTGCTATGGATGGGGGCCGGCATGACTTTTAGAGCCCGCGCCAGGGTACTCGACGCGGATGACGTGGCTAGAGTCGTAAAGCGTATATCACACGAGATACTCGAGCGCAACAAGGGCTCTTCGGGGCTTGCCCTGGTAGGAGTCCGTACGCGGGGGGTCTTCCTCGCGCGAAGGTTCGCGAGCACGATCGGCGAGATCGAGGGGGGCAACGTGCCCGTGGGCGAGCTCGACGTCGCGTTCTACCGCGACGACATCGGTATGAGGCCCGCCGCCAACGTGGGCGTCACAGAGATACCATTCGATATCAGCGACAAGAAAGTCGTCATAGTCGACGATGTCCTGTACACGGGGCGCACCACTCGCGCCGCCATGGATGCCCTCATGGATTTTGGGCGCCCGCGAGTCATACAACTGGCTGTTATGGTCGACCGGGGTCATCGCGAACTTCCCGTCAAGGCCGATTACGTTGGCAAGAACATCCCGACGTCCGGCAACGAGCGGGTAAAGGTCTCGCTGAGCGAGGTGGACGGTTCCGACATGGTCGAGGTAGGGGAGGAGGTTTCGGAATGAGCGAACGAACGAACTCCCACCGGCACCTGCTGTCGATAACCGACCTCGAAGCGGACGATATCATCAGGCTTCTCGACTCGGCGCGCTCGTTCGCGGAGGTCTCGACACGCCCTGTCAAGAAAGTTCCGGCTCTTCGCGGGCGCACCATAGTCACCCTCTTCATGGAGCCGAGCACGCGCACCCGCATGTCGTTCGAGCTCGCGGCAAAGAGGCTATCGGCGGACGTAATCAACTTTTCGACGAGCACGTCG
>DATCGY010000031.1:0-8364 GCA_036508635.1 Candidatus Anoxymicrobiaceae bacterium
CCGGAGGTAAGCGTTGCTGGAACCGGTGCCCGGAGTTTTCATGCTTGAGCGGACCTGGGGTTCGAACATATACATCATCGGCGACTACGATCCCGTGCTCATCGACGCCGGGTTCCCGCTCGACGAGAGAAGGATAATCAAGTCGCTCGGGGGGGCGGTTCCATCACTGATGGTCGCGACCCATTACCACATTGACCACGTTGGCCCGCTGGCGAGCCTGAACCGCAAGTTCGGCTCACCAGTTGCGGCCCACAGTGAGGATGCCGAAGTGATGGAAGGGACGGTCCCTTATCAGGTGTTCAAGCTCGGCCCGCTTCGCGCTGTCTACTACAAGATGCTGGCGCCCCTGTACCGCTACGAATTCGTCCCGGTCGAAATGAAGCTTGAGGAAGGGGACGTAATCGATTCTCTCGGGGGTCTGGAGGTTATCTGTTTGCCGGGGCACACCGATGGCAGCATTGCGCTATACCAGCGCGAGCGGGGCATCCTGTTCAGCGGGGATACCATCAGGAACGAGAAGGACATACTTGACGGGCCACCGCCGCAGTTCACCCCGGAGCTCGATGAGGCATTCGAACATATCAAAGCAAAGGTGTTACCCCTGGAGATCGACGTCCTGCTTCCCGGTCATGGCGAGCCACTGGTTGGAGGAGCTTCAGCCGGCATAAGGAGTATGCTCGCCGAAAAGGGGAGGTTGTGACGGATTGTCCAGGTGGGACCTGATAGTAGCCGGAGCCGGACCCGCGGCGCATGGAGCTTACTCCGTGGACGAGGTTTTCAGCGGCCTGGTACCCGAAGAGTTCAGGCCCGGCCCGGGCGCTCTGCTCGACAAGACCATGCACGGGCTTTCCATGCCCCGGTTGCTTGCCCGCTTCGCGCTCGTCGGTTTGAAGGCCCGGAAGGTAAAGAGGCATTTCGAGCGCTACCCTGAGTCGTACTCTCCTGGAGCACTGGAGAGATGGGTGGCGGGCATTCCAAGCTACCCGTGAGCGGTCCTTACGACTCACACCGCCTGACAAGGCTTCGCGGAGACCTGCTCTTCAGGAGCAGTCTTGTCTCTGCCGCGCTCTACCATCATTAGGTAACCACCAACGGAGCACAGGAGAGCGGCGACCGCTCCACCGAGGACCATGTCGATCCCATGGCCGGTGCCGGTGACGCCGGGCCTGGTCGAGGTATAGATCATTTCGTATATCGCGAAAGCAAGCGCAAGCCCGGAGCACGCGACCGAAGTCATGAACCCGTATTTGTTCTGGGCGAGCCATCCGAAGAGCAGGGCTACCGCGATGATTATCCCGAGAGCAAGAGTGAGCTTTCCGTCGCCACTTATCACGTTGTGGTAATGAAGGCCCGAGACGTTATAAAGCCCGAGGACGCTGTCGGCTTGCCACCTCAGGCAGCTCCCGATGATGATCAGGTTCACTCCGAAAAGAATCCCTAGCACCGATATCACAGTCGACCCTATCCAGACCTTCGTGGAGCTCTCAACCTTCGCTCTCGGTACATCATCCGGCATGACGTTCTCCTCGTTGTCAAAAAAGTCCGGCTCTGAACGCTTTCATGAAGTTCCTGCAATACCTGTCACTCGATGCAATAGCCTCGGCGGCCAGCGCCGCGGCGATGAGCTCTCCGTCAGTCGGGTCGATCACGGCGGCGTCGAGGCCGTGATATGCCGCGATCGCCAGCATCGCCCTGTTGACTACGGGCCGCCTGGGCAGGCCGTAGCTGACATTCGAGAGCCCCATCACCGTACGGGCCTCGGGCATCCGTGACTTGATGAGGTCCAGCGTGTCCAGCGTGACGCGCCCCTGGTCGCAATCGGCGCTTATCGGAAGAACGAGCGGGTCGAAAAAGAGATCGCCTGCGGGTATCCCAAGAGACACGGCGCGAGCCATGATTCGCTCGCAGACGTTCAGCCGGGCCTCGGGTGTTGCAGGGATGCCCGACTCGTCCATCGCAAGGGCGACGACCGGGCAACCGTATTTCGCCACGAGAGGCAGGACACCGCTCAGCCGCTCCTCGTCGCCATTGACCGAGTTGATGAAGGGCCTGTCTTCTCCACACAGCTCGAGGCCCCTCGAGAGCACCGCGGGGTCGGCTGAATCCAACGCAATGGGCTTGTCGGTCGCTTCCTTGACGATTCCGATGGCCCAGCCAAGGGTCCGTGCTTCGTCCTCGCCCGTCCCGACGGCGACGTTGACATCGATATAGTCGGCGCCGGCGACATCCTGTATGCGTGCCAGCGTCCTTAGCGACTCCTCGTCTCGCGCGATGATAGCCTCACGCACGGCGCTCAGCGTACCGTTGATCTTTTCACCGATGACAATCACGACGTCCTCCTTGATTCACTGCAAGGAGTCTATATCAAGACGGCGTATCGATGTAGGCAGGTAAAGCTTCCTGTCCGGCATGCCGTCGGATGTTCGGCCCACGGAGAAAGGTATAGGCTGAAGATTCGGAGAAGAACGAGTCAGCCAATATTGCGGAGCATTGGTCTCAGATGTACATTGAACAAGGGGTGTGGCGTGATGGTGGTTAGACACCAAAGCGCTTAATAAAGGAATCCGGGTGAACCGCCCGTAGCGGCCCGGGAGACCCGGGATAAAGTGACCCGTACCGCCTGAGTCGGAAGATCCGTGCAAGGGGGAAGATGTGAAGAAGAAGGCATACGTGTTCATAAAAGTCTCGGCCGGCATGCTGGATAGCGTCATGAGGCATCTGTCCATGATGCCCGAGGTGGTTTCCGCAGAAGGCGTCTCGGGGCACGTCGACGTGGTCGCGGTCATGCGTGGTCCGGATCTCGAGACCCTTCAGGACACGATCCTGTCTACCGTCCGCGGGGTCGACGGCATCGAGTCGACCGAAACGTGGATCGTTATGGTCCCCCAGCCGGATACGTGGACCCAGGAGGAGCTCGACAGCTATGTCAGTGACCTCAACGAGAACGAGCTGGCCGCCATCAGTGTGCTGCTCGAGAAGAACCGCAACATGATGATTCCCGAGTTCGTAGATGCGATAGCCGAAAACATCGGCAGCGAGGATTACGACATTCACGGCTTGACCGTATCGCTCATCAACATGCGCCGCAGGGCTGAAGACCAGTACCGCCGCGAAGGAATATTCGATTTCGACCCTGACATCGGGTACTTCCTGAACGAGCGCTATGTCGACGGGCTTCGCGAGAGTCTCTCGAAGCCCGAGAATTAGATAACGGGTATATAACCCTGAAGCGGGGGAGGGCATCCGTAGCCTGAGTGTGGCGACGGATGCCTTTCTTTTATTTATTATGCCTGGTATTTCAGACCCCGATCATCCCCTTACTTGAGTCGGTTCTCTCAGGCCAGGCTCAGGGCGGGCTGAGAGACCGCCTTATTGAACCGGTTCTTTGGAGGCGAGGCTCGCTTTCACGATGTGCACCATTCCGTGTTACTGGTTTCACTGAATCATCCTGCCAGGACCCCAAAACGCAAAAAAGCACCTTACTTCAGCGAAAGAGCACGGATTTTCAGAGGAGGGGCCGAAAAAGGATATTTGAGGAACAAAAGACCACCACATGTTCCAAGTTGACATAATATATATTATGGGACATATGGGCGAGGGGAGTCTTTTAGGATTCTCCGTTCTTTTCAAAGGCGCTTCGTTACGTTTTCAAGGCTGGGAAGCGATGTTTGCGTTATCATATCGTGGATTGAAATGCTAAAAGTCTCTCTGAGCCGAAACTCTTAGTGAGCCGATGCCGAATTGAACGATTAACCACAGGATGCTTAAAGAGAAATGTCAAGCTGCGAACCACTCCCGGCCGGGTCTTGTCTAAATGTCCTGAAGGGATAAAGTGAAGATAAAGAGACCTGCGATGACGACAATGCGCATGAAACTCATGCGCGAAATACTGAACGCCAAGACGAGGTTCATCGCTATAACTTTCGTCGTTGTCATAGGTGTCGGAATCTTCATCGCATCCTCTATGTCTTACCAGAACCTCAAGACTTCCTACCTCTATACTTACCAGAAGCTCAACTTCGCCGACTTCCGCATTGCAGCTGACAGCATACCCAGGTATATCGTCGACAGGGACGCCAATATCCGCGGTGTGACAATGGTCACAGCCCGGATCAGGAAAGACCTCTCTTTCTCGATGTCCGACGGAAAGAGGCTCATCGGTCGAACCACCGGGATTCCAATCGAGCAACCCATTGTGGACAACCTTCTTGTCAAGGAGGGGCGGTTCTTCGAGAAGGGCGACAAGATGGTGTGTATCGCGGAGTCGCACTTCGCCAAGTTCTACAACCTCCATCCCGGCGACACCATCTACTACATCAAGCAGGGTGCGCTGATCCCGGTAAAGATAATAGGCGTGGCCGGAAGTCCGGAGTACCTGGTCCTTGCAGGCGAGAAAGGCGATTTCAGCCCCATGCTGTCGGCTACCGCCATGGCGATCATCTACATGCCGATATCCGACGTGCAATCGATGGCGGGAATGCCTAATCAGTACAACCAGGTCCTTTTCAAGGTGAAGGACCCGAAGCACATGGACCCTCAGATCTCCGCCGCTGAAGAGATCATGAAGTACACGGGCATCCGGGAGGTTACCACCCAGGCCGAGCACAGGGGTAACCAGATGATGAAGATGGACCTCGAGGGGTTCAAGAGCTTTGCCCTCTTCTTCCCCCTCCTCTTCCTGGGTATCGCCTGTTTCAGCATCTACATATTGCTGTCGAGGCTCGTCTATACCCAGAGGCCGTTCATCGGGGTGATGAGGGCCATGGGGTATACACGTCGGCAGATACTTATTCACTACTTGAGCTTTGCCCTTATAATCGGTGTGCTCGGGGCCATCGTGGGAGCCATACTGGGCTACACGGTGTCCTATGCAATAACGAGCGTCTATGCCGGCACCATCGGGATACCCCTCATAAGGATAAGGGTCTACTGGTCGGTAATGGTCGAAGGCATGATGCTGTCTCTTGCTTTCTGCGCGTTCGCCGGCATCATGCCAGCCCTGAGCTCGGCGCGTCTCGACCCCACAAAGGCGATGCGTGGAGAGACGCTGCAGCAACAGTTCAAGATGCCTCTCATGGAGAAGTATTTCCCTCCCCTGTCGCTGTTGCCGATGTTCGTAAAGGTTCCCATAAGGAACATGTTCCGCAACAAGCGGCGGACGGCGTTCACGATAATCGGCCTCATGTTCTCGGTAATGATAGTGCTGATTTTCCTTGCGATTCTAAACACCGCCGGTGATGCCCTCAACCGGGGATTCAACCTGAACAACAAGTTTGACATGGTGGCCGTGTTCCTCGGTGGTCGGGACGCCGCACTGGCAAACAAGATCAGCCGGCTGCCGGGCATCGCGGACGTCGAGCCGAATGTCGCCAGCACCGTGAAGCTGAAGCATAACGGGGCAAGCACGGATGCTGTCATGATGGGCCTGGAGCCCGCGACGCGGATGCGCGATTTCTACACGCCGGGCCGAAAACAGGTCCAGCTCACGGACAACCACATACTCATGAACCAGTTCTATCACAACAAGAAAGGGATCAATGTCGGCGACAGGGTAACCCTTACGTCGCCGTATCGATCGATGTCGTTCATAGTCTCCCCTTTCATCGAGGAGCCGATGGGAAATATGGTCTACGTGCCCCGCGGCGAGGCGAGTAAGCTCATGGACTACGGCATGACCAGCCGTGGCAGCTTCTACGTGAAAGCCGTCCCTGGGCAGTACGGGCAGGCTCAGGCTTCACTCGAGAAGCTCCAGGGCCTGGCGACAACGATCGACCTCAGGCAGATAAAGCAGGAGGTCGAAAGCTACATGGGCCTGATGTACGTCATCGTCTACGTGATGCTGGTATTCGCCCTCGTGATGGCGTTTACGCTCACCTTTAACACGATTACCATCAACATCCTCGAGCGCGAGAAAGAGATCGCGACCATCAGGACGATCGGCACCGAATCGTGGAAGATCTCCGCGATGTCGACGATAGAAAACGTGATATACGGTCTCGTGGCCATAGTGCCGGGGATTATCCTCGGGATAATGATAGGCCGGTACGCCATGGGTCTTCAACAGTCTGAGTTCATGACGCTTTCGCTAGTGGTAAACCCCTCCAGCTACATCCTCGTATCGGTCGGAATAATAGTTATCCTCCTCATCTGCCAGATTCCGTCGCTCCAGTATGTAAAGAAGGTGGAGTTGGCCGAAGCGACCAAGGAGAGGGGCGGTTGATCTCTCCCCCACCGCGGATTACGGACCGCATGCGTCTCGGGACGCCGTTCTGTTATACTCACCGGAAAATACTCGAAAGGTTTGTCGTGCACGGAAATCCGCGTAATCCCGGGTCCTTTGCCACTCGAATCACGCTCGCGACCGCGATGCTGGCAGTGATGCTGGTCGTCACCTTATCCCCTGCCGCCACGGGGGCTGAAGCGAAGGTGAAGTACCAGTTAAAGGCGGATCCTTCCAACCCATCGGCAGTAGACGTCTCGATTACGTTCAGCTCTAAACAAGGAGAAAAAGTTATGCTGGCGCCATCGAAGAACGCCGGCCTGTATCCGTATGAGGGGTCTTCACCGGCAGTCGAGATACAGCCACCGGCTGACTCTCCATATTCGGTTGAGGTACTGTCATCTCCAGGTGGAGGGTGGGCTGTCACGTCTACCAGGGCCGGTGAAGTGACAGTGCCATACAAGGTTAGTTTCCCCTATTTGAACACCGCTGTGCGTGACGTAGAGGCTCCTGGAGGCACAGCACCCCCTCGAGCCATATCTGGACCCGATCTGAAGGTTTTCAGGGCCTCTGACGTCCTTCTGTGCCCTTTGAAAGCCGAAGGTGGCAAACCGCTTGCCACGGAGTACGCGGTCGATGTCGCGTTGCCGTCCGGGCAGAAAGCGCTGGTGCCTTGGGATGCGGGCAATAACACGGGTTCGTTCTCGGTCAGTGGGCAGTCTCAACTGCTCGACAACTATATCACCTGGGGAAAGCTGAACATCGTCAAGGCGAAGGCGGCAAAGACGGCGATATCGCTCGGCTACTCGAACGATTACTCGGGATTGAGCGACAACGAGCGCAAGGCGTACGACAACGCGGTGCTCGCCCTCTTCGAGCGTCTGACAAAGACGCTCGGTAACAGGACCGGGCTCGATAATCTGACAGTTGTCCTGTGTGGAGAGAAAACATGTGGCCTCAAGACGCCCTCGTCGGGAACGATGCTTGGATCCGTTGTCTTGTGTCATGGTGGAAAGACACTGGACGGTGAATCGGCCGTCGCGGCGGCGAGCGGCTTCTTCGGCCTATGGAATACGTACTCCCTCGTCCCGAAGGCCGGTGGTGACGCTCAGTGGTTCCAGGCGGGGTTGCCGCTCTTCTACCCAAGGCGAGTCGCGGCGGAAACGGGACTTGCCGATTCAAATGACGCGTACAAGAGCTTCTCGGCCGTGTATAAGTCATACCTGACCAACCCGTCCGCGACAAAGGCTTCGCTGGCCGATGCGTCAGGCCAGCCAGACGAGAGGGCGCTGCTGGCTCAGAAAGGCGCGGCGCTATGCGCCTCGATATCGCTGAAGCTCCAGAATGAATCCAAGAGCAAGAACGTCAAGGACATCGATACGCTAATTGGCGCAATGGCCGCGAAATACGACAACCTGAAGGATGGCGAGACCTATACGCTTGCGGATATGAGCGAGATGGTCGAGACGGCTACCGGCACCAGTTGGGACAGGTACTTTGAAGGTCGCGTCCGCGGTACCGAGGCCGTGCTGACATCGGAGTTCTCCGCCACGAACCTGTTCGGGAACACCACCTCGACGGGACGGCCGCTCGTCGTCGGCAAAGGCTCGGGAAAGAGCTGGATATACCTCGCGATCGCGATAGTGATCATCATGCTTGTACCGATAGTGTTCAACACCTATGTCAAGCGTGCGGTGAGCCTCGACTTGTCAATGCCCAAGATCCTCCCCGACGACGACGATGACTGAGCCCGGATTCCAGGTCAGCCGCAGTATCCTCCGATCCTGCTGAACAGCTTCTCCGGCTTCCAGTCAAGATCCTTGCCAAAAAACATCCTCTTTGCGCCGGTGCGCTCTTCAAAGCCGTTGTTCAGGAGGAACTCAGCCGCCACCTCGTTCTGATCGGGTATCACCGTGACTTTCTCGAACAGACGATGCTTAACGTGTATATCGATGCTTAACGTGCAGCAGCCTCAAGCCTGCTTCGGCACTCGCTGCCACTATCAGCCCTTCACCAAGGTCCGGTAAAAAATAACCGGTTAGCCCGCGTGAGCGCACATCGTCACAAATCCACCCGGTGGAACATCCGGTCTTGATGAAGAGCGCCCTGTCTTCGCGGGTGATTTCCCTGTCCAGTTCCAGGAT
>DATCGY010000032.1:0-5751 GCA_036508635.1 Candidatus Anoxymicrobiaceae bacterium
CGGATTCCCCGCCAACCGGCTCTACAACCATGCACGCAATCTCATCCTTGTTCTCCGCGAACGCCTTTTCCAGACCGTCGAAGTCGTTGGGCTTGACCTCAACCAGCATGTCGAACGTCTGCGGCGGTATGCCCGGGGAGTTCAAGCCCGCGGTGCCGGGGATAAATAGCGAATATACGTACTGATCGTACCAGCCGTGATAGCTCCCCTCGACTTTGATGACCTTCTGCCTCTGGGTATGCGCGCGGGCGATTCGCAGCGCCGCCATGTCGGCCTCGGTGCCGGACTGCAGGAAACGGACCACATCCACGCCGGGCATGTGCTCTACTATCTTCTTGGCCGCCAGCAGCTCGTACTCGGATGTCAGCCCGGTGGATGGTCCCTTCTCCCGGATTATGTTGATAATTTCGTCATCCAGCGGGTCGTAGTGGTGGCCCAGGATGATGGGAGCGCCGCACATCAGGTAGTCGACGTACTCGTTGCCGTCTATGTCCCACATCCGGTAGCCCTTGGCGCGGTCCATGGCAATCGGAAAGGGGTTGTTGGTTGCCAGATTGTGCTCGACGCCGCCGGGAATGTAGCTCTGCAACTCCTCGTAGAGCTTGAGCGACTTCTGTCGAGCCTTGTAGAACTTCTCCTTCTCCTTTTCCAGGACGTCGTCGGGAACGGGGTGCAGGTCCGTTGAAACGACCCTGCCGAGTCGCTCCATTATCTCTTCATATTCCATAGCCCACTCACCTTCTTGATGTGTAGCGACAAAAACTCCAACAAAGACTCAGTCGATTGTATCAAATCGGCAGGTCGGACTGCGGCTTATCGGCGCCGACGCGCGGAACTGTTGCACGACCCGAGCATCTGGAAACAGCAGGCCGGACGACGCGCGGACCCCTTGTCAAAGTCAAATTAGCCAGGTTTGCGCGCGAATACGCTCACGCTGGCTATCGAGCTCCCCAGCTCAGTAGCATCCGCCTCCTTGATGTCCATGCTCTCCATAACGGCCTTGCCCGTAGGGTCGTTAGCCATAAGCGTTATCGGAAATCCTTTTTCCTCAATGACCTCGACAGGATCGAACCCCGCCTTCTCGATGGCGCCAATGTAGTCAGCCTTTATCGAAGCGCCCGCCACGCAACCAACATAAGCGGCAACCGATTCTTTAACGGCCTGTGGCAACTCTTTAAGCAGGACTATGTCTGATACCATCAACCGCCCACCAGGCTTGAGTATCCTGAACGCATCGGCGAATACCGCTTTCTTGTCAGGCACAAGGTTTATCACGCAGTTCGATATGATGGCGTCCGCGGAGTTGTCCGCGATGGGCAGGTGCTCGATCTCGCCGAGCCTGAACTCGACGTTCTCGAAGCCGCCCTTGCCGGCGTTCTCGCGGGCTTTGTCGAGCATCTCGGGAGTCATGTCCACCCCAATGACCCTGCCGCTTTCACCCACCCGGCGTGCCGCCAGGAAGCTGTCAAAGCCGGGGCCCGAACCCAAGTCCACTACGATCTCGCCCTCGATGAGCGATGCCAGCGCCACCGGGTTACCACAGCCCAAGCCCAGGTTGGCTCCCTCTGGGACTGCCTGCATATCCTCGTCCGTATAGCCGATCTGCCTGCTGATATCCTCAGCGAGCGACGGTCCGCTGCAGCACGAGCTGTCCGTCGTATAACAGGAGCACTCCGTCTGCGCGACCTTCGCGTACCCTTCCCTTACAATCTTCTTGGCCTTCTCCTCTTCCATAAAACACCTCTCCATTCACTGAGCCGGCCGTACCGGCACTATTTCTCATCTTCTTCCGTGTTCTTCGCCACCCGCTCGATGTTCCTCTTCTTTATGCTTTCCATCAACGCCTCGGCCTTGTGTTTGGCTTCCCGCTGCTTGTCGTCTTCCGGCTCCCAGTAAGGCTGGAGTATCTTCCATGTTATAGTACCGCTCAACGGCGGCTCCGGATATGCCCCCATGTCGTAGAGTTGGTATCCCATGAACTCTACAGGCTCCTCCTGGTAGCACGACCACACGGCTTTGCGAACGAGGTCCGCATCCCCCTGGAACTGCAGGTCCACCAGGGTCAACTGCTCCCGGAACCGCTCTATCATCTCCCGCGAGATGTTGAAGAGAAAGGGGTGCGGAGACTCCGTCCCCATTATTCTCTGCTTTTCGTCGACTCCGTTTTCGAAAAGCGCCCTGATCATGTCACCTATGAGGTGTCCCGGTGACTCCGGGCCTCCCATTACAAGGTAACGGATATTCGGGTTCGAGACTATGTTACATATCACCTTCTCCAGCCCAATGTTCTCGGTCTGTAAGGTGCCAGACAGCGCGGCCCCGCTCTCGGCCCCGGCGCGCACCAACAGCTCTATCTCGGGAGGCACTTTGTCCTGGTCCCACTTCAAGATGATGAGGACCGCGACCGGAGAGCGGTCGTTGCCACGGATGTAGCAGCCCTCCTCGGGAGGGTAGTCCGGGTGTGTATCGACTTTGAGCACTGCTCGCCACTCCTTTACCTGCGGCCGCCGACCTGTCCGTCGGCGCCACCGACGTCAAAAGCCCTCTTCATTCCGGACGGTCTCTCCGCTTCTTTGATTTTCGGTTCGAGAACTTTCCGGACGAACTCCATCGCCTCATCCCTGTCTTCATCAGTAATGATGCGTCGCAGCCATATCAGCATGTCCTCGTCTAGCGTCAGCACCAGTTGTTGCATCTCAATGACCCTTTCATCGTTGACCTATTCATCTCTTTTGAAGCTGTCAGCCTGACCCGGGTTGTACCCGATGTCATAGAACGGTACGCAGTGAGGAAGCTCGTTCGCTTTGACCTTCTCTTCGAGCACGTCTCGAATGAACCTCAAGGCGTCGGCCCCATCGTCGTCTTCTATGATGCGCTCCAGCCTCGCAACTTCATCCTCGCAAAGCGTGACGGCCATTCTCTTCATTACCATTAGAGGTCCTCTATTAATCCTTAATCTAATATCCGGCAAGGCGGGCTGTCGTATCTCCTCCTTTTAGAAGAACGACTTGATCAGAACCACCAGGTAGTAGATGCCTACACCTATGAACACGATACCCGCAAACCACCTGAAGTACTTCTCGAACTTCTGTATGCGCGCCACGTGCTTCCCCATCTCCGAGACTCCCAGTGAGAGCGCGACCGCGAACAGAATCACCGGGAGGCCGGTCCCGAACCCGTATATCGCTGGGAACGTAATCCCGCCGGCCGAGTCCAGGGCGATCGGGATGAGCATGCCGAAGAACAGTATCGCGCTGTAAGGACAGAAGGCCAGCGCAAAAAGGATGCCCAGCAGGAAAGAGCTGACTAGCCCCCAGTCGCCTATCTTCTCCTGTATAGCCGAGGTGATGCGGCCCTTGAAGATCGAGAACTTGATGACGTCAAGCATCACCAACCCGAAGAATATGAGGAGCGGGCCCAGGAACTTGTCGGCGGAGTCCTGGAAGAAGAGCGAGACCCGCGAAGCGCTGAGACCTATCAGGACAAGGAGTACCCCTATAAGCGTGTAAGCAACCATCCGCCCCGCCGTGTAGAGCACGCTTGCGAGCACGGTGTACCTTCGGCTTTCGAGCTTCTTCGAGACGTACGAGAGCGCGGCTATGTTAGTGGCCAGGGGGCAGGGACTGATGGCGGTCAACAGGCCGAGGAGCAACGCCGCCAGTACCACGGGCACGCCTGCGAGTGGCAGGGCATCTCCCTGGCTCTTGCCTGTGAGAGCTGTCTCTATCTCAGTGGAGATTATCTCCTTGCACTTCTCAGGATTGTTCCAATGGAGCCATACGTTCTTGATTTCACGATGCTCGCGCCTGCCACCGCCGCTCGCGACGACGTAAAGCGAGGAACCGGTCACGCCGAGTTCTTGGACGAGCTCCTTGTTCTTCGGCTCGTCTATCTCCAGGGACTTGAACACGAGCTTGCCGTCTTTCATCTCTTTCGCGAACCCGTCCTCGGTAACTGCCTTCGCGAATTTCTCAACGTTGTTGCAGGAGACGCACCGGAACCTGGGATGGAAGTACAGAATTTCGACCTTTTCGACGTCCCGCGGTGCAATCGAGATCTTGGCATTCTGACCGCTGGCGCTGGTCAGGGTGGTACCGCACCCGCAGGCGGGAATCATCAACACGAGGATGGCGAGGCAGATTCCCAGAAGCACAATCTTGACGATCTTGGCCATAAGCTGGTTCGCCTTTGAGCCTCAGAGCAGCGCGTCGAGCTCTTTTCTCAACTGGTCGGGCGTGAGCGCACCTTGAAGGCTGTTCGCGGCCTGCCCATCACCTTTCAGAAGGAACGTTGTTGGTATTGTCTGGATTCCATACTGCCTGTTCAAACTGTCCTCGGCGGGATCGTAGACGTCCACGATCACGAACTCCACCTTCCCCTGATACTCGGGCATGACCTGATTCAGGTTTTTCTCCATCTCGATGCATGGGATGCACTTAGTCGAATGAAAGCAAAGAAGAACGGGTTTCCCTTCAGCCTTCGCCTGCGCGAGCACCTGCTCCGACTTGCTGGGGCTGCCGGTCTGACCTTGTGTCGCGGAATTGTTCTGTTCGGGCGTGGTGGATCGCGCGGAGCTGTTCTCGGATGCCTGCTTCACGCCGCATCCGCAATGGGGAATGAGGCAGACCACTACAAGTGTGCAAACGGTCAGGAATGTCACCGTACGTACTCGTCTCTTGAGTGTTCGAATCACCGCTACTCGCCTTGA
The DNA here is from genome assembly GCA_036508635.1 of Candidatus Anoxymicrobiaceae bacterium. Classification (GTDB taxonomy): domain Bacteria; phylum Actinomycetota; class Geothermincolia; order Fen-727; family Anoxymicrobiaceae; genus FEN-727. Next base: position 4,709 of record DATCGY010000032.1, read on the forward strand.
ATCCACGACCTGACCGCTTTCTTTGTGGGAACTTTGCCGCTCGAAACCACTTTCCCGTCAATGACCACCCCCGGCGTCGACATGAGGTCGTAGGTCGCGATCTCCATCAGATCCTTGACTGCCTCGACCTTTACCTCCGCGCCCAACTCGCCGGCGACTTCGGCTATTAGCTTCTTGGTCTGCTCGCACCTGCTGCACCCGGACCCAAGGACTTTTATTTCCATTTCGACCTCCGAACGGACAGTCTGCATGACATTAGTTTCTTCCCAATCTCCTCATAAAATCCTCAATGATGGGCGCATCACCAATCCATTCAAGCCTGGCGTCCACGGCTACAGCTGGAGTAAGGTCCTTGAGTGCATAAGCCGCTCCTTGCGCCCGCTCCCGTTCACCGACCTCCTCGAGACGCTGCCTGAGCATTCGATATCCTTCCTCGTATTCATACTCGTTTCCAAGGTCAAATACACGCAGGTCAAACTCAGCCTTGTATTCGTTCTGGAGTGCCCACTTGAGGGCCAGGGCCCTGGTAATCTTTTCCTGCTTGGCAGGGCTCGGACCGCCTGCGCATGAGCATGCGATGGGACCTATGAATATCTCGACGTGACGCTTTGCAGACGTCATAAGGTTATTCAGCCTCCTGCACCGCTTGAGGACTGATCAGCTCCTTCTTCCTCGGGAAATACCTGCGCGTTCGCAGCCCTATCCGAACCAGGATTAGCATGATCGGGACCTCTATAAGAGGCCCGATGACCGTCGCCAGGGTGACTTTCGAGCTGATGCCGAAGATCGCCGCCGCGACCGCTATCGCAAGCTCGAAGTTATTGCTAGAGCCTGTCAGACCCACCACAACCGAATTCTGGTAATCGATGTTGAAAAGCCATGCGGCGAAATAGCCGCCCGCGAACATGGTAAAGAAGAAGATGGCGACCGGAATCGCCACAAGTACAACCACAATCGGTTCGTCGATGATTACCTCACCCTTCAGCGTAAACATAACTATCAGCGTGAACAGCAGGCCGACGATAGCCATGACGCGCATCCAG
>DATCGY010000033.1:0-20499 GCA_036508635.1 Candidatus Anoxymicrobiaceae bacterium
GTGGCCGTCCAAGCTCGGCAGGAAGGCAACCGTTGCAGCGACCGAGCCGGCGGGGTTCATTTCAGAGCCACTTCCGGAAGAGGACTAGACCGGCACATGTCAAAACTCAACACGTCAGAAGAACTGGTACAAACGGCGAAGTGGTCAAGGAAGACCCCTGCTCAGCGACGTATAGAGCTGGTGGACGCGGCCGCCGAGGTGTTCATGGAAAAAGGATACGCGGCGGCGACTGTAGCGGACATCACGAGCAGGGCGGGGAGTTCGCACGGAACCTTCTATGTCTACTTTGATTCAAAAGAGGACATATTCGACGCTGTGGCTCAGGACCGGGTCATGCTGGCATTCGACTCGGTGAAGGAGTGCGCCGACCAGTTAGAGCGGCCTGCCATCGAGAGGATCAGGGAGATACTGGAGATGAACTCCCAGCCCGAGGTATCGGGATGGTGGGTAGAGGAGTTCAATCGTTCGCACCTGACCCACCTGCGCGCCCGGCTTGTCCAGAAGGCTTCCGAGATGTTCCTGCCGGTCCTGTCTGGCCTTTTGAAAGAAGCCGCAAGAGAAGGGTCAGTCGAGGTGCCTGTTCCGGAAGCGACCGCTGCGTTTCTCATCGCGGCAGGTCTCATCCAGCGATTAGGGCTTGAGGCGACCAGTTCTGTGTCGGACGAGCGATGGACGTTGGCATATGCTGACCTGGCACAGAGAGTGCTGGGCCTGAAAGATTGAGCAGAGTAGCGATGCAAGCAGCACGACCGGCTATTAACCATGGATTATCGGCGGTTAAGGCGTTTAGTTAGCATTCTGCCAACCACCTACAGATATTCATTTCTTTTAACAATTTTGATCCATCTTTTTTATTATGGTTTTCCATATTTTATTTATGTTCCTTCAAAAGATTCCTCGCAATGACCAGCCTTTGTATTTCCGATGTGCCTTCATAGATGGACGTGGCCCGGGCATCACGATAGAGCCTCTCGACCTTGAAGTTCTTGAGGTAGCCATAGCCGCCGTGGATCTGTAAAGCGAGATAAGCGCTCTTGTTCGCCAATTCCGATGCAAAGAGCTTGGCCATGGAGGCCTCTTTAGTGAAGGGAAGACCTTGATCTTTCCTCCAGGCAGCAGACAAGATGAGCCAGTTAGCGGCCTCGATTCCGGTGGCCATGTCAGCTATCATCCATTGAATAGCTTGAAAAGAACTGATGGTCTTGCCGAACTGTTTGCGTTCTTTGGCGTATTTGATGCTCTCATCGAGGCAGGCGCGGGTTATACCCAAAGCCTGCGATGCAATACCGATACGCCCGCTGTCCAGTGCAACCATGGCTATCTTGAATCCCGCACCCGGTTTTCCCACCAGGTTTTCTTTTGGGACTCTGCAGTCGTTGAAGAGAAGCTCCACTGTATTGGAGGCCCTCAAGCCCATCTTATCTTCCTTCGAACCAACGGAAAATCCTGGTGTGCCTTTTTCCACGACAAAAGCCGAGAGACCCTTGCTGCCTTTTTCCGGACTGGTCCTGGCGATAAGATTAACTACATCGGCATATTGCCCGTGAGTAATGAATGTCTTTATGCCGTTAATCAGGTAATAGTCTTCTTTATCCTCCGCCCTCATGGAAAGGCTCCCCGGATCTGATCCGGCCCCTGGCTCAGTAAGAGCGAAACATCCCAGCAATTCTCCTTGGGCCAGCTTGATAAGATACTTGGTCTTCTGTGTTTCATCCCCGAATTTCAGCAACGGCTCGGTGGAAAGATTGGCCACGGACATGGTCACCGCGGTTGATGCACATGAATAAGCGATTTCCTGGAGTGCCAGGCAATAGCTGACAGCTCCGGCGCCGGCTCCACCATACTCATCCGGCACCATCATTCCCAGCAGGCCGAGTTCCCCCATCTTCTTCACCACATCCATCGGGAATATCTCTTCCTTATCCCTTTGGGCAGCTACAGGTTCTAATTCCTTCGAGGCAAAATCCCTGGCCATAAGCCTGACCATTTCCTGTTCCTCAGTCAGTTGAAAAGACATGTCTCCTCCTTATGGCACAAATATGACAACCAGGAGCTCTGCCTTTTCCCCGGTTGGATTGCTCAGCTTGTGAGAAATTGAAGAGTCAAAGTTGATGCACCCACCCTTCTTTATGGTTGAGGTGTTCTGACCAACCTGGATCTTCAGGTGACCTTGAAGAACATAGATGAATTCCTCCCCCTCATGGTGGTATTCGACACCTTTATGTTCGGTTTCCGGGTCAATAGTCACTCGATACGCCCTCAAATGTCTTTTCTCTCCCGGCTTGGTCAGGGACTTATAGGCATACGAAGCAACCCGCTTCTTGTGGCTTGTCGTCCTTTTCCGGGCAGCTTGTTTGCTGCGCGTGCCCTGAAACTGTTCCATGTCAACGTTGAAGAAGCGACTCAGCTGAAGAACTACCGCCACAGGTGGAGCGATCTTGCCATCCTCAATTTCTTTCAGGAATTCCTCCGGATAGCCGGTATCGTGTGAGAAAGCCTCCATGCTGATACCATTCGCTTCTCTCAGTCTCCGGATTCTCTCTCCAAAGGATTCTTCTGTATTATTCGTCATGTGCTTCTCCTTAATCTCCTAACTGGCATTTAGCATGTGCACCTCCTGATGCCAATACTCTAACATCCGGTGGGCAGGCGGCAACGGACACCATCGGAGGCTACTCGGACTGGTTGTGCCACGACAACTGTGCAGGAGATGAGGGTATGGCCCCTCGAAGCCGGCCTGCGGGGGCAGGCTCCAAACCACCTCAAGGTGACCTCGAGGACGCTGTTGAGGTCCTGGAGGACCTGGGGGTGGAGCTTGACGCGATCGCGACTTTCTTCCGCGAGGGAGGATGGGGCGGACGACCCGTAGCCGCCGGCCGCTTGAGCCGTCAGCTCGGACGGCTCGGACGGTTTCGCAAGCGAGCAGGCCTTCGCGGAGCCAGTCAACATCATCGTCCTGAATCTCCGGAGTAATCCTTGAGGGTCACCTTGTGTTTGTCGTTTGGGAATGCAAACGCCGGGCCTCGAAGGACCCGGCTAATGATGGAGTGTGCAGGCTCTACTACATTCAGGCTTTCATGGCCCTGACTTTTTCACCGATTGTCTTAGCAGTCGAGCTGTCAGAAAAGAACGTTACCGATTTTTCGATGCCGGTAGAGAGCGCCGGCAGTTGTTCGGCAGTGAGATCATCTGGAGTGGTGCCGATAAGCTCGCAGTTCTTCTTGACCGTCGCACTGGCGATAAAATCACCAAGCGCGTCTGAGAGTACACGCGTTATGTCCCTGGCCAGAACGTTAGCCAATCGACACTCCTTTCAATAGAATCCGACAACACGACCGCCTTCGGCCTCCTCAGTCGTTGTTATCGGCTTCCATCTCCTTATCCAGTCTTCTGAGCACCAACTGTCCGCTCTTGAGAAGCCCCTGTATCGCCCCGTAGTCGCTCTTCGGGTTGACCTTGACTTCCCCTTCGTAAGTTCCAGCCACAATCTGTTCGGCAGTTGTGTTCAACTCTTCTATCGGCTCAGATACGAACCTCCGAATCAGATATCGAAGCCATATAGTCGAGAGCAGGAAGAAGACCAGCACGGCTGCAACGCTTGCGACGGTGAGCGTGATGATGTTGCTGTTCCGCTGGTTGTTGAAATACGTGTCTATCTCCTTGACCTGCTTAGTGACGTCGAAGACCGTCGACATGTAGAACTTGGTGTTGATACCCATCTTAGTGAGGTCTATCGGATAGAAGACGTAGATGAGCGTACCTTTGAGGTTCCCGAATTCGTTGATTATCGCATATCCCTTTGGTGGGGGTTTCGTTAATATTTCGCTCTTGTTGACCTCGACTCCGAGGTTCGCCAGGGAGCTGTACACTTTTCCGTCTTTGATGAGCGCCACGAATGAAGAGGGCGTCGCAATTGCGGAGAGATTTATTACGAGGTCATAGATCGGGCCCACGTTACCGGCCAGGAACGCCTTGATGACATCGGCACTGAACGACTTCACGATCGCGGGGTTGAAGTTCATCGCGCCGAAGTTCTTACCCATTGCCGCGTAAGCCTGTACGGTCTGCTCGATCATGATCGTCTTTGCGCGCTTGGCGCTGTGTTCGGCGGTCACAATCATGGTCATCGCAAAGTAAGCAACGATGATTATCACTAGAACGACGACCGGAATAGCAAACAACCAGGTGAGCTTGCGCATCTCACTGCCGGTCTTGTGCCCCATTATTACCTCCTGCGCTTATGACATACTGCTTGCACCCTAGTAATCGGCAACTCGAACATATTCTTGAAGTTTTTATAGACATGTTGAACGTTCAAAAGGGGGATACATGGGGGGCATGCAGGTCCCCGCCAGTATCCCACGAGTTGATATTCGACTCCGCCCACGCCGGGGCTATTCTGCACACCAAGAAGTAAACATCCGATTGGATCCACCATCACAGGAGAGCGCAAGGGCGGGGAGAAAGGAACGGTAGCACTTTTCGTCACACACATGGAGCCGTAGCCGGTCCCGGCCGTTGAGGTGGGGGCTCTTGCGAGTATCGAACAAGAGAGCGAGGCGTGAGGGAGGTTTGATGAACGCAAGTGACACAAGCGGAAAGATGCCCGTGTTGTTCATAGGCCACGGGTCGCCTACGAACATCATCGCGGATAACGCTTACACGCGCAGTCTCGGGTCCCTGGCGCGCGAACTCCCGAGACCGGAGGCGATAATGGTTATCTCCGCGCACTGGCTGACAGATGGCACGTTCGTCGGGTGCATGGGTAGTCCGGGGACGATTCACGACTTCTACGGCTTCCCGCGGGACTTGTACGAGATCGAGTACCCCGCCCCCGGCTCTCCCGATCTCGCGAAAGTCGTGCGGGAGGCCGTTCCGGACGGGCTGGTGAGATGCAGTGATGACTGGGGCCTCGACCATGCTTCCTGGTCCGTACTCCTCCACATGTATCCCGAAGCCGACATCCCGGTTTTCGAGATGAGCCTCGACTATGCGTTCAACGACCGGCATCCGAAGCCCGTTGAGTATCATTACAACCTGGGCGGACAACTCGGACCACTCCGGCGGAATGGGATCCTCATCATCGGAAGCGGAAACATGGTACACAACCTGGGCCTGTTGGATTTCAGTACGGACGCCGAGCCATTCGAGTGGGCTGTCGAGGCAGACGGAAAGATGAAAGCTTGCCTTGTTTCGGGCGACCATGCCGGGCTAGTCGATTTTGAAGGCATGGGAAACGCCGCCGAGCTTGCCGTCCCCACACTCGACCATTACCTGCCTATGATCTACGCCATCGCCATGCAGGAGAGTGGGGAGGCCGTATCCTTTACCTACGAAGGATTCCAGAACGGTTCGGTATCCATGCGATGCTTCCGCATCGGATGAGACGTTACTGGATACCCGGACGAGAGGGAACCAGGACCGTGCCTGGAATAGTAACGTTGCCATGGGCTGAACCGTGAGGCTGCCGGGGTAAGCCTGGTGGCGGAATTCCTTCAGGCAAGTCCCGTGCCGTTGGCCACGCACGCGGTTCCTCGAGTTTTGACACGGGGAACCCGGGAGAATAACCTGAGGGTACCGCGCCGTCGAAAGGCGGGCCGGACCATGTTAGGCCGGCCGGTGTTGGCCGGGTATGCCTGATCGCTGGAACTCTATTACCGGAGGTGTCTCTCATGAAGAACCTGGCCGGAAAAACCGTTTTGATCACAGGTGGAGCGCTTGGAATGGGGAGGTCTCTAGCTCGCCTGTTCCTCCTGGAGGGGTCAAGGGTCGTGCTGGTGGACATCAGGAAAGATGACCTTGATAGCGCTGTCGAGGAGCTGGGTCGTCTTGGGGAAGTAGTCTCTTACATATGCGATATCTCCGATAGAGAAAAGGTATACCAGCTCGCAAAGACCGTCTCAAGCGAGTTCGGTACCGTTGACATCCTCGTGAACAATGCGGGGATCGTCAAGTCAAACCCGTTCCTGGAGAAGCCAGACGATGTCATCGAGCAGCTTATCGCGGTAAATCTCATGGCTCACTTCTGGACCATGAAGGCGTTCCTACCCGGGATGGTCGCAAAGCGCGAGGGCTACGTGGTCAACATGTCGTCCGCGGGCGGTCTCCTGGCGGTTCCCTATATCTCCGATTACAGCGCCAGCAAGTTCGCGGTGGTCGGCCTGACGGAAGCCCTCCGCCAGGAGTTCAAGATCGAGGGATTGAAAGACATAAAGTTCATGTGCGTGTGCCCAAATACGGTCGGAACCGGTCTTTTTGATGGCGCCACCATGGTAAAGGGGACAAAGCTTCTCACGGCTGAGCAGGTGACCGGAAAGATAATCGCTGGAATCAAGAAGAACCGCTCGTTTGTCGGCGTACCAGCATCGGTGTATATAGTCCCACTCACCAAGGCGATCCTCCCGCCTTCGGCACTGGATCTCATGAACCGCATACTGGGTATCTCCACGTCCTCCAGGACGACCAAAGGCCGACCCGACCCGACCGGTTGACGGGTGATCATCCGGGAAAGCCGCCTGTACGCCGGGGCGCTCCAAGCGCTACTTGGCTATAATGTGCTGTAACCATGAAAGTACTCTTCATTCATTCAGAAGAAGACAATTACTCTCCGGAGAAGCCTCTCGAGGGACCGGAACGCATGCAGTTCGGTATCTCGTATATTTCGGCAATCCTGAAAGAGAACGGGCACCAGACCAGATTGGTGGTCCCTTCCCACCTGACCGAGCACGTGGTCGAGGAGGCGATCGGGGATTTCAACCCTGACGTGGCCTGCTTCACTTCCGTTTTCGCCGAGTTCGAGTTCATGTCCCGTCTTGCTTCAAAGGTTAAGCGCTCCCATCCGGACCTGTTCCTCCTCGTTGGAGGCCCTCACGCCACTCTCAGGCCGGAGGAGTGCCTGGCGTGCGATTTCGACGCCGTGTGCGTGGGAGAAGGCGAGTTTCCGACGCTCGAGCTGGTAGAGCAGCTCGAGGATGGCAGGTCGCCCCGAGGAATACCGAACCTGTACATCAAGAACGGAAGCGGGGTCGAAAGGAACGGGCCTCGACCGTTCATCGAAGACCTCGACGGGCTGCCTTTTCCGGACCGGAACATGTGGTACGACTGGTACGCAAACCCACTTTCGAGGCCCTCGCTACTGGTCGGGCGCGGCTGTCCGTTCCAGTGCACTTACTGCTGCAACCACGCCCTCAGGCGAGTGAGTGACGGCAAGTACGTAAGGCTGCGGTCGCCCGAGAACATCGTCGCTGAGCTGGTCGACCTGAAGGAGACATATCCGCTGCTTCCGGAGGTATACCTCGAGGTCGAGACTCTCGGGTTCAACCGGGAGTGGGCGCTCAAACTGTGCGCACGCCTGGAGGAAATGAACTCCGGGTTCGAGCTGCCTCTGGTCTTCGGGGCAAACCTGAGGGTGACACCGAATACCACATACGACGAGCTCTTCGCGGCGCTGGCGCGAGCGAATTTCCGGTTCGTCAATATCGGCCTGGAATCAGGCAGCGAGAGGATGCGCCGCGAGGTTCTCAAGAGGAACTATTCGAACGATGACATCGTAAGGGCTGTCGAGACCGCGAGGAAACACGGGCTCCAAGTCGGGTTCTACAACCTCATAGGTCTGCCCGGTGAGACGCCCGCCGATTTTCGTGAGACGATACGAATGAACCGCAGGTGCCAGCCCGACTGGTTCCTGCTCAGTGTGTTCTTCCCGTATCCGGGAACCGCCCTGCACGAGACCTGTACCGAGATGGGCCTGCTCGACGAGCCTCCCGACCCGGGGCTCGAGAGGCGTAAACCCGTGTTGAACCAGCCGGGATTCACCAAGAAGCAGATAAGCCGGAGGTTTACCTGGTCCCATTTCTTGTTTTACGCCGGTCACAGACCCTGGCGCGAGATATCCTGGATGATCTTTCTGACCAAGGTGTATACAAACCCCAGGTTGCTCAGTGTCTGGCGGGCTATCGACAGGAGGCTCCACCCGTACGAGTTCTAAGGGAGCCGGCCCGTCCGCGAAAGATAGCGCGGTACGGTAACGCCACGCGAAATATATCTACCGTCTTATTATAGCGATGTTGGCTTTGGAGGTAATTTGGTGACAGCAACTTTCGAAAGGGATTTCTCCGGCATCTTCGACCCAAGATCAATTGCGGTCGTCGGTGCATCAAACGTTGTCGGCAAGTGGGGGTTCATCATGCCTGTCAACGCCCTTGGAGGAGGATATAAAGGCGATTTCTACATGGTGAATCCCAAGGAGAAGACAATACTCGGGTTCCCCTCGTACCCGAGTCTCAGCGATGTCGACGAACCGGTCGACCTGGTTATCGTCGCGATCCCGGCCGCCGGGGTGCTCGGCGTCATCAAGGAAGCCGCGGAAAAAGGTATCAAGAACGCCCTGGTGGTTTCCTCGAACTTCAGCGAGGTCGGTGAGAAAGGCGCGGCCCTCGAGCGCGAGCTCGCGGATTTCGCCAACGAAGCCGGAATAACGATAATCGGACCGAATACAATGGGCGTCTTCAGCGCGTCTTCATCCCTGCTTGCGGTCGGCGGTCCGGCCAGCCCGCTTCCCGGCGCTGTAGGCTTTATTTCCCAAAGCGGGAATCTCGGGATGCAGTTGCTCGGATGGGGTCGCAACAGGGGCCTCGGCTTCAGCCGCTTCGTCGGAAGCGGCAACGCGGCAAACACCGATATGCACGACTACCTGACATACCTCGGCGAGGACCCGATGACGAAAGTCATCGCACTCTACATCGAGGGGCTTCGCGACGGCAGGCGTTTTCTCGAGGTCGCGCGGAGCATCACCCCGCACAAGCCGATAGTCGTCCTCAAGGGCGGAAAAGGGGAGCAGGGCGGTCGCGCGGCGCGCTCGCATTCGGGCGCCCTTGCCTCCAACGCCGAGCTCTTCGATGCGATGCTCGACCAGGCGGGCATCGTACAGGCTGACAACACGGAGGAGTTCATAGACATAGTCGCGGCGTTCGACGCATTGCCTCGCGCGCTCGGAAAGAAAGTCGCCATCATGACCATGGGTGGAGGCTGGGGAGTTGTGGCCTCGGACTCATGCGACCGCGAAGGGCTCGAGCTCGCCGAACTTCCCCAGTCATTAATAGATGAGCTCGACCCTGTCCTTCCGGCGTTCTGGAGCAGGGGCAACCCGGTAGACCTGGTCGGCAACTTAAGAAGGTCAAGCCACTTCAAGGTCATAGATGCGCTGGCCGCGTGTGACGAAATAGATATTCTCATTGTCATGGGTGCGCTTCTCGGAAAAGACATCTTTCTGGACGCAGTCTTGATGGGCTCTGTAAAGCCGTTCCTCGGAGTACTGCGGAATCATCCTCATCATCTGCCCGCGTTTTTCGCTTCGCAGTTGAAAGGTTTCAAGCAATCCTTTACGAAGAGGAAGGGGCACAACCCGCAGGGTTCGGCCGGCATAAACCCTGGCGAAGTATGGCAATGGACCGATGCGGCCATGATAAATATGCTCGAGAAGCTTGTGCGGGAGAAGCAAAAGCCGATAATAACCGTAGCGTTGGACGCGCGCGAAATGACGGCGGCCGCGAGTCTCCAGAGTCGTGGGATATTCTCCGCGCCGACACCCGAGCGGGCCGTGCGAGCGGCGTCCAAGATTGCTGCGTACGGGTCATACCTGGAACAGGTCGGTGGTCGAAATGAAAGAGCTCCCGTTTGAGTTGCTCGAGAAGAAGGTCTTCGAGTTTCTTGACGAGCAGGAGATGTGCGTGGTGGCCACTTGCTCGCAGGGACAGCCCAGAGCATCCGCGGTCGAGTTCTTTCCGCGAGGGTACTTTCTATATATTCTCACGGAGGGAGGAACGAAGATGTCCAATCTCCAGGAGAACCCGGCGGTTTCTGTTGCCATCCACGGGCGGTTCACGGGCTGGGATTCGGCCAGAGGCCTGCAGGTCACTGGACTCGCGAGGATAGGCCTGCACGGGTCCGACATATTCGAAGAAGCCCGTGAGGCGTACGAACACCGAAAGGGGCTCGAAGACATCGAACTGCCCGAAGGCATGTACGCTGTCAAGGTATACCCGATACAGATGGAATACCTGGATACCGCGCTGAAAGCCGAAGGCTATGCGGCGAGGCACTTGATCCGCTGCGGGCAGGATGACCCAAACTGAGCACGGTTGTTCGGGAGGGAGGAGCTCATGAGGACTCTGGTCGTGTACTACTCGCAGACCGGAAACACCAAAAAGGTGGCCGATGCCATTTTCGCGGAGCTGCCACGTGACAAAGAGATCAAGAAGCTCGAGGAAGTCACGAGCCTCGACGACTACGACCTCATCTTTGTAGGCTTTCCGATTCACTCGCACGGGCCCGCTCCGAAGGCGAAGGAGTTCCTCGAAAAGCAAGCCGAGGGTCGCGCTATGGCGCTGTTCATCACCCACGCCAGTCCTGAAAGCGCGCCTGACGTGTCCTACATGATACAGCGGTGCGTCAACGCCGCCGCGGGCGCACAGGTGCTGGGGGTTTTCGACTGTCAGGGAGAGCTGGCTCAGGAGGTCATGGACCGGCTACTGGAGAGCAAGCACCCGGAGATGCGGATGTTCGGCGAGCAGGGGAACTTTACCAGGGGACAGCCGGATGCCGCGAGGCTCGCGCGCGCGGCTGCTTTCGCTGACGAGATCTTGGCCAAGGTCACTTAAGCTCTCGCCGGGCACCTGGCGACACAAAGGCCGCAGCGGACTCCGCTCATCCCGGGTATGCCGAGCTTGATGTAGTACTTGAGGCAGGCCGCCTTGTCAGTGGGCCTGCCGTCTTCCCGCAATGCCCCCGCCGGGCAGGCGCGAACGCAAGCGTACCCGCAATTCTCCGGAACGCACAGATGCCGCTCGACCGGCTCGCCGGGTTGGAGCGCGGCGTCGGTTAAGAGAGCCACGAACCGCACCCTGGGCCCGCACTCCGGCGTGAGCAGCAGGTTGTTGACTCCTATCTCGCCCAGTCCCGCTTCGCGGGCCATGTGGCGGTAGGAAAGGTTCTCGCGGAGCGCTGAATCGGCGAAGTCGCGGATCCGTGGGAAAGTCACGACCTTCCCGAGCAACTTGAGTGAACCGGCCGAGCGCTTCTCGAGGTTCCAGCCAGGCATTTCCTTGTACGGGATGGGGAACGCCTTGTACCCCGACTCCTGCAGAAAGCCACACAGCTCGAAAAGCGAGTGGTTCAACCTGTCGTTGGTGATATGGAAGTTCGCGGTGTACTCGACCCTTGTTCCGGGGAGGCCGTCGAGAGGCGTGTCCAGCATCCGTTCTCCCAGGAGGACGATCGAGCGGGCGTCGCTCATCACATCGGATGGCCGGTGCCCCTCGGGTGCCTTGCGACCATAGGATCCAGCATCCGCTACGCCGAAAACCGTGGTCCGCGCCCTGGCTTTGAGCTCTTCGGCAAGATCCATGTCCACCCCTTTGCAGTAGTATATCCACCTGTAAGTCTATACAAAACGACGGAGCGCACCATGAAAGTCTTCCTTGGTGGGCGTGCTCGGAATAGAATAACCCGGGTATTCGCGGCGAGGAACGGGAGGGGTCATGGAATATATCAGGATCGAGCGCGACGGTAACATAGCTATCCTCCGCCTGGACAGGCCGCCGGTGAACGCGGTGGACCTAGGGCTGCTAAGAGACGCACTCGAGGCTGTCGACCTGCTGTCAGCCGACGAATCCGTCGGGGCGATGGTGATGACCGGGACCGGGAGATGCTTCTGCGCGGGCCTCGATCTGAAGGTGGTCCCCCACTACGACGACGCGCGGCAGCGCGAGTATATCGAGCTGACAAACCGGGTTATCGCTGACATATTCAGCGCTCCCATGCCGACTGTCGCGGCCATCAACGGTCCTGCTACCGCGGGCGGCTTTATTTTGGCCATGTGCTGCGACTACAGGCTTGGCGCCACTGGCGAGTACCCGTACGGAGTGACCGAAGCCAGGGTTGGAATCCCGTTCCCGATTGCCACTCTGGAGGTTCTCAGGCAGGAGCTTTCGCCGCCCGTGTTCAGGCGCCTGATGCTGACGGGCATCAATCATCCTCCAAAGACGGCGCTCGAATGGGGCATAATCGACGAACTTGTACCCGCGGAAGAACTTCTCATCCGTGCCACCGCCGTGGCCGCCGACCTCGCGACACTTCCACGCGGGCCGTACAACCGCATCAAGCGCCAGGTCAAAGGAGATGCGATAGACATCATCGAGGCCGTCATCGCCGAGGGCGAGCCAATGCTCGAGATGTGGATCACTCCGGAGGGAATGGCCGGAGCCGTGGACATGATAGAGCGCCAGAAAAAAAGGTAGGAGCTATTCGAGCTTATCCACGAGCCAGGCGATGTTCAGGGCGAACCTCTTGACCGTCTCGAGGCCCTCCTCGTCGTCCATGGCTTCGCCAGGCATCCTGCCGAACACCATGTTCCAGTACGTCGAGCCTGCTACTATCATGTCGTTTATGAGGTAGAACATCAGGAGTTCTTGTATGGTAGCCGTGTGGCCGCCCCTGCGGGCGACGGCGATCGGCCCGCCCACCATCCTCGACAGGAACGTGTCACCGCTCTTCGACACCATGCCGATACGCTGCAACGCCGACATCAGGTCGCCCCGAGCGGTGCCGAAGTATACGGGCGTTCCGATGATGAACCCGCGGGCTTCCCTGAGTTTGCCTATCAGCTCGTTGATGCCGTCGTCGAGGGCGCATTCCCCGAGCTTTTCACAGCGGCCGCACGCGATGCATGATTTGACCTCCCAACCGGCAAGTGACAGTGTCTCGGTCTCTACCCCGGCGGTCTCGATGACGCCCGCGCATTCGGACAGCAGCCTGGCGGTGTTGCCTTTCTTGCGGGGACTGGCACAAAGGAGGATTACCTTTTTCATGCCGTACCTCCGTCAGGTTATCTCGTGGCGAGCGCGCTGATTGCTCTTTGCAGGCAGGTGCCGCCCTCTTTGACCATACTGACCGCGCTGGAGATGAGCTCTGACGCTTCACCGACGGTCATCTCGTTGCAATCCTTGATGAACTCGAGCCCGCGGGTACACTGCGCTGATGCCTTGAGCTGGAGGTCGCACGACCTCAGGAGCAGATCGTTGGTTTTTTGCAGCTCGGGCGAGGCTCCGATAACAACAAGCTCTTGCCGCGCTGACTTTATCTCCCGGATAAAGGCGCCGAAGCGGGGGAGGTAAGAGTCCGCAAGGTTGTTCGCGTATCTCCAAACTCCCTCGGGGGTCTCCGGTATCCCGCTGTCAGAGGTTTCCGAGGGGACGTCGGAGAGCTGGGCGGCCCGGGCTATGAGGACGCTCGACCGTCCTCCCTGCACTACTTGCGAGAGCTCCGTGAGCTTCTTCTCGAGTTCCGGTGCCATAGCGGTGACCTTGCCGAGAATCACTTTGAGACGGTATGAGACGATTGACAGCCTGAGGGCTTCGAGGTTTTTCGTGATCCCGCGTGCAACCGTTCCGAGGGCCCCGACTTCCGCCTTTTGCCGCGTTTGGCGCTTGACCTGCGTGGCGCCGTTTCCCGCGCTGGCGGAGATCACCAGGACCACGACCATAGCGATGGCCACCACAATAGCGGTGTAAGTCGTTAGCTTGCCCCGCCTGTCGAGACCGGACCACCATCCGCCCCGTCCGTTCCTCTTGTTGCTCCGGGCAATGAACGGCGGCGGCGTCAGGCTGTTGACTGCGGGCTTCAGCGGGCCCGGCATTGTAGCTTTCCGGCGTCACTGCAATATGTGTCACCAGCCGCTCCTGCCGCGAGCGGCGAGAGCGGTTCTTCTGATCGCGCATTTTTCATATGAATCCCTGGCAAGTAGTGTTACTACGCGAATTCTCCCCCAGGGACATCTGTCCTGCGGGAGGGTCACTTATTATAAGCCAAGGGCCCTCCGCAGTAAACAAAGCTCCGGGACGCCGGGATACGTCCTCGTGATGCCGGTTTTGTGGATGTCATGCCGCTGTTCTAATATGGAGTGGTTCCATCATTCAATGTTTCCTGCCCGGGAGGCGACGTGGAAAGGGTGCGGATGACGTCCGGTAAAGAGTATATAGAAGCGGGAGCCGGGCCCGCGATCGTGATGCTGCCCGGGATGGAGGGCTCGAAATGGTTCTGGCGATACCAGGTGGAGGCTTTCTCCGAACGATATCGCGCGGTTTCACTTGACCTTGCAGTCCGAAAGCCGGCTCTCTCCACAAAGATCGGAGATTATGCCCGAGAAGTCCTCAGACTGATGGATTCCCTCGATGTAGAGAGCGCCATTATCTTCGGTGAATCGATGGGAGGCATGGTCACCCAGTATCTATCCCTCGAGCACCCCGAGCGCGTCAGGGCTATCGTCCTCTGTAACACCATGGACAACCCGCGACGCTGGGGCTTCGGCCCCAACATGTTCACCCTGGCAACGATGGTGCACCAACTCGCGTTTCTGCCTGCGCTCACGGACGATCAGAGAAGACGTCTGCTGATGTGGGTCGGCAGGCATCGCGGGTTCGTCATGGACCCGTCGCCCGGGAACGCTGACCTCACGGAATACCTGATGGAGCACGGTCTCGAGTGCGGCGGGGCGGCTTATGTCGACCGCGTTATAGCAGGCGGAAGCGCGTGGTTCACCGGGAGGCTGCACGAGATAGCCGTTCCCGCCCTCGTGATGCGCGGCACCGAGGACATGCTGGTGAAACCCGAGGCCGCCCTGGAGCTCGCCGGTCGAATCCCGGGAGCCGAAGTGGTGCTCATCGATGGTGGAGGCCACTGCTGCCCGCACACCGTGCCAGGCCTGACTACGCGAGCGATCGAGGAATGGCTGCGGCGCAAAGGTCTGTAGTCTACCTGTCCGCTCCCGGAATCATGACTCGCGAAGCGGGGCCTTTGCCGGCGACTGCAGAGCGCGCGGCTTCCACGCCGCTGAGGACGGCCGTGGGCACTCCACCGAGGTATAACCATGAAAACGCCTGGAAACCGGCCATGTAAAGCCCTTCGATCGGCGTGAGGACCAGCGACCGGACGGCATAGTCGTCGGCATCCTTCTGTTTCTGCGACCACCCCACTACGCTGCCCGCGAACCTGCCACCTGCCTCCTCGAAGGTGAGCGGGGTGGCGATATCTACCACCTGGATAGCTTCCTGCAGCCCCCGCACCAGGCTTCGCGAAACTTCGCGGACGAGGGCTCCTGCAAGGAGTTCCTTGTACGCGGAATACCCGGGAAGCCTGGTTCCCGGAGTGGGTCGGTACCTGGAGAAATGCTCGTGGTCCGCCGCAGTCCTGATGACCAGGACTGACCGGCCCTGAGGTGCGAGACCGGGGTCGTCTCGGCTCCACAGGCAGACCTCGAGTTCCTGACCAGCCAGGGCTTCCGGCTCGATCTCGGGTTCTTTCCAGACCGGCCCCGGCTCGTTTCCGGGAGCCTCGCCGCGCCTGTGGATGATATGTGAGCCATCCGAGAAGGCGGAGAGGTCCGCCTTGCGGTCGTCGATCCCCAGCGCCACCTGGAAGATCGAATGGGCCATCGGGGCCTTCTCCACAGCCCCGCGCCACTCCGGTGGCTGGGAATCCGCGTCCACGAGCCTCAGGAAAGTGCTCTTGAAATCGGCGTTCGACACGACGACGGGCGATTCGATGAGATCGCCGTCGCTCAATGACACGCCGCTGACTTTGCCTCCGGACACGTTTATGCGTGAGACGCCGGCTCTGGTCCTCAACGTGCCTCCGCTCGATGTTACGGCCGCGGCGAGGCTGGCAGTCATGTTGTCGAACCCGCCGTCCGGGTACCAGATGCCACGCTCGCACATCACATCCCACATGGCTGCGAGCAACGGGAAACCGCCATATGGCTCGCAAGTGCCGATACTTCCCAGGAGCCGCCGTATACCCGCATCGTTGACGAGCGCAGATACGACGTCGGCTGCCGGTCTCGTGAATCGGGGCTCGATCGGCGGCGCCTCACCCATCGGTGTCTTCGACAGCCGGCGGCTTACGGTGTCAACATATCCGAAGAAATCGCGAACCCCGGCGGCTTCGTCCGGGAACAAGGTCGCCAGGTCTTCGGTCAGCCTCTTGAGCTCGCGCGAAACCTTGACCCGTTTTCCGAACGCATCGACAACGTATTCAGCGCGCCTGAAATCGGTCTTACTCAGGTGCTCGATGCCCGCGAACGCACCGGTCACATCAGCAATGCCGGTAAACCCCAGCGGCCCGGCAGGGAATGTGAAGCCTTCGCGCTTGAATCCACGCGAAGTGCCTCCGGGCCTGTCTTTCATGTCCAGCACCAGCGTTTTGGCGCCTTCCAGGGCAAGGAACAACCCCGCGGTGAGCCCGCCCGGCCCGGCACCTACCACGATGGCGTCGTAGCGGTCACCCGAGTGCGCGGCGGCGGCCAACGCTTAGCCCTCGCCTTCTTCGACTACGCCGCTGAATTCGGGTGGGATCTCAAGCCTTGCTGTCCCGGCCGAGCATTTCGGGATGGCCGCGATAAGGTTTGAAAGCCTCTCGTAAGGGACGGTAAGGAACACGTCGTTGCTGCCGTACTTCTGCTGCCGGCGAGCGGTCCAGTCTCCGAGCGTGAGGTTGGTATGCCCGGTCATCACGGGGTATCCGATGGCGGAGTGACACAACGAACCCGCAACCTCCACATGCGGAGGGATGCCGTCCCAGAAGTGGTCCAGGGTGATCAGCCTGCATGCCTGCTCGGCCGTGCAGATAAAAAGCGCGAGATCGGGACGCATGGGGGAGACGTCCATTGGCGCCATGAGTATCCGCTCGCTCATGTTGGTGGGGGGCGGAGAAGTCAGCCCCTGCATACGCTGGAAGCTCACTATCGAGTTGGTCAGTTTCTCGCCCGTGGTAAGGAACTTCTGCAGGGCGCGTCGAGACTGCGCGGCAGGCGGCTCGCTCAGCCCGCAGTGCCACGCCCCTCCCGGACAGGCCGAGGTCTCTTTGTCTATGACAAACGATTCTCCTGACGCCGCCATCTTCATCGCTTTGCAGATCCACGCTTTGCGGGGCTCGACCGCCTCAAGCTCCTCATTGGTAAACGTCACCGCAACCGGTTTGTTCTCGAGTCCGAAAACCTCAACGAGCTTCTTTGACTGCTCGACCCATTTAGTCTCCAAGCCGTCCACCTCCCGAATTCCGCAGGTACGCGCTACACATACAGTAAAGGCCAGGAACGGCGTGCGCGCAAGCCGCGGGGCAGTAGGCGAATTTACGCTCCGCTTCGGTTCTGGTAGATTAGCTCCAGTCAGTGCGGAACGATCCGAAAGGGCTTCTGTGAAAAAAAGGAACTGGTACCTTGCAATCGGCCTGGCGCTTCTGGCGGGGTCAGCGGTGCTGTATGGTATCGACTACGGCATTTTCGGTGATGCACACCATCTCTATATCTACCTGCTGGGCGACCTCGCCTTTCTGCCTCTCGAGGTGCTGGTCGTGACGGTCATCGTGGACAGGCTGCTGAGCGAGCGCGATAAGCGGATGACTCTCGAGAAGCTGAACATGGTGATCGGCGCGTTCTACAGTGCTGTGGGAACGGAGCTTCTGCGCGACCTCGTTGACATCGACCCCTCCTCGGATCCAAAGAGAAAAGATCTCATGGTGGACGCCGGATGGACCGAGAAGGAGTTCCGCGCGATGAAACATGAGTTCGCCGCCGAGCAATTCAAGTGCGATAGCCGCACCGCGGACCTGGCCGCACTGAAGGAGCTACTGGTATCTAATCGCGATTTCTTTATAAGGCTGCTGGAGAACCCCATGCTCCTCGAACACGTCACGTTCACCGACCTGTTGTGGGCCGTCTCTCACCTGAGCGAGGAGCTGGAGAGCAGGGCGAGCCTCGAGGGACTTGCGGAAGCGGATATGGACCACCTGGCGGGGGACATGAGCAGGGCATATAAGCTCCTGGCAATCCAGTGGCTCGACTATATGCTGCACCTTCGCGCCAACTACCCGTACCTGTTCTCTCTCGCGATGCGCCTGAACCCGTTCGATTCAGATGCCCGTGCCGAGATAACGGGATAAAAGCGGACTACGGCATGCTCCGCGAGGCGTCTATCGGCGGTCGCTCTTTCGTCATCCGCCGGAAGGCTTTCGACCTCCTACATCGAATGTTAGAGCCCCGCTGGTCTTGTTGCCGATGGCGATTGCGCCTGTTGCTCGCCTGGCTACCGCAATAGCCCCGTGCGAGCTCCTCGACGCGACCGCGATCGCGCCCGCGCTCGAGCGCAAGCCCACCGATAGCGCTCCATAGCTGAAGTAACCCAGTGAAACGGCGCCGTTTGCGAGCAGTCCGATCGCCAGCGCTCCCGAGCTGAGCAGCCCGACCGCCACCCGGCCGGCCGCAATAATGCCCACCGCGCTATCGCCGGCCGCAATAATGCCCACCCGGAACCCATCGCCGATATTTACGACCGGGATGCCAAGGGGCTTCCATACGTGCTCGTTGAATACTTGTTCCATACTGGAGCAATTCAACAGTCAATCGGGCAAACCTCCCCGCGCCAGAAGCCGCGGGAGGCTTCCGAATACCCGTCAGTTTCCGAAGTCTTGCTCGCGGGGCGCTTGCACCATGCATCTGGTATAGTTGACTGACTCACGCAGGTCGAGATGGGGAGGTCGTCATGCCCAGCCGCCGCACCAAAGGAATCCTTGCCGCCGGCGCTCTCACCCTTACGCTGGCAACTGTTCCCACTATCATTCGCAAAGCAGACCATAGACGGGACGTCGACGCCGGGCTGCTGGAGGATTCCGACCTGGAGCTCGAGCACGTCTTTGTCGAGTCGCTCGACGGAACCCCTTTACACGTCACGATGACCGGCGAGGGGGACCGAACGTTGTTTCTGATCCCGGGTTGGACGTGCAATGAGACGGTGTTCCGCCTGCAGCAGAGATACTTCTCGGACAGGTACAGGGTCGTGAGCCTCGAGCTTCGCGGACACGGCCGCTCGGAGGTGCCGGCGAGCCTTGATTATCACCACGACCGCCTCGCCGAAGACCTGAAAGCAGTAATAGACTACGTGGACCCGAGTTCGTTCGCCGTCGGCGGGTTCAGCATGGGGGGCTTCACCACGTTGAAGTTCCATGAGAGGTTCGGTGTTGGGTACGCCGACCGCATGAAGGGCATTGCCCTGATAGACTCGAGCGGATTGGACCTGCTCGAGGGCATCGTACTGGGGAACATCACGCGACTGTTCTACCCGTTCCCCCTTTCACCGATAATCACGATGCTCGGACGCCCGAGCCGATTTCTCGACCGCATCATGGAACTCATCAAGGACACGTCTTTCGCCTACCTTGTGGCGCGCGCGCTCGCGTTCGGCAAGAAGCCGAGCGGCTGTTATGTCGAGCACCAGAGGGAGATGTCCTTCAGTACCAGATTTGTGTCCTCCTGCCTGGCGGTGAAGTCGATGCTCGAGTACCACGTCGACCATCACCTGCCGAACATCGACCTGCCCGTGTTGCTGCTGGTCGGCGACAGGGACAAGCTAACCAACGTAAAAGCCAACCAAGGAACAGCGGCGCTTCTCCCTGACGCGCGGGTCACGGTCTTCGAGGGGGCCGGCCACTGCGCCCTCATGGAGCGCTGGCCCGATTTCAACGCCGAGCTGGATTCGTTCCTCAGCGAGGTGTTCTCGAGCTAAGTCATTTGACTGGGCCTTTGAAAATTGCTACAAATTCAGGTTGGCGGATGCTTGCCGGCAACATGCGGCGGTCATCATGGGGTTGGTGGAGCATGACCGGGACAGTGTTCTTGAAAGGGGTTGCCGGATGAACAAGTGGGAGGAAATCTACAAGTCCAAGCTCACGACTGCCGAAGAGGCCGCGAAGACGGTCAAGGACGGCGATCGCATATTTCTTGGCAGCGGCTCAAGCTCGCCCGCGGCGGTGCTCGACGTGCTCTTCGACAGGGCGGACGAGCTGCACAACGTCCTCGTCGGCGGCCTGATAATGCTGGCGCCCATGTACAAGATACTGACTCTGGACAAGATACAGCACATCGAGTTCGACAACTTTTTCGCGACCCCGCTGGACCGAACGGCCCTCCGCGAGGGTATATGTACCCACACCCCGTTCCACTTCTCCGAGCTGCCCAGGATAGCCGGGGAGGGACGCGGCTACAAGAAGATAATCACCCAGGTGAGCCCGATGGACGAGTACGGCTATATGAGCGCGGGTCTGTCGGGCAACTTCCTGGACGTTTTGAATTATGTCGACGAACTGACCCTGGTGGTGAACGAGAGCCAGCCACGCATTACAGGAATGAACTTCTATCATATCGGTGACTCAAAGGTTAAATACGTGGTCGAAAGCAACGCTCCTGTCCTCACCCTCCCGCCTGAGCCCGTGACTGAAACGGACAAGGCTATAGCGGAACAGATCGTCGAGTATATTGACGATGGGGCCACGATACAGTTGGGCATTGGCGCCGTTCCGAACGCCATAGGGGAGTCACTCATACATTCGAACAAGGTCAACCGCGGGTGCTACACGGAGATGATACCCGATGCCATCATGAAGCTGTTCGAGGCG
>DATCGY010000034.1:0-15749 GCA_036508635.1 Candidatus Anoxymicrobiaceae bacterium
CGGCAGAGGTGGGAGTCGGGACCGGCGGTGCTTGGCGCGATTGAGGCGCTGCCGTTCCAGAAGTACCTGGCGCTGGGGGGCATGAGCCTCAAGATGTCCACCACCACGGCGGACGTGGACCAGTGGCAAAAGCTCTTCGGCGTTTCTTACGAGGCGCTCGACCAGTCGGTGCTCGTTGACCGCGCCTCCGGCATGGTCGAGTGGAGCGGTGAGCCGGGCGCGAGTGCATACGATATCGGGGACCCTCGCGTCGCTAACGCCGTTTCGTTTCTCGTAGACGGTGGACACGGCACCTTCGATTTTTCCGCCGAGCCGACGACGAGCCTCGAGAAGTTCGTGCTGCAGATAGCCTTCTACTTCGCGGCGCTGGACCTTGTGGAGGAGTACGGCATCACTTTCATGGGGATAAAATGCCAGGACGAGCTCTCTTCGCGATACTGTACCGTCTGTCCGGCCGCCGCCTTTCTGAACAACGACTCGGGGCCGGACGGGCTGTCTAAAAAGATCGTTCCGGTGGCATGCGAGAACGACATGGACTCCGCGCTTACGCAGTTGTTCCTGTACCTGTTGTCGGGCAGGCCCGCGGGGTTCGGGGATTTCCGGGACGTGGAGGACGGCGTCCTGGCGATAGTGAACTGCGGGCAGCACCCACAGTACTTCTTCGGGAAGCCGGACGACGACCCCGTAAGCAAGCTCGACCAGGCGGAGTACCCCGGGCAGGAGAGCTTCTATTCGGCGGGTGGGTGCTCGGTCCGCGGCAGGACGCCTGGTGGCCAGACCGTCACGATAGCCCGGCTGGGGCGCCGGAACCTCCGCTACCAACTGGTCGCGACGGTAATGGAGACCGTCGATGTGGACCCCGCCGAGCACGACCTGTACTCGCGCTCGTGGCCCATCATGAAAGGTCGCGTCCCGCTGTCAGACGACGCGCTGATCGAGGCGTGGCCGTGCAATCACCTGGCGTTCGCGTTCGGCGACTGGACCGCGGCCCTGGCGGAGCTCGCGCACCGCCTCGACATCGGATACAGGATCTTTGACCGAAGCGGCAAGGAATACACGAAGCCGGAATAGAGTCACGTGGCCGGATTTGAAACCGCGTGGAGCGGCGGCCGCGGCCGCTGGGAGGTGTGAGGGATATGATGACTTCGCGAGAAAGGGTACTGGCGGCGCTGGAAAGGCGAGAGCCCGACCGCGTCCCCACGTTGGACATGATGTACGAGCTTGGCAATATCAACAAGATACTCGGCAGGCGGTTGGTGCTCCCAACGGGGTTGCCCTTTAAGAACCACTTCCTGGCGCGGCTCACCGACCTCATCGTGCCGCACGTGAACACCGATCTCGTGATGAACAAGGCGATGGAGGATTTCGCCCATGACCTGGTCGCTTCCGCGGTCAAGCTGGGCTACGACGCGGTGTGGGTCATGCACTCCCCCACGTTCCGGTTCTCCGACTCGCGGAGCACGTACGACATCTACGGAAGAAGCTTCGACGTGCAGGTGGACGAGAAAGGCAACTTCCTGACGCCCATGTACAGGGAGGGTCTCATCGGTGGCCGGGGGGATTGGGACGCACTGGACAAGAAGCAGATATTCCGGATGCCGGCGTTGACGTACAGCGCGCTCTCGAAGATATCAAAAGAGTTCAACGACCGGATCTTCATATTCGGCAGCTTCCACGGGGGCCTCTTCGAGATCACGTGGCAGTGCATGGGCTTCGAGCGTTTCATACTTGCGTCGCGACGGGAGAAGGAGTTCGTCAAACGGATGATCCAGTTCTATGCGGACTATTACTGCCTCATGGTAGAGGCCATCGCCGCCGCCGGCCTGCCCGGGGTTCTCTATCCCGACGACCTCGCCTTCCGCTCGGGACCGATGCTTAACCCACGCCTGCTTGAAGAACTCTACGGCGATGCATATCGCCGGATAACGTCAACCGCGCACGCGCTCGGGATGAAAGTGGTCATGCACACGTGTGGCAATGTCTACGCGCTGCTCGACTGGCTGGCGGACTGCGGCTTCGACGGAGTCCATGGGCTCGAGCCGACGGCGGGCGTGGAGCTAGCAAAGGCGAAGGAAGCCATTGGGGATCGCCTCTGCCTCGTGGGAAACATCGACGTGACGCACATATTGATGGACGCCAGCAAGGAGGAGGTCTTTGAGGCGGTCCGCGTCGCGATAGGGGACGCGGCGGCCGGTGGCGGCTATATCGTCGCGCAGACCAATACACACCCGAAGATATCCGTTCAAAGGCTCGAGTGGATGCTCGAGGCGGTCGAGCAGTACGGCGGATACGCTCCGTCGTGATCAATAACCGGGCCCCGGGTTTCTTTCAACTCGTTCCTTGAGAGCAGTGTCTATATGTTTAGACGGCTCTCTCGCCGTAACGGTATCCGCCACCTCCGCGCCGGAGACGGCTATCAGCCGAAACGTTTGCCTTCGAGCTCTTCGCACGAGGCGAAATCGTGCGAGGCGAACATCGTGACGCGGCCGTTCGTGACGTGGGCCAACCTGCGAACGCGGATGAGCGCGAGCCTCGCCAGGCGGTGGTCGACATGCGCGAGGCGGCGGAACGCGCGCACGTCTACGGGGGCCTTGTGATCTTCGCCGAGCTCGCGGCTGACGTAGAACGTGTCGCCGCAGTGCAACAGCCATCCTTCGCCGGTCTTGACCGCGACCCCGATGTGACCGCGCGTGTGCCCGGGGAGCGGCACCAGGACTATCTCCGGAGGAAGCCCCTCCATTCCTCGAATACAGTCCATCCCGAACCAAGGCTTATCGGAGAGGTCCTCATGGGCAACCCACACCGGGCCGTGGGCGAAGTGGCACTCCCTGTACCTCTCTCGCTCCCGCGACGTCGGTGGGTCGAGCGCCGCGTTGCGCTCGGCCAGGTGCACATGAACGCGCGCGTGCGGGAAATCGGAGAGCCCTCCGGCGTGGTCACGGTCGAGGTGCGTGCAGACAATATCGGTTACGTCTGAAGCCGCGAACCCCGCCGCCTCGAGCTTCCGGATCGCCGTGATCTCAGGGTCGCGTTGAGCGTTCAAGATGATGTTGGAGCTCCCGAGAATGCTGGGGTCAGCGACGTCTCGCGTGCCCAAACCCGTATCGACCAGCAGCAGGCTGGAGCCAGTCTCGACGAGAAGACAGAGGCATGGTGATGTCGCGAGATGCGGAGCCAGTATACGCCCGAGGCGCGGTTTCATCATCCCGCAGTTATATACCGTCGCTAACATCCCGGCTCCTTTTGCTGGCTGGCGGCAAATCATTTACATAATGTCGGTGTTGCACATCCCCAGTATCGCGGAACGGCGGCAAACTGGAAAGCCGGACGGGCAGCTCAAATCTCGAAAAGAGTGACAGTTCTCTAACCCGCGCGTCCCTTTGCGATTCACTATTTCAGGTCGTTCAGCGAGCCCGGGCATTTGCCGATAAAACCACTGAGGTAACCATGAGAAAGTTGAAAGTAAAACCAAAAGAAGATTCGGTCTGGCGCAAAGAGCTTATCCCCGAGGACTCCGTCTGGCGCAAAGAGCTTATCCCCGAGGACTCCATCTGGAGAAAAGACCTCTTCGCGTTTGCGGGTCGTCGGAGATCACCCTGCCTCGCCTGTCCGATCCTGATGATCGAAGACGAGCACAGGTGCAACAGGTTTAACAGGATCCCGGACGACATATGGGATGGGCTGTATAAGTGCCCGCTCTACGGAGATCAGTGATCCGAACACCTCAGTAGCTAAACCCTTGTCCTCCAAGCAGTAATCCCCTCAAGCCATCACCATGCCCCCACCCTCTTGCCTCACAGTCGCACCCGCGCCTCAGCGGTTCCACGCGCAAACCGGGGTCAGACACCATTTTGCGTTGGGTCTCTCAGGCCCGGCGCTGAGCGGCCTGAGAGACCGCCCTCAAGAGAGGCGGAGTCCTCGAGGGGAAGGGGAGAAGTTTGTCAGGCCCAGTGCTTGGAGCGCTCGACGGCTCGTTTCCAGCCGGCGTATAGCTGATCTCTCACTTCCGGTGACATGGCGGGCTTGAACTCGCGTTCGATGCGGTGGATCTTCAGGATGTCGTCGGGGTATTTCCAGAGGCCGGACGCTATGCCGGTGAAGTATGCCGCGCCAAGCGCGGTAGCCTCGAGTATCTCCGGGCGCTCAACAGCCGTGTCGAGGATGTCGGCGAGGAACTGGAGGAGGAAGTTGTTTTGTGATGCGCCGCCGTCGGCTTTGACATTCTTGACCTTTATCCCGGTGTCCTTCTCCATTGCGACGACGACGTCCCGGCACTGGTAAGCGATGGATTCGAGAGCCGCCCTCACGACCTGCGCCTTGGTCGTGGCCCGGGTCAGCCCGATGACCGTGCCTCGCGCGTATGGGTCCCAGTAGGGGGCGGTAAGCCCGGTGAAAGCAGGGACGACATAGACTCCGCCCGTGTCCTCGCAACTGTACGCGAGTTCTTCACACTCGGAAGCGTCGCTTATTATCTGGAGGTTATCCCTCAGCCATTGAATGGTGGAACCCGCGCTCGAGATGATGCCCTCCATCATGTAGGTGGCTTTGCCGTTCATCTTCCACGAGATCAGCGGCGTGAGCTTGTTGACGGACGCCATCGGCTCGTCGCCGGTGTTCATGTCAACGAATGTGCCGGTGCCGTTGGTGCACTTGACGGTCCCCAGCTCAAAGCAAGCTTCCCCGAACAGGGCCGCCTGCTGGTCGGCCACAACGCACTTGATCGGGATCGGCTCCCCGAAGACCTCGGTCACCCCGAAGTCTCCACTCGTTTCGCGAATATCGGGAAGCGCAAGCCCGTCCGGGAGGCCGAATGGTTTGAGCAGTAGCTGGCTCCACTGCATGCTGAACGGGTCGTACATGCCGGTCGCGCTCACGTTAGAGAAGTCGGTGGCGTGAACCTTGCCGCCGGTATACTTCCATACCATCCAGGCATCGACGGTCCCGAAGAGCAGGTCGCCCGCCGCGGCTTTCTCTCGTACCCCGGGGACGTTGTTTATCATCCACCAGGCATGCGCCGCCGACATCGCGGGGGTCACCGTAAAATGAGCCGCTGTTATCAGGAGCTTGCCCACGGAGTTCCGCTTGAGGCTGTCGCTGATAAGGGCGATCCTCTGGTAAGCTCCGCCGATGACGTGAAGAAACCTGAAGAAGGCGCTGTGGTTGATGCGCTCGCACTCATCGGCGGCACGGGTATCCTGCCAGGTTATCGCGTTGTAGACAGGCTCGCCCGTCTTCTTGTCCCAGAGCATACTCGTCGCCCTCTGGGTCGCTATGCCCATCCCGGCGATGTCCGCTGACTTTAGACCCGTCTGCTCGAAGACCTGGCGCGTCATTTCGACACACCTGTCGTAGATGCTTACTGGATCCTGCTCGGTCCAGCCGGGTTGTGGAAAGATCTGTGGGAGCTCAGTGTACGCTTCACCGACGACGTTGGTCTTTTGATCGTAGATTACCGCCCTCGTGCCGGTGGTGCCGACGTCGTTCACAAGGATGTATTTCTCGTTCACGCGCGCTCCCTCCGTAGTGGGTCCCGGCTCTACCACCAATCTTGCGCCGGGTCTCTCCAGGCCCGGCTCTACCTATATAGTACCGGGGCCGTGGGTAATGGCCAAATCACACCTCTTCCATACGAGGCGTAACGGCAATTCCATTCACGGAAGGAATGGCTGCGGGCTAGTTCGCGCGGACTTTATCCTCCTGGAAGAAGCCTTCATCGACGAGTTGTTGACGCAGCTCCCTCTTTAGCACCTTCAGGGTCATCGTCAGGGGCATCTCGTCGATTATCTTCACGGCGCGCGGCGATTTATAGCCGGCGATCTTCTGCTTGCACCAGTCGAGAAGCTCTTCCTCGGTCGCCGTCTGGCCCGGGACCAGTTGAATGACCGCGACGGGCACCTCTCGCTTTGTGGGGTGCGGCACGCCCACCAGGGCGACCTCGAGGACCTTCGGGTTCTGCAGTATCTCTTCCTCGACCTCGCGCGAGAACACGGAGTATCCGCCGACCTTGATGACGTCTTTCTCCCTGTCGACGAAATGCAGGAAACCGAGCCGGTCTTTGTATCCCATGTCGCCGGTGTGGAGCCAACCGTACTTGAACGCTTCCGTGGTGCGCTCCTCGTCGCCCCAGTATCCTTTCATGACGCAGGGTCCTTTGACGACGAACTCGCCGACGTCCCCCGCCCCCACCTTCTCGCCGTTCTCGTCCATCACTTTCACGCGGACGCTGGGGATGGGCCGCCCTACCGTGCCCGCCCTCTTCAGCAGCGGGATGTTGACGGAGATAAGCGCGGCCGTCTCGACCATTCCGTACCCCTCGATGAACTTGCCGCCGAACCCCTCGTACATCTTCTTCTGGTCCTCCGGCATCGCGTCCGCGCCGGCTATCCAGTAGCGCATGTTGGAGAGGTCGTACTTCTCGGGGTTGAACAGCAGCATCGCGTTGTACATCGCCGGGACGCCCGTATAGAGCGTCGCCTTGTACTTCTCAAGGTAGTGGAGGGTCTTTTCAGGGTCGAAGAACCTCTGGAGCAAACCTGACGCACCGGTAAAGAATCCGCCGATGACATTTACATCAAAGCCGAAGATATGGGCCAGCGGAAGTGCGGTGACGCAGAAGTCTTTCGGCCCCAGCCTCAACGTATACGCTGATATCGCCGTCGTGACGATCATGTTCCTGCTGGTCACCATGGCGCCCTTGGGAAAGCCTGTCGTGCCGGAAGTATAGAAGATCGCCGCTGTCTGCATCGGCTTGAGTTCGACCGGCTCGACCTGCGCGTTTGAAAGCCCTTCGGCAAGCTCGTCCACTGACAGGAATCCGGCGGGAACCGCATCGCGCGGTCCGACCATTATCCAGTGCTCGATGTTTGGGACGTTGGCTTTGTCCCTGATGTTCAACGCGAACAGCTCCGGCTCGGTGATGAGGACCTTGGCGCCGCAGTCGTTGACCATCTTGGCGATCTCTTCGGCTTTCAACATGTAGTTGAACGGTACGAAAACCGCTCCGAGGCGCGTGATAGCCGTAAAGACCAGGCCGAGCTCGAGGGAGTTGGTAAGAACGACGGCTACGCGGTCGCCCGGCCGCACGCCCAGCTTGTCCCGGAGCGCGGCGGCAACCATATTCGTCGCCTTGAGCGAGTCGCTGAAGCTGTAGACATCCTTGCCGGGGTCGAGGCCGATGTTCTCGTAAACTATCTCCTGCTCGGTGTGGACGAATGGTTTGTCGCCGTACTTACGGGCGGCGCGATCGACGAGGTTGGCAACGGTGAGCTTCGGCATACGGCACCCTCCTCAAACCCCTTGTGGCTGAAATGCAGCCATATTATATAACTGACCGACGCCTTTTTGACAACCGAGTCTAGTATTTATGATAAGTGGAGGTCAGTCCTGGAGTAGCTACGGGAGTTCGAATTCTGCGTTCGGTGCCTGGTCTCCTACCTGTCAAACACCGGGCTGGATGTTCAGGCGAAGCGGTGCGGTTTTCTTACAGGAGGTCCTCGGCCACGTCTATGAGGCTCAAGTCCGCTGCATAAGCCCTACCGGTGTCTTCCCGGGGTTCGAAGCTCGGCTGTCGGTATGAGGCCTCGATGTGAGCTCCACAGTGCAGGCATGATGCAACCGTGGCAGGTGTGTCCTTGCCGCACGAGAAGCACCTGGTCTGTTCCACAACGGAGGTGTCGCAGGGCGCCTCCGTCTTGACCCTCCTGAAGTGGATCTCTTTGTCCAGGATACCGAGAGGTATGTCTTTCTTGAGGAATTCGGGGACGGTTAGCTCTTTTTTCAGGAATTCCACCGATATTTCCCGGCGGAGAAGTTCTCCGATTGGCTGATGGAGGATGCTCTCTTTTTCTTCCAAAGTCCTCACCTTCAGCGGGCAATGCTCTCGCCCATCGCCTTTGTCTGCACCTTACAGTGAAGGCATAGCTCACCCAGCCATGAACAAGACATGCTCAATTTGGGTTATCGTCAATCAGGGTGATTATCTTGAGCCCCTCCGGGTTGGCGCCCCTTCACCCGTTTACCGCCCCCTTCAGCCGGGATTCTCAGGCCCTGCGTGATCGTGCTTATCGGGAGTCAGTTTGGGTTTTGCTGGCAGTAATAATTGGTAATTGGGGTCAAGTCTTGGGATGTGGGGTGCTCTTCATTTCTTCTTTGAGAAGACGGAATGGGGGTCAGGTCTTTTATTGTTTGTTGCTACGCTTATCTTGAGCAGAGGATAATAACAAACAATAAAAGACCTGACCCCCAGCCAGGAGTTCTCTCGCTATAGCGTGTAGGTATCTCTTAACTCGTGCAGTACGCGCTTCATGTAATCGAGGAGTTTGTCTTTATGCTCGATTCCGCTCTGTCGCTTGATGTCTGGCATGGCGAGTTGCGAAAGTGGCTCTCCCGAGTTTCGCAGTAGGGGAACGATTTTCACGGTCAGGTTGCGCATCCGTTCCGCTGAAAGGAAATCGTCTTGATGGCTCTCAACGTTCATGATGCAGTCGGAGATCAACAGATAGTAGGCAAAGTAGATGTCGCCCCAAACGAAAAACACCGGTAGCTCCACAGGGAGGCCCAGGGTCTTCGCCATGTCATCACGTTCGACCCAGTAATAACCGTTCCGTGCTTTAGAGTACTTGTGTACGGTGCCCGCCGCGCACATCTCCTCCAAAGCCTCGTAGACTCCTTTCTGGTTGTACTTGAGCCTGACGGCGATCTCGTTTGAGCTGCCCCCCCCGGCGGTGAGCAGATATGTCATTACGTCTGCTCGAGTGCCTGTACCATAGAATTCTCTGAGCTTAACCATCAGATTCGCAGGATTGCCTGTGTTCGGCGTTCCTGAATGTTCTCGTATCCTCGGAGCTCCCCTCAACAGGTTCCATTTCAGAAATATTGGGTCAACGCCCTTCTCTTCCGAGTGGCGTCCTTTCTCAGAGTAAAACAAGTCCTCTCTTTGAACTTCTCCCAGGTGTTGTTTCGCTTCTTCCCTTACCCCGGGAAAGAGGTTCTTACCTGCTGCGTCGGCGACATAATCCAAGGCAGCGCCCAGGACTCTTTGCGTGTCTGCACCAAACGTACGGGCAATCCTCTTGAGTCTCCATGGCTTGATCCTCTCGTTGTTCTCCAACAACCAATCCATCGCCTCATCGAAGAGGCGTGCATCGTTTCTTCCAAAACCGCATGTGGCAACAAAGAGTGCCTCTGGATCGACGACCGACTTTCGCGCCGGCTCTACAGTCAGGTTGGCACCCAGAGCTGCCCACTGGCTCCACATTATTTCCTTGACAGGTTCAAGCAAATCGCTTGGCCAGTTCTCCATGACCGATCTTCTCCAATACCTCCAGCAAGGATTCCTTCGGATATCCCTGTTCAAGACACCAATCAAATCCGACTGACACTTCTTCCTGGGTCGTATTCATTGCGCTGAGGTCTTCGATGTCTATACCGCCTCGAGCAACGGCTGCCTTCATTTTCAGAAGGATCATGTCGTATCTGGAAATGAGCCGCACTGTTAGCTTGCTCCCGTAATCTCTTGTGATCGCTCTCTCGAGTATCCCGTCCGGCAAACCATCGTCGAGCAAGGTCTTTGATTGAAAGCTTAGCCAGTGTTTCTGAATATTGTGCACGCTTCCGACTCGTTCGATAGCACGTCGGAAGGCTGGGCTGGGGTAAGGCTTGCTTAGCACCAGTTCGCCGTTGACCGTTGAAATAAAGGCAGCTCCGTCTATGTCTCGGGTTCTTCTGCTGATAACGCCCTGGAGGATCATGGCCATGCTTCCACATATAAGTATGTCGACATGCTCAGCTTCTTCCGTCTCAAGTGCCGATCCCAGACCTCGAAGCAATGTTTCAGCCATACTTAAGTCCATTCCAAAACCCCTAAGACTTAGTACTAATAATACTAAGTATAAGTATTAATAAAGTGATGTCAAGCAAAGATAACGCTGCGTCGAGTCTATCTCCCAAAAACGGGGAAAACAGATAACACCTATTTCTCGAGGTAGAGGTTGCGGAGGCGGCGCTTGTTTATCTTGCCGACCGATGTGCGGGGGAGGGCTTCGAGCAATATTATCTCACGCGGCCGTTTGAACGAGGACAGGCGTTCTCCGCAGAACCCCATGAGCTCGGAGGCCGCCCCCGGCAAACCAGGTTTCAGGCAAACGAACGCGACTATGTCCTCGCCGTAGATCTCGTCAGCGACGCCGATAACCGCGGCATCGAGCACGGTGTGGTGCTCGCGGATAACGCCTTCGATGTGGGCGGGCATGATATTCTCTCCGCCCTTGATGATGATGTCTTTCTTGCGGTCGGTCACGTAGAGGAAGCCATCGTCATCAAGGTGGCCGATATCCCCGGTGTGCAGCCACCCTCCCCTGAGGGCCTCGGCGGTCTCCCCGGGAAGGTTGAGGTAGCCTTTCATCACGTGTGGACCCCGCATCACCACCTCGCCTGTCTCACCCGTCGGAAGCGGGTTGTCGTCGTCGTCGAATATCGCGAGCTCCAGCCCGGGGTACCCCCGGCCAACGGAGCCTGCCCTATACGTGTCGCCGGGACGCGTGGCGGCGCCCATCCCGGTCGCTTCAGTCAGCCCGTAGAACTCACGCATGTTGCAATCGAACTTGCTCGTGAACGCCTCTCGCAGCTCTTTCGGAAGTGGAGCAGACGCCGAGACGCAATCGTCCAGGGAGCTCAAGTCATAATCGTCCGCGCGCGGATGATGGAGCAGCAGGGCGAACATCGCCGGGACCGCCGGAAAGATGTTGACGCTGTATTCCTCGATGAGGCGGAAGCACTCCTCGGGATCGAACCAGCGTATCATCACGCCCTTGCCCTCCGTGAACTCCGTGGTGGCGCCGGTATGCATCACCACGACCCCGTAGATGTGCGCCAGCGGAAGGCAGAGGAACATGTTGCGGGGCTCCGTCAGCTCGTTGACCTCGTGAGAGCTCATGGCGGCCGCAAGGAGGTTGCCGTGGGTCAGGACTACGCCTTTGGGGCGGCCGGTGGTGCCCGAAGTGTACATCACCATGGCGGTATCGTCCTGTTCTTTTTCCGCGATGGGCATCATGGGGGAGGCCTGCTCGAGCAGGTCCTCGTACTCGATTACGCGCGAGGTGTCCCGGGCGCCGACCACTATCACGCGCCTGACCGATTCGATTCCCGCGGAGGCCTCGAGGATCTTCTCCTCCTGCGTGTAGTCGGTTATGACCGCGACGGCGCCGGAGTCTTCGAGGATGAACCTGCACTCCTCGGCGGTGAGGACGAAGAGGATCGGAAGGAGGACGGCCCCGGTGCGAAAGATCGCTCCGAACGACTCGAGCACCTGAGGGCAGTTGGACATCGTCACCGCGACTATCTCGCCTGGTTTGATGCCGAGGCCGCGGAGCGCATTGCCCAGCTTGTTCGTTCGCTCGCGGAGCTCTTTGTTGCTGATGCCCCTGCCTTCGAACTGCAGCATCACGCGCTCGCCGATCTTCTGGAACTTCTCCTCGAACAACTGCGAAACGTTCATCTTGGCGAAACCCCGTGCTTCCTTCAGGGACAGAGCTTGTATCGACTAATTCTACCACCGTCTTCAAACCGGCCTTTCGACGCGGGAACCACTGGCGGGTCGCGGGACAATCGTGTTAACGTCGGGTGGCATGCCCAACCATTGATGAAGGAGTGTGCATATGAGACGCGGAAGGGCGAGCTGGACTGCACAGGGGGTCGCTTTCTTCAGGGCCCTCGAGTCGAAGCTGCCGGAAGACGAGCGCGCCTGTTTCGATCCTCTTGCAAAGGATTTTCTGGGTTTCTGGCTCAGGATGGTATGCAGGAGCCGCCTCAGAACCAGGGTAGCTCGAGTCTATGTCGCCAACATGAGGTCCGGCCGTTCGGCGCCGTTCATCGCGTCCCGCACGGGTTTCATCGACGACTGGCTGAAGCGCTGTATCGATGAGGGTTTCGACCAGATGGTCATCCTGGGCGCGGGCTACGATTCGAGGGCGTACCGATTTGCCGACCTCGCCGGGTGGACCAGGGTCTTCGAGGTCGACCATCCCGCGACTCAGAAGCGCAAGGCACGCACGGTGCGGCGGGTGCTTGGCTCGATGCCGGAGCACGTCACGTACGTCCCGGTGGACTTCGAGCACCGAAAGCTCGAGGAGGGACTCCTCGAGAGCGGCTATGACCCGGAAGCGAAGACGCTGTTCATCTGGGAAGGCGTAACGGTATACCTTACGCCTGAAGCCGTTGACGAGACGCTGTCGTTCATGGCTCGCAATTCGGGCGAAGGGAGCTTCCTCGTTTTCGACTACGTCTATCAGGCGTATCTGGACGGACAGGTCGAAGGAGCTGCCGAGTGGCGGACGTATCTCGAGAAGCGGGGCGAACCGCCGGTGTTCGGCATCGAAGAGGGCGCCGCGGGAGATTTCCTCTCGAGGAGGGGGTTCCGCCTTGTGGAAGACGTACCGGATTGCGCACTGAAGCACGAATACCTGAGGGCGACCGACAGTGGAAAGAGAGTCTCACTTCGTGCTCCGGCGCACGGCGGGATATGTACGAGCGTGAACGCCGGCACGTTCAGGTCTGCTCCGCTGTCGGCGTCCGAATGAACGGTGGTTCGAGAGCCGGCGTCTAAAGGCCGATAACTTACTTGAATCTGCGGGCAGTGAAACGAGAAGCGAAATGCTAACCGAGAAGGAGAAAATAGTCGTAGGGGTTTCCCTGCTGGTCGTCCTTCTCATCGTCGTCGTCACGGGCGTCGTCCTGCTGGCAGGCAGGAAGGGGCCTTCTCTTGAAAGCAACTATCGCAGTGCGGTCTCCTCGCTGCCCGGACAGGGTTCCCAGGCCCTGACTCCCGATCAGCAGGCTGCATCATCCCAGCAATCCCGGCAGCAGGCATCCGATCAGGCAAGTGGTGCCGATTCGAACTCGCAATCCGGCACCTCGACTCAGAACCCGAGCTCTCCGTCATCCAACAGTCCGATCGCCGGGCAATGGACGCTGGAGATGCAGGGGGCGAGCTCCCCTTTCCCCGCTCTTCCCGTGACTCTGAACCCGGATGGCACCATCACTATCACCGGAGCCGAATCGTCCTCCCTGAAGGTCAAGAGCAGCAGTTACAACTACAACACGGTGACCCGCGCGCTCAAGGCCGGCTTCACCAGTAACGTGAATGCCTCGATCGACACTTCAATTCTGATCATTTTTGACTTCAAGGGCACGATGGACGCCGGTCTCACTTCCTCGAGTGGGACCTTCACGGCGACCGTAAACGGGGCGACAGTCGACAAGGGCACTTTCAAGCTTCACCGCTGAGGGACCCTGGCTTCAATCCGGGATGCCGACCGAACAGGACTCAACCGCGGAGGAGGGACGCCGGAGTGACCGACGAGCAAATCGATACGATGATGGTGGATAACCCCATGCGTTTGCTCGCGGGGAAGTGATGCTTCTCCAGGGGAGAGGAGATTACTTTAGAATTCGGGATTTGAGCCTGGAAAAAAGGCCGGGCTTTCCTTCTTCAGTGGTGGTAGTATCTCCGTTTTTCTCTTTTCGCGGCGGCGGGGAGTAGTACTTCGCCAGGCGGCTGTCGATGTCATCCTGGTACGCGAGCGCCTCACTGCCTCGCTCGCCGGTCCTGATGCGGACCGCGTCTTCCACCGGGTATATGAAGATAAGCCCGTCGCCGGCGTCGCCGCCGGTCCTGGCGGACTCCCTGATCGTCTTCACTGTCTTCTCGACGTTATGGTCGCTCAAGATGATGTTCAACTGGACGCGGGGGAGCATGTCGATCTGGTACGTGCCCGAGCGTCCGGCAAGTGTGATGCCTCCCTGCCTCCCATGTCCCTGCACCTCGAAGACGTTCATCCCGACTATCCCTATAGCCTTGAGCGCTTCCTTGACCTCGTCGAGCTTCTCTTCCCTTATGATTGCTTCGATCTTCTTGATCATTTAAGTTCTCCCGTCGAATATCCGGAGGTGCGCCCCCGGGCTATTACGCAGTCGCCCTTTCGCCGTGTTCGCTGATATCGAGTCCGACCTCTTCCTCGTTCTCCGTAACCCTGAGGCCCATCAACATATCGAGCACCTTTACGATTCCGTACGTCATGACGAACGTGAACGATATCACGATCGCTACCGAGGCCAACTGGATGAGGAACTGCTTGGGGTTCCCGTAGAAAAGGCCGTTGCGCCCCGCCTTGTTGACCGCGGTTGTCGCGAAAAGACCGGTTGCGAGCGCTCCCCATGTCCCTCCGAGTCCGTGGCACGCGAAGACGTCGAGCGA
Source organism: Candidatus Anoxymicrobiaceae bacterium (assembly GCA_036508635.1). GTDB lineage: Bacteria > Actinomycetota > Geothermincolia > Fen-727 > Anoxymicrobiaceae > FEN-727. The sequence goes on from DATCGY010000034.1 coordinate 14,252, forward strand.
CTCATCGAGCTTCGTCTTCTGCCTGAGCTGGATCGCGTAGTAGCTGATACACGCCGCAACGCCACCGATGATTATCGCCGCCCACGGCTCCACAAAACCGGCGGCGGGAGTGATCGCCACGAGGCCCACTACAGCGCCGGTCACGATGCCGAGGACGCTCGGCTTGTCGTCGCGCCAGCTCAAGAGCATCCACACCAGGGCCGCGGTCGCAGCCGATGTGTTGGTGGTCATCACGGCGTTCACGGCCAGCCCGTTTGCCGCGAGGGCGCTGCCCCCGTTGAAGCCGAACCAGCCCATCCACAGCAGGCCCGCACCAAGAACCGTGTAGGGGATATTAGCCGGCTCCATTGAGACTTTCCCGTATCCCTTGCGCTGTCCAATGACGAGGGCGAAAGCCAGGGCCGCGATTCCCGCGGTTATGTGAACGACCGCGCCGCCCGCGAAGTCAAGCGCGCCCATCTTACGAAGGAACCCGTTCTGGCCCCAGACCCAGTGTGCCACCGGGTCGTATACGATCGTTGCCCAGATGACGGTGAACACGAGGAACGTCTTGAACTTGATGCGCTCGACGAAAGCTCCCGTGATCAGCGCGGGGGTGATTATCGCGAACATCATCTGGTAAGTCGCGAAGCCGAGGGCGGGTACGCCCGGAGCGTAGACGGGATTCGGCAAGGCGCCGACCCCGTGCAGCCCGAAAAGATGAAGGCTGCCAAAAAGACCGCCGATACTGGGGCCGAAAGCCAGCGTATATCCAAAAAGCACCCACTGGATGCTTATCAGGCCGATTGTGATGAAGCTCAGGTTCAGGGTGGAAAGGATGTTCTTTCTTCGCACCATGCCACCGTAGAAAAACGCCAGCGCCGGAGTCATCATCAGGACAAAACCCGCGGCAACGATGACCCAGGCCGTATCTCCGGAATTGATTCTCATCTCCGCCCCCCCTGCTGACGTTTGAGGGCGGAGTTTCCGCCGGCCTCCGTCGGCACGGCAGCGTCACCATCGACGCTGCTCCGGCGTTCACACCACCCGAATTGGCGCTTCAAGATAGAAGCTGTTACGTTTATATTCCGGTTTTGTTTCCCGGGTGTTTCGCAGATGTTAACTCCATGTAAACTCAATGCAGGCAAAGCGCCCGGTAGCCCCGAAGCCGTTGCAGGTGGGGAGCTGGGGCTTGGCGCGGCCGTCGGTTGCGAGGGTGGAGGCGCGCCGCCTCAATGTAGTAAAGTGACCTGAGATACAGATAACCGGCTGCTCGGACGGCGGCCGGAGCGAAAGGGGGCGCTCGTCCGTTGGCGCTCGAGGATAACAAGCTTGTTGCGCGGCAACTTCAGGCAGCCCTCGGCGGGGGAAACGCCGAAAAAGTCATGGAGCTCACGACCCCTGATTACGTCTGTCATTTTTCGGGCCTGCCGGGGCCCATACACCGCGAGGAGTACATAATGTTCAATCAGGCGGTAAGGGCCTCCTTCGCGGATTTCCGATTCACAATCGAAGATAT